>CADCWI010000035.1 GCA_902806355.1 uncultured Thermomicrobiales bacterium | reverse complement strand
GGTTTGCGTATAACGCGAATTGTCCGCAATACGCGAAAGGCCTCTGGCTTTCTCATCCGCCAATGATGACATCCAGCAGTGGGAACCGCTTACGGTCCCCACTACTCCTCATCGACACCTTTGTCCGGTGCTATGCACCGTAGAGTGAATCGACCTTGGCTGTCAGGTACGCAATCAGCGGCTGCGGATCGAACGACGATGTGCCGACAGCTCGCTGGAGCAGCTCGCCGGGTGTGAACTTGCGTCCATGCTGGTGGATGTTCTCGGCGAGCCACTCGCGCAGCTTCGCGAACTCGCCCGCGGAGACCTGCGCGTCGAGATCCGGGATCTCGCGCCTGATCCGCTCCCAGAGTTGCAGCGACACCACATTGCCGAGAGCGTATGTCGGGAAATACCCGAGGAGCCCTGAACCCCAATGAACGTCCTGCAGCACGCCATGAGCGTCGTCCGGGACCTCGATCCCGAGATACTCCGCCATCTTGGCGTTCCAGGCATGGGGCAGGTCGGTCAACTCCACATTGCCGGCGATGATGTCCCGCTCAAGCTCGAACCGAAGGATGATGTGCAGGTTGTATGTCAACTCGTCGGCTTCGACCCGAATTAGTGACGGTCCGAGCTTGTTGACCGCCCGGTAGATGCCGTCCTCGGTGACATCCGAAAACTGCTCCGGGAAAGCCTCCCTGAGCACCGGCAGGCCATATGTCCAGAACGGTCGCCCGCGACCGATCAGGTTCTCCCACATCCTCGATTGAGACTCGTGGAAGGCCATCGATGCGCCCCGCTGCAACGGTGTGCGCTCCAGCTCCTCCGAGACTCCATGCTCATAGAGACCGTGACCGAACTCGTGCATCGTCCCGAACAGCGCCGGGTTCAGGAAATTGTCGTAGTAGCGTGTGGTGATTCTGATGTCGTTGACGCCCATCGCACTTGCGAACGGATGCTGCGTTGGATCAAGCCGCCACGCATCGTCACTGAAGCCAAGCCGGTTCGCGATCGTCGTCACCAGCTTGCGTTGAACATCGAGCGCGAAGGCGCCGCGCACCGGTGAATCGTCGACCTGGTCCGCGCGCTCCCGGACTCGCTGAACCAGCGGAATCGTGGCCGCCTTGAGCTCATCGAACACGCGGGTGACCTCGGCGGACGTCAGCGCGGGTTCGAAGTCATCGAGCAGCACATCGTAGTCGTCCGCGATGTCATCCTTGACTCCGCGAAACAGCGCGATTTCTTCCCGCTTCAGCCCAACGATTTCCTCCAGCGCCGGCAGGAGTTTCGAAAAATCCGAAGTCGAACGCGCCTCCACCCATGCCTGGTAGCCGGTACTGCTCGCACGAGACATTCTGACCGCCAGGTCCGATGGAATGACCTTCATCTTCTGATAGTCGCGCCGCGTGACGCGAATCAGGGCTGCGTCGTTGTCCTCGAATGGGAGACCCTTTTCGAAACCTTCAAGCGTCTCGAGAAGCTCGCCGGTCTCGTCGGAGGTGAATGTCTCATGGGCGATTTTACTGAGCGTCGCCATCCGATTGGCTCGCACCGCTTCGCCACGCTGTGGCATGATCGTCCGCTGGTCCCATCCCAACAGTGCGATCGCGCCACGAATGTCGCTCACCTCGCCTAGTCGCGTCCGAAGCTGTTCCATCGTGTCGTTCGTCACGGAATCCCCCCCTTGCTCTTTCCCGGCCCCAGTTCTTCCGTTACGTCAACGTAATGAACCCGTCGTCACCACACTGCGGAGCAACCGCGCACCGTCGGCTCCGCCGAGCACCGGGTCCGACGCTCGTTCCGGATGCGGCATCAGGCCCACCACGTTTCCCTGGCGGTTGCAGATCGCGGCGATGTGGTCAACCGATCCGTTGGCGTTCGCCCGATCGGACCGCGTTCCATCCGGTTCGCAATAGCGCGCGACCACCTGATCGTTCACCATAAGGTTCGCCAAACCCGCGTCGTCGATGAAGTACGATCCCTCGCCGTGCGCTACCGGAAGGATCAGGACTTCACCCCTCTCTACGCCGCGCGTCCAGGCCGTGTCTCCCCGCTCGATACGGATGGCGGTGCGGAAGCAGTGGAACCGCAGCGACTGGTTTCTCAGCAGCGCTCCCGGCAAGAGATGCGCTTCGCAGAGGATCTGGAAACCATTGCAGATTCCAAGTACGGGACCTCCGGTATTCGCGAACTCGCGAATCGCGGACATCACCGGTGCAAACCGCGCGATCGCTCCGCAGCGCAAGGCGTCCCCATACGAAAATCCGCCAGGAAGCACGACGGCGTCAATGCCATGCAGGCTGGTCTCCCGGTAGTCGATCGCGCGGACGTTGGCCCCGATCTGGTGCTCGAAGGCATACATGGCGTCGTGATCGCCATTACTACCCGGAAACGAAACGACACCAACGGTGAATGTTCCGCTCATCTCGTGTTCTCCCCCTCGGCGGTGGAGACCGAGAGCGTGTACTCCTCGATTACCGGGTTGGCCAAGAGCTTGTCGCACATCGCGGTGCCCTCGGCGCGCGCGCGTTCAACGGACGGTGCCGTGACCTGGATGCGGATCACCTTTCCGCAGCGCACCTGCCCGACGCCGGCGAAGCCAAGCGCGTCGAGGCTGCCCTTGATCACATCTCCCTGCGGATCGTTCACTCCCCGTTTTGGCATGATCTCGGCTTCGATCAGCCAGGTCCTGTCGCTCAAGGCTCCTCCGTTCCTGCGTGTGACGTTCTTGTGGCGAAGAGACGGTCGCGCACGCGCCGATAGCGGTCGCTCGCGGTCTGGATGATGTGGTCCGGAAGGATGGGACCAGGCGGATGCTTGTCCCAGCCAGTGGATTCAAGCCAGTCCCGCACCACCTGTTTATCGAAGCTCGGGGGCTCCACTCCTGGTTGCCAGGCGGCGGCATCCCAGTAACGGGAGCTGTCCGGCGTCAGCGCCTCGTCGATGAGCGAGAGCTGGCCGTCGATCATGCCGAACTCGAATTTTGTGTCGGCGATGATGAAACCGGCCCGGCTGGCGATAGCGCTGGCCCTCGCGAACAACTGGAGACTGGTCTCTTCCAGCTGGCGTGCAAGGCTCTCACCGATCCGATCCGCCAGGACGGATCGGGAGATGTTCTGATCGTGCCCCGTGTCGTTCTTGATCGCCGGCGTGAAACGCGGTTTGGTCAGCTTGCCCGCGCGGGGAAGACCGACCGGCAAAGGTTCTCCCGCGAGAGTGCCGGAGGCCTCGTATTCCTTCCAGCCGGACCCCGCCAGGTAGCCGCGAACGACACATTCGACATCGATCCGATCGGCCCGCTCGACGACAGACGACCGCCCACCCAGGAGCCGCCGCTCGACCGCGGTGAGCGTGAGATCATCGAGTGTCATGCTGGACTGGTGATTTGGCACGATCCCGTGCAGGGAATCGAACCAGAAATCCGAAATTTCCGTGAGCACGATGCCCTTGCCGGGGATGGGTGTCGGCAGCACGACATCGAATGCGGAAAGACGATCGGTCGCGACGATCAGGAGCCTCTCGCCAACCCGGAAGATATCCCGCACCTTGCCCTGTCGTTCCAGCGGGTAGGTGTGGAGAGAGACGTCGGTGACGCCGCTTCGGATGGAATACGGCTCAGGTCGCAATGGGGACTCTCTCATGGAGGCCGAGCCGATCGAAGCTGGCATCGAGGTGCTGGAGCTGCTGCCATGGATCGAAGAGGTGATCGAGGAGCGTGTCAGGGAGGCGAGCGGTCACCGCAGGATCGGCCGCGATCGCATCCCGGAACGATGTGGATGAGTGAGCGTGTCGCTGGACCAGCTTGTATGCCTCCTGCCGGCCCATGCCGGCGTCAACGAGCGCCAGCAAGACCCGCTGGGAATAGATCAGCCCATGTGTCAGCTCGAGGTTCGCAACCATGCGCTCGGGATAGATGACCAGGTGCTCGAGGATCTCTCGTGTCTCCCCAAGCATGAAGTCGAGAACGACGCAGGCGTCGGGAAAGATCACTCGTTCCGCCGAGCTGTGGCTGATGTCCCGCTCGTGCCACAACGCCACGTTCTCGAACGCCGTCGTCGCGTACCCGCGGAGAAGGCGTGATAGCCCGCTGATCCGTTCCGACGCATGAGGGTTTCGCTTGTGCGGCATCGCCGAGGAACCCTGATTGCCTTCGCCGAAAAACTCCTCGGCCTCCCCTACTTCGCTCCGCTGGAGATGCCGGATCTCGATGGAGATCTTTTCGAGTGTCGCGCCAATCCCGCAAAGCGTGGTGATGAAGAAAGCGTGCCGGTCACGTTGCACGACCTGATTCGATGCCAGTTCGACACCCAGACCCAGCTCCCGGCACACGGCCTCTTCCAGGTCGGGTGGTACATGAGCGTGCGTTCCGACGGCGCCCGATATCTTCCCGACGGCGATATGCGCAGCCGCAAGCTGCAACCGTTCGCGGTGGCGGCGCAGCTCGTCGAACCAGACGGTCATCTTGAGCCCGAAGGTTGTCGGCTCGGCGTGCATTCCGTGGGAGCGGCCAATGGTGAGCGTGCGCTTGTGCTCCAGCGCTCGCGCGCCCACCACGTCGACCAGGGCGTCGAGTTCGCGGAGCAGGAGTGATCCGGCATCACGCGCCTGGAGGGCGAGACCGGTGTCGACAACATCCGAGGAGGTCAACCCCAGGTGGATGAACCTGGCCGCTTCGCCGACGGATTCGCCGACCGCACGGAGGAACGCGATGACATCGTGATCGGTCTCCTGTTCGATCTCCTTCATGCGCCCAAGGTCGCACCGCGCCGTCCGGATCTCTTCCATAGCGGAAGCGGGAATTCGACCTCGTTCCGCCCAGGCTTCACTGACCGCGATCTCGACCGCCAGCCACCTCTGGACCTTGGCGTCGTCGGTCCAGAGGTGGCCCATCGCCGGTCGTGTATACCGCTCTATCACCACCTCGTCCCTTCATCTGGCGTCTCAGGGGTCCGTCACAGCCGGCCGCGCTTCGTCAACCACAATCCACACGAAGTATACGTGGCGGGGATTGTGGTAAGCCTGTCCGTTCCCTATACTGCCGATGGGAACGAGTGTGGACTGATTCACTTTTCGTAGCGCCTGGACTCGACCAGGAGATCGAGTTGACGAGGTGGGAACCGATCGAACCCTTCGGCGGATGGTTCCCCGGCCGCACGGTCGACAGAGCGACACCAAACCGTTCCGGTGACGGGACGACAACGTAACGCTCGCGTGCATTTCCCGGCTGACGCGGTCAGCGCCCCCCCTCATTCCCTCGTTGAAATCGAATTGAATGACGTCGCCGTGGTCCATCCATCCTGTCCACGTACGCTGACGTGTCCATGTGGTGCATCCTCAATGCGCCGCTGGTCGTTGTGCGTGCATGCGATTCGGACACATGTCCACCGGCGTCTGACAAGCGAGGGTATCTCGGCATGTGTGGAATCTTTGGGTACGCGGGTGAACGGCACGATGTCGCCGAGACGGTCGGCACGGCACTCAGGTCCCTGGAGTACCGGGGCTATGACTCATGGGGTATCGTCTGGCAACAGGGAGACAGTCTTCAAACGGTCAAGAAGACGGGCCGCGTGCCGCTGACGCTCCCGCTTACGGGACAATCGTCCCTGGCTGTGGGCCATACACGGTGGGCAACGCACGGTGGCGTAACCGAAGCGAACGCCCATCCGCATCTCGACTGCACCGGCCGGATCGCGATCGTCCATAACGGCATCGTCGAGAACGCGGCACTCCTCCGTGAGACGCTCGACCACCATCACCGGATCGTATCCGAGACCGATTCCGAGATCATCGCCCACCTGCTTGAAGAGCGGCTCGTCACGAACGCAACCCTGATCGATGCTGTCCGCGAGGTGTTCCCCTTGCTCCAGGGTAGCAACGCGGTGATCGCGCTGGATCAGCACGGGAACGAGATCGTCGCCGTGATGAACATCTCGCCCCTCGTGATCGGTATCGGTGCCAAGGGCGCCTACATCGCGTCTGACCCCTATGCCCTTGATGGACAAGCCGACCGGATGGTGATCGTGGCCGAAGGCTCGATCGTGCGGCTCCATGATGGAGAGGTCGAAGTATACGATCAGCAAGGGGATCGAGAACTCCTGCCGGATAGCCAACCCGTACCTGCGGTGCGAGGAGACCACCTGGGATCATTCCACCATTACATGGCCAAGGAGATGGCGGATCAGCCGGCGATCCTGGCTTGTTACGCACAGGAGCAATCCGTCGGCTCCGGCCTGGCGGCGCTGATCCAGGGCGCGGACCATGTCTTCCTGACCGGATGTGGCTCCGCACTCTTCGCTGCCCGGATCGGCGCCTCATGGCTTGGACGGACACTGCGGAAACGCGCGGTCGCGATCGCCGCCTCCGACTTTCCCGAGATGGCTCATTTCATTGGGCCGGATACTTTGGTGATCGGACTCTCCCAAAGTGGTGAAACCGCCGACCTGCTGGAAGCCCTGCGTCTGGCCAGGCGCGCCGGTGCCCGAACTGCGGCACTCGTCAATGTCATGCATTCGACCGCGGCCAGGATGGCGGACCATGTATTCCCTCTCGACGCCGGTCGGGAACGGAGCGTGCTGGCCACCAAATCGTTCACGGCTATGCTCGGCAGGATGTTGTCCGCCACCGACCCCGGTTCGGCAGACACGTCGGAGAGCAATCGATTGCTCTCCGACGTGTCTGCCATCATTACTGACCTTGGTAGGTCAGTGGCCTTCTCGCGGCAGATCGACGCGGTCGCGGAACGTCTCGCTCGATCGGAGCACATTCTCGTTATCGGCAAGGGGCACGGCGTCGGCGTCGCACAGGAGGCCGCCCTCAAGATCAAGGAAGCCAGTTACGTCCACGCCGAAGCATTCACGGCCGGCGAGCTGAAGCATGGTGCGATCGCCCTCGTGGAACCGGGCACGCCTTGCCTGATGTTCGGGAGCGATGACTCCTTCGCTATCGATATCGAATCGACGGGACAAGAGCTGCGAAGTCGCGGCGGGTACACTGTCGGTATCGGTCTACCACGGGGCGCCTCGTCCAGCGACACGATCGATGTCCCTGGCGCCGGAATCGCGACGCCGATCATTCACGCCTATGTTGCCCAGTTCCTGGCCTATCGCATGGCGATCTCGCGTGGTCTGGACCCCGATTACCCAAGGAACCTCGCGAAGAGCGTCACCGTAAAGTAAGAGCGTCATGAGCCAACTCACTGGAAACCGGTCGGACCACACCGTCCGGTCGGAGTTGATCGATACCCATTGTCACCTCGATAGCGGCGTCTACGACGACGATCTGGAGAGCATCATCGAGGAAAGTCGTTCCCGAGGTGTGACCAGGTGGATCAATGTCGGTTTCGAGCCTGAACGCTGGCAGTCGACTGTTGCCCTTGCGAATGGTGTGCGGGGCATGTCCCATATGCTCGGCCTCCACCCTGGACATGCCGACGCATGGTCGGCGGACCTCCGAGCGTATCTTGAATCGCTCGTGGCGACGAGCCAGGCGGTTGCAATCGGTGAGATCGGGCTCGACTTCTTCCGGGGCGAAACGAACGTGTCCGCCCAGCGAACCGCATTCAACGATCAGCTGGATCTTGCCGTCGACCTGAGCCTGCCCGCGGTGATCCACATGAGAGCGGCCGAGGGTGAGGTCCTGAGTTTGCTGGAGAACCGGCGGACGCTTCCACACCTTGTATTCCACAGTTTCGATGGAACGATGCGGCTCCGGGACTTCGTGGTCGAGCACAAGGCGACGGTCGGTTTCGGCGGGCTTGCCACCCGAGCCTCGGCAACAGACTTGCGACTGGTGATCGGGACGATACCCCTGGATCAGATCGTGCTCGAAACCGATTCTCC
>CADCWI010000034.1 GCA_902806355.1 uncultured Thermomicrobiales bacterium | reverse complement strand
GTAACGCTCGGGCAGTCCGCGAAGCGCCGGGTCAGCAGATCGACGTAATGAGGGTCCTTCTCGATCGCCAGCACCCGATCGCTCCGGCGGACGAGGGCATTGGTGATGATGCCCTTGCCCGGACCGATCTCGACTACGAGGTCGTCGTGCTCGATGCCGGCGAAGTCGACGATCCGTTGGACGACTTGAGGGCTGCGCAGGAAATTCTGGGTGTGACCGATATCGGACCGGTGATGCTGGGACATGGAGTGCTCCCTGGCGACATCCGCGCGCCCAATAAGGCGCGACAGACATGAAAAGCGCCGCCCCGCCTGATGCGGATGCGACGTTCGCTGGGAGTCCTCGATTGCGATTCAGGAAAGGGTCAGGAGGTGTGTGCAGACCAGACCGGACGACGAGACAGGCGTTGCCCTGCTCGATCCCGAACCGCGGAGGACTCCCCGCGAATTCGAACTCGTCCGTTGTTGAAGACACTGGCCATCTGCACGTCGCTCACTTCCTGAAGCGCAGGATACCAAGCGCGGGCACACAGGTCAATCTTTGCCTCTTCCCATCATTGCGCGCTAAGCGATGCGGCCGGTGAGGATGCGCGCGGAACTGGGTGCGAGCGAGATCGGGAGCGATCCTCCCTGGACGGTCGCGGAGACGGTCGGGTCGAGGCGATCGAGCAGCACCGTTCCGTCAGGGATGTCACCCTCAAGATCGATGGACACCTCGCCTTCCCCAGCGTTGACGACGACGAGGGCGACATCCTTTTCCACACGCCGGATAAAGGCGAGCTGTTCCGGGGCGACGTGGACCTGCGTGTAGTCTCCATTTGTCAGCGCGGGAGAGCTGATCCGGGTCTGCGCAAGCGACGCGATGTAGACCGGGAGCCAGGGCTGGGCGTTCACTTCCGGCGATGGCGGCAAGGTCAGCGCCGGGCGCAGCGCACGGTCGTCACCGTCGCGCTTCTCGCCCTTGATTCCCCACTCGCTGCCGTAGTAGATGGAGGGCACGCCCGGCATGGTGAACAGCAGGGCGTAGAGCGGAGCGAGATCTTGCTGTCGATCGAGCAGGCTGGCAACCCGGTTGACATCGTGATTGTCGGCGAAGTTGTAGAGCCTGAGATCGCGATAGATGCCTTCCGCTCCAAACTGCCGGTTCAACGACCAGCCGATCTCATGCATGTTGCGGTCGTTGAACGATGAATAGAGCCCCTTGAAGCACTCGTAATTCGTGCAGGAGTCAAGCATGTCCGGGGCGGTCCACGCCCGGTAGTCCTGGTGGACGACTTCGCCCATCAGCCAGCAATCCGGATGCGCTTCCCGCGCCACCGCGGCGAGATCGTGCAGGAAGGTGAGGTCGATCACGTCAGCGGTATCGATCCGAATGCCATCAATGCCGAATGCCTCGAACCACATTCGGACCGACGTGAAGTGATACTCGCGGACATCGGGGTGCGCGAGATCAAGGGTGACAAGCTCGTAGTTGCCGGCCCAGGCATCGTAGGTGAAGGCATCACCACGCGGGCTCCGCACCCCGAAATCCACGTGTGCGAACCAGTCCCGGTACGCGGATGATTCGCCGTGCTCCAGCAGGTCCTGAAAGGCGGGGAAGTCACGGCTGACGTGGTTGAACACACCATCCAGCACGACCTTCAGCCCGAGACCATGCCATCCCTCGATGAGGACTCGGAGGTCATCGTTCGTTCCCAGGCGGCGGTCCACCATGTGGTAATCGACCGTGTCGTATCCATGCGTGCTGGATTCGAACACCGGCCCGAGGTAGACCGCATTGCAACCGAGCGAGCGGATATGCTCTCCCCACACGGCAAGATCGCCCAGCCGAGAGACGGGTTCAGCGCCGCGGTCATTCTCCCGGGGGGCGTCGAGCAGACCGAGTGGATAGATGTGATAGAAGATCGCGTCATCGATCCAGGTTGCCATGGGTAATCCTCGTGACATGGGCCGCATGCGTATAGTGGCTGGTCTTGTGCCAGCCATCGACTTGGCTGGCACAAGACCAGCCACTACGAACCGGGAGGTGCGTCTGCTCCATATGGCGACCCCCGCATGGCAAGCAAAATTGTCCGGAGTGGAGCCCTGCGTAACATCAGGACGGAGACCTTGGTGACTCCTTCAGGATGCCGTCCGGACATCGATCCGGGTGATCCCCCGATGGCGGAAGCGTACCGTAACGCCGCCATCATCGGCGGCCGGCCGAATGCCCACCGGCAGCCCGCATCCCTTGGCCGATCAGGAACATGCGCTGCTGGAAGTGAATCTTCTCGCCGCCATCGCGAAGAACGCGATGCTTCGAAAGCGCCCCCGCGACCTGTAACACCACGTCGCAGGGGGCGATCCTGCATCAGCCGTGCACCGGTCCCCATGCAGCTTCGCTGAACCATTGCCCTCTGAAGACGACGAACGAGTCACATTTTGCCTTTGCAGGGGCAGCGATACATGGCATCGGCTGTCGAATGTAATGGATCTTTGTGCACAGATCCGTGCGTCGCGGTTCTGGAGTGCGCCGTGGCCAAGATCTCGAATAACCTTCCTGCATCGAGGATCAAAGCACCGTCTGGTGGAGCGAACGCGCGCGGACGAGGCCCATCGCTTCGCTTTGGGATGACAAGGTGATGATGCCGAGCGCCACCTGACGACCTCCTGGCCACCCGTCACCGGAGTGCCACGTCCTGACCCCACAGACAAGAGGCAAGAGGAGCATCTCCCCCGTCAGCCGCCATCGTGTCGTAGCGAAGGCCCTGTCCGGTCCACAGCAGCGTCAGAGCACTACCCAGCGGTCATTGCGGAGGGCGTGGAGGATGGCGACGGCGGCACGAAGGAAATACTGGTCGACGCCGACTGGCAGCAGCTTGTCCTGGGTCACGTTGAACGGCTCGATGATCCGGTCCTTCGCGTGCAGGATCGTTCCCGGAACCTCGGGCACGTCTCTGGCGAACAATTTCAGCGCGTCGGCGAGCGAGATCTGGATCAGCCCTTCAAGCTCGGCCGGATTGGGAAGGTAGTCCGCCAGCGGCCGGTCGTCCCGGTACAGGAAAACTTCCTGCAGTTCGCGGTCGATGATCCCCGGCACGCTCTCGTCCACGCCGATGCGTGTTCCGACCCAGCGCAGCGTCGTGGGGTCCGCAATGATCCCGATTTCCTCCTCCACCTCCCGGTAAGCGTCCTCAACCATTTCACCGGCGGACAGGTGCCCGCCGACGGTCGCGTCCAGCACGCCTGGCCAGTTGTCCTTGTTCAGCCCGCGTTGGTTCATCAGAAGAAAGGGTTGTGCGGCCGCGATGCCGTAGACCCAGACGTGGATCGAGCGATGCCAGTCGCCGTCGCGATGCACTTCCCATCTTGCCTTGGTCCGACCCGTCGGGTGCCTATCCGCCGTGACGATATCGAAACGTTCCTCTGGATCCTGGGCGAAATCCGGCTGGAGTGTCATGTCGTCTTCCCTCACGCGATGCACACTTGGAGCACAATACGCCATGTATCCGATCGTGTCCGGGATGGAGGGTGAAAGTGTTGAATCATGAGAGAGGTTCCACAGTGGGCATGCATCGCATGAGCTGCAGGTCTGAGATGCTGGTCACCCGGCTCGGCGTGACCGGCACATGAGCGTGCTTGCGCCATTGATCGCCCGCGTCGAGCGAGGCGCAATGCGAAAGCTGCCACCGGCGCTCGTGGTGGGTGTCAACGCGATGCTGCACCAGCGGCTGGGTGAGCCGGAGTTGCACGAGCTGAAGCACCTGGTCCGGTCAGACGCCATTACCGTTGATGTCGGCGCCCATTTCGGGGTGTACAGCTTTGCGCTCGCGCGACTCGCCAGGGAAGGCGGCCGTGTTATCGCGATCGAGCCGATTGCCGAAGATGCCGATCTCATCGAACGGGCGGCACGCACCCTTCGTCTTCCGATTTCGGTGGTGCGGTGTGCGCTCTCGTCCCATACGGGGGAGGCGCCGCTACGTGTTCCTCGGCTTGGTGGTGCGCAGAAGACCGCGCTCGCAACGCTCGAGGATGCGGCTCAGGCCGGGGACGCCGGCGGCATGGAGACGCGGCGGGTCCCCGTGCGTACGCTGGATGATGTGCTGCGTCACGTGGATCGACCGGTGGGTTTCCTCAAGATCGATGTGGAAGGGCATGAGCTTGAGGTGCTCGACGGGGCGAGGGAGACGTTGGCGCAGCACCGGCCAAACATCCTGATCGAGATCAACCATGACCTTGGCGAGCGGCCACCCGAGACGGTATTCGATCGCATCCTCGTGCATGGCTACCGTGGAGAATTCCTGGAGGCGGGGCGGCTCCGGCGCCCGTTGTCAGCGTTCGATGTGGAGCGGCACCAAGTCGTCGCGGCAGACAACGTGCTTTCGCGGGACTACGTGAACAACTTCATTTTCCTGCCGGAATAGCGTCATCGGATGGGCAATGGGAACTCCCTTGCCCATCCGATGACTCACTGTGCCATCCGGGATGGCGTGTCTTAAGGAGCGACCTGGGTCGCGAGCGTCAGGGCGCTCGACCACTCGTCCGCCAGATTCACGATCGGGCCGGAGAAGAGGCCGAGCGCGATCACGCCGATCACCATACCGGCGATGCCGATGTTGAGGAGTGGCGTCGACCTGTACGATCCGGCGGGCGCGCCATCGCTGAAGTACATCTGGGCGACGACCCGAAGGTAGAAGAAGGCGCTCACCGCCGACATCAGCACGATCGCCAGTGCCAGCCAGAGCAGGCCCGAATCGATCAGGGCAACGATCACGTAGTACTTGCCGTAGAAGCCGATCGTCGGCGGGATGCCCATCAAGGAGACCAGGAAGACGGTCATCGCCGCTGCAGGGAGTGGGTGGGTCGTGCCCAGGCCGCTGAAGTCCTCGAGTTCCATCCCTCGTCCGCGATGCTGGATCCAGGCCACGACCGCGAACGCGCCGATGTTCATGAACGTGTAGGCAAAGATGTAATAGAGCACGCTGGTGACGCCCTGCTCCGCGTCACCTCCCCCGGCGGTGAAGCCATCCTGGATCTGGTACGCAGCTAGGCCGGCCATCATGTACCCAGTGTGGGCGATCGAGGAGTAGGCGAGCATGCGCTTCACGTTGCGCTGGGAGATCGCGACGACGTTCCCGAACACCATCGTGACCAGGGCCAGCACGGCGATCAGCGTCACCCAGTCGTCCCGTAGCGGTGAGAGGCCCTGCACCAGGATGCGGATCGCGGCGGCCATCGCGGCGGCCTTTGGAACGACGGACATGAAGCCCGACACTGGAGTCGGCGCGCCGTCGTAGGCGTCGGGGGTCCAGAAGTGAAAGGGAACCGCGGCGAGCTTGAATGCCAGCCCGACGATCACCAGCAGCAGACCCAGCAGGAGCGACGCGTCCAGGCCGTCCTGGCCGGCAACGATCCCTTGCAGATTCTGGGCGATCACATCAAGGTTGGTCGAGCCGGCGGAGCCGTAGACCCAGGCCATGCCATAGAGCAGGATCGCACTCGCGAAGATTCCCAGCAGGAAGTACTTGAGCGCTCCTTCAAGGGACGTTGCGCGGCGCTTCGCGAACGCGGTCAGGATGTACGTCGCGAGGGACGACAGCTCGATCCCGACGAAGAGCATCACGAGGTCACCGGCGGAGGCCGTCAGCAGCGCACCGAGAACCGAGAACGCGAGCAGGGTATAGAACTCCCCGATCGGCATTCTGCCTTCGAGTCGATCGACATAACTGGCGGATACGAAGACGGTCAGGATCGCGGCGCTCAGGATGATGAGCGACAGGAAGACCGTCAATCCATCAGCCCGGAACAGGCCGTAGAAGGTGCTCTCGTTGGCTCCGCGCTGCCCGAGCAACAGGACCAGCCCGAGCCCGTATCCGATCAGCGAGATCGCCGTGAGCCAGCCGAAATGCAGGCGGCTCGGCAGGAACGCATCGGCCAGCGAAAGCACGATCGTCGTGATGAACACCACGAACTGGGGAAGGATGAGACCCCAGTCCGGAACTATCAGGTCATACGTCATTGAATCGACTCCGCATTCCGTAGAACGGTGTCAGCGACACGGACACTGCTCGTGATCTTGGCAGACTGGTCGGCACAAGACCGGCCACTACAGGGGTGAATTCATCTGTCGTCGCTGTGCTCTGCATGACGGAATGGCGCGAGCAATCACGACTGCCAGAGAACGTCACCGTGTGCACTTGCACGCTCAATTGCCGACGACCCGGAGCGCCCCATCCAGGATCGCCTGGAAGCTTGGCTCCGCGATCTCGAGCAGCGGCTTGGGGTAGATACCGAAGACGATCGTGAGCACGGCCAGGGGGAACAGGGTCAGCACTTCCTTGCGCGTCAAGTCGGGCCAGGCCGAGCTGTCGAGCTGGCCGTCGTGTGTGGGATAGCTGTCGGTGCTTCCCGCGTGGCCATGGTTGTCATGGGCATCGTGACCGTGAGCGCCGCCGCTGACCGGCGCCGGGCGCAGGTTGCCATCACCGTGCGTGTCGTATGTTCCGTGTTCGACGCCGGTGTCGTGCCCGCCATGGGCCCGGATCTCCTCCCGCTCGCCGGGGGTGAGCTGGGTGTCGCCGGGGTCCGGCGCCTGGCCGGAGGCGCGGCCGAAGACCACTCGCTGGAACATCCACATCATGTACCAGGCGGCAAGGATGACGACCGAGAACGTGATCGCCGCCGCCCACCGGTTGTACTCCCAGGTGCCAAGGGCAACCAGGAACTCACCAACAAAGCCGGACATCCCGGGAAGACCGATGCTGGCGAACATGAAAATTGCGAAGTAGGCGGCCCAGGCAGGCATCCGGCTCGCCAGCCCACCGAACGCGCTGATGTTCCGGGTGTGGGCGCGCTCGTAGATGACGCCGACCAGCAGGAAGAGACCGCCGGTGTTGAAGCCATGCGCGAGCATGACCATCATCGCGCCGTCCATCCCCTGCAGGTTCATGATGAAGATGCCGAGTGTGACGAAGCCCATGTGGCTGACGGAAGAGTACGCGATCAGCTTCTTCATGTCCGGCTGGACGAGCGCGACCAGCGCACCGTAGATGATGCCGATGATCGAGAGCACGATGATGATCGGCGTCCAATCCTCCGTTCCCCGCGGGTAGAGCGGCAGGTTGAAGCGGAGCAGCCCGTACCCGCCCATCTTGAGCATCACCGCCGCGAGGATGACGGAGGCCGCCGTCGGGGCCTCGACGTGGGCATCCGGTAGCCAGGTATGGAAGGGGAACATCGGCACCTTCACTGCAAAGGCAATGAAGAAGGCCGCGAACATCCAGAACTGGAAGGTGGCGCCGTAGGCGCCAAGCCCGACCCCCTCCTGCAAGCGAAGGATATCGAGCGTGCGTTCGCCAGTTTCGACATAGAACGCCTGGTAGGTCGCGACGATCGCGATCAGCATCAGGAGCGAGCCGAAGAGGGTGTAGAGGAAGAACTTGATCGCGGCGTAGACGCGGTTCGAGCTTCCCCAGATCCCGATGAGCAGCGCCATCGGAATGAGTACGAGCTCCCAGAAGAAGTAGAAGATGAAGAGGTCCAGCGCCATGAACACGCCAAGCATGCCGGTCTCGAGCAGCAGCATCGCGATGAAGTACTCGCGTTGGCGTTCTCGCACGGTATCCCATGACCAGATGATCGCGATCACCGTAAGCAACGTCGTCAGCGCGATCAGCAATACCGCGATCCCATCCACACCGAGGAAATAGGACACCCCGAGATCTTCAAGCCAGACCCGGCGTTCGGTGAACTGGAATTCGGCATTGCGATCGAACCGTGCAAGGACGATGAGCGAGAGCAGGAAGCTCAGCACGGATGCACCGAGCGCGACCTGCCGCGGCATTGTGGTCGAGCCTCTTGACCCGAACAGGATCGCCAACGCGCCGATCGACGGCAGGAAGGCTATGAGACTGAGGATCGGAAAGCTTTCCACACGCCCCTCCGGGGTTGTTGCAGGTCCATGGCCGCGCTGGGCACGCTACGGAGCCTAGCGGAACAGGTTTGAAAATCCGGCGAGATACACGCCGACGATCACGACCATACCAAGCGCGATCGCGAGCGCATAGTTTGCAACGAGACCGGTCTGAACGTGGCGGAGTCGTTGGCTGATCGCGCCGATCCCGGCCGCGATGCCATTGACGGCGGCGTCGATCACCCCCTCATCGATGACTCTCCAGAGAAAGTCCGAGAAGTTCCGCAGGGGCTGGACGAAGATTCGATCGTAGAGTTCGTCGATATACCACTTGTTGAGCAGGAACTGATAAGCGCCCTGGAAGCGTGCGCCGATTGCCTCGGCGCTGATCGTCCCCCGCAAGTAGGTCAGGTAGGCCGCGAGGATGCCACCGGCGGCCGCGATGGTCGAGATGACGCCGAAGGTGATGGTCGTCGCAAGCGAGACGTGATGTTCATCTTCCTCCGCATGCTCACCGGCCGTGGCCTCTTCCCCCGCATGCTCGGCATCTTCCGATGTCTCGGCCTGTACGAAGGCGAGCGACGCTTGCTCCGGTGCTTCTTCCTCGAAGACCGGCTCCAGGAAGTGGTGGAACTCGCCGTCTTCCGGCGGGAACCCGACGAAGCCGATGATCGCTGATGGCACGGCAAGGATGATCAGCGGAATCGCCATCCATGCCCCGGATTCATGGGGATGCACATGTGTCGTGTCGAACCGTTCGCGTCCGAAGAAAACCTTGAATACGAGGCGAAACATGTAGAGGGCGGTCAGGAACGCGGCTATCAGGCCCATGATCGAGGCGATCCTGCCGAAGGGCGAATCGCTGATCCATGCCCCGACGATGATCTCATCCTTGGACCAGAATCCGGCCAGTGGGATCAATCCTGCATTTGCCAGTGCACCGATCAGGAACGTCCAGAAGGTGATCGGCATGTACTTGCGCAGGCCCCCCATCCGCTGGATATCCTGCTCCTCGTGCATGCCGTGGATCACCGAGCCGCAGCCGAGGAAGAGCAGTCCCTTGAAGAAGGCGTGCGTCATCAGGTGAAAGATCGCCGCTACCCATGCCCCGGTGCCGAGCGCGAAGGCCATGTACCCAAGCTGGCTGACGGTCGAATAGGCGACGATCCGCTTGATGTCGTTCTGCGCGAGCGCGATCGTTGCCGCCATCAGGGCCGTAAACGCGCCGATCACGGCTACGACCAGCATCGCGGTTTCGGAGCTGATGAAGATCGAGTGGGCGCGGGCAACCATGTAGATGCCGGCAGTGACCATCGTCGCCGCGTGAATCAGCGCGGAAACGGGGGTCGGGCCCTCCATCGCGTCCGGGAGCCAGACATGCAGCGGGAACTGCGCGCTCTTGCCGCAGGCGCCGATGAAGAGCAGGATGCCGATCAGTGTCATCGTGCCGCCGGCGATGCCGAGCGCCTCGTGATTGTGCGCCCGGGCGAACACGCCCTCCTCGCCGTAGAAGGCGACCGTGCCGAAGGTCCAGAACGCGAGCATGATCCCGAGCCCAAACCCGAGATCCCCGATCCGATTGACGATGAACGCCTTCTTGGCGGCATTGGCGGCTGAGCGGCGGCGGAAGTAGTACCCGATCAGGAGGAAGGAACAGAGACCGACCGCTTCCCAGAACACGAAGAGAAGGAGCAGGTTGTCCGCCAGAACGAGCATCAGCATCGAGAAGACGAAGAGTGGGAGGTAGGAGAAGAACCGGTAATATCCATCGTCGCCGTGCATGTAGCCGACGGAATAGATATGGACGAGGAATCCGACGGTGGTGACGACAAGCAGCATGATCGCGGTCAACTGGTCCGCATACAGCGAAACGTCAACGACGAAATCCCCCGCCGGGATCCAGGTGAACAGGCGCTGGTGGATCGGCTCCCCGGTATCGTAGATATCGAGGAAGACGAAGATCGACAGCAGCCATGAGCCCAACACCGCCGGCGCCGCGATCCAGTGGGCCTTGTCCCGGATCACCGAGCGGCCGAGCAGGATGTTGACACAGAATGCGGCCAGCGGCAGCAATGGAATCAGGAACAGCAGATCTGCCATCGATACGTCCTTAACCTACCTTGAATGTGCCCGTGCACGACAACCAGATGTTTCGTAGGGGCGGACCTAATCAACGATTGCAGAGCAATCGAGCGGATGCGGTCCATTCGTGCCTGCCCTGGTGTCCTCCATCGAACGACTCCGCATCGACCGGGTCGGTAACGAACCCATGGCCGGGACAAGACCGGCCACTACACGATTGTTCACCTGCCCCGATCTCGGGCGATCATGGGGTTCGTCCCTGCGGACGATGCGCTAGTCACGAAGCGACCGCAGGTCATCCACATCGACCGACTTGCCGCGACGGCTGAGCGCGAGGATGATCCCCAACCCGACCGCCGCTTCCGCTGCCGCGACCGCCAGCGCGAAGAGGACGAAGATCTGCCCATCCAGTGTCTGGCTCTCCCAGGCGAACGCCGCCAGCGAGATGCTCACCGCGGCAACCATCAGCTCGATGCACATGAAGATGATCAGCATGTTCCGTCGCGTCAGGACGCCCATCATCCCGATGATGAAGAGCGCGGCGCTGAGAAACAGGAAATGTTCGATCGTGACCTCGTTCATGCCGCCTGTATCCTGCCCTGTCTATCCCGCGCGGCAGATTCACGCACAGGCATTTCGTTACGATCGTGGACCTGGAGCCCTACTGGCGATCCCGGTCCGCTCGAATCCGGGTTCGGGTGACGGTCCCTGTTCCAGCGGTGCTGGATCCGGACCCGGCCGAATTGCCTGCCGCACCGCCCACGCGGGTGTGCGCGTCGGGATCCTTCGTCATGATGATCGTTCGTTCCATGGCCGGCGCCGGTTCCGGTCGCGTCCGGTCGACCTTGATCGGAGTCTCGCCACGCGGGCCTTCCGGAAGCGCGGCATCCGTGCCTCGGCTGTGGGACAGGCTGATCGTCCCGCGCCGGGTGCCGACGCGCTCACCAAGCCGCTCCGGCAGCGCCAGTACGACCGCCCCAATCACGCCGACCGTGAGCACCAGCGACGTCACCTCAAAGGCGAGCAGGTAGTTCGAGTAGATCACGCGGCCAAGCGCTTGCACGTTGCCGCCGACGGCCGCGATGTTCTCCGGGGTCGCATTGCCGCGGTTGACGATCGCCGTCCGGGTGATGATTGCGGCAGCTACTTCGAGCAGCAGCACGGCGCCCAGCAACAGGCTGAGGTATCGCTGCAGGGGTTGCGCGGTATGGAAGCTCGGCAGCTCTTCCGGCTCGACGAGCATGATCACGAACAGCACGAGCACCAGGATCGCGCCGGTGTAGACGATGATCTGGATCACGGCCAGGAATTCCGCGCCCAGCATCACGAAGATGGCGGCGATGTTCAGGAAGCAGAGAACCAGGAAGATGCCGCTGTGGACCGGATTGCGGGCGGCAACCACGCCAAGCGCGGTCAGCACGCTGATCGTCCCGATCAGATAGAAAAAGATGACGTCCCAGGGCATCAGGCGGCTCCTCGTACGAAGGCGGTATAGCCGGTTGACGTGCCCTGGCCTGTCGTACCCGGAAGGTGATGGCGTCTCGTTCTCACTAGAACACCTGCCCGTTGGCGACGAGGCGGATAAAGGCGGTCACCAGGATGTTCAGCAAGGCGAGCGGAAGCAGGACCTTCCAGGCGACTCCCATCAACTGGTCGAACCGGAATCGAGGCAGCGTTGCGCGAAGCCAGATGTAGAAGAAGAGAAAGAGCACCGTCTTGAGAAACAGCCACAGCAACCCGAGTCCCCAGTACGTCTCCGCGCCGGGACCGTCCGTGCCGCCGAGGAAGAGCGTGCTCGCGAACAGTGAAGCCACGATCATGTTGATGTATTCGCCGAGGAAATAGAGCGAGAACCGGAATCCAGAATACTCCGTGTGGAATCCGGCCACGAGCTCCGTCTCGGCTTCCGGAAGGTCGAACGGCGCGCGGTTCGTTTCGGCTACGGCGGCGATCAGGAAGAGCACGAAGGCTAGCGGCTGGGACAGGATGAACCAGTTGCTGACGTCGAGCGGACCGATCGAGAGCGTTCGTTGCTGCTCGACCATGATGTCGCGCAGGCTGAGAGAACCGGTGAGGATGAAGATGCCAACGAGCGAGAAGCCCAGGATCAGCTCGTAGGAGATGACCTGGGCGGCGGCCCGCAGGCCACCAAGGAGGGAATATCGGTTCGCCGAGGCGTACGCTCCGAGAATGATCCCGTAGGCTCCGGCAGAGCCGACGGCCAGGATGAAGAGGGTGCCAACGTTGAGATCGGTGATGAAGAGATTGACATCGCGACCGAAGATATCGACGGTGCCGCCGAACGGAATCACAGCCGCCGCGACCAGCGCCGCCACGAACACGACTACCGGAGCGAACAGGAAGACGTACTTGTCCGCCGCGGCCGGGACGAGGTCTTCCTTGCCGAGCAGCTTCACGGCATCGGCCATCGGTTGAAGCAGTCCATGCGGGCCGGTTCGCGTTGGGCCGACGCGATCCTGCATGTACGCGAGGACCTTGCGCTCATACCACGTCATGTACGCCATGCTGATCAGCAGGACGTTCAGGATAACGAAGGCCACGATGAACGTGAGCCAGAATGGTTGATCTGCCATACGTTGGTTTCAGCCCTCGTCGATGTTTTTCGAGCACGCGACCCCATGGCGCCGCTCGATCTCCCCGCCGACCATATTCCCCGCCGCTGGTGATTACTGTCCGGCCGCTTTCCCTGACATGCCAGACGCAATAGTAACGCGCCTCGAAGGCAGATGCTTCGGCCTTCTGATCACCGCCACAGAGGTCAGGCTCCGGGGCAATGACGAACCGGTCAAAGGGAAACCTCGCTCAATTGCTCGATGCCTGCCCGATCACGGGTTCGCCCCCTGACCCTACCCGTGATCGCAATTTCGTTACCGGTCGACCGACCCCAGGACGATGTCGATCGTTCCGATCAGGGCAACGACATCAGCCAGCATCGCGCCCTGGGCCATGTGCGGAAGGACCTGAAGGTTGACGAAGTCCGGCGTACGGATCCGCCACCGGTACGGGATCGGGCCACCATCGGACACGATGTAGTAGCCCAGCTCACCCTTGGAGTGCTCGATCGTCTGCCAAACTTCTCCGACCGGCGGGTTGAAGCCCTTGATCGTCCAGATGAAGTGCCGCTGCATGTCCTCCGCCGTCGTCATCGTGCCCTTGTGGGGCGGGATCACGTACGGGGATTCGTACGCCATCAATGGCGTATCCATCGGTGCGACACGATCGAGCGCCTGCTGGACCAGCTTGATCGACTGCCGCATCTCTTCCATCCGCACCAGGTACCGATCGTAGGTATCCCCGTACTGACCAAGCGGCACCTCGAAATCGAGGTCGTCGTAGACGAGGTACGGGGTCGCCTTGCGGACATCGTAGTTGACACCCGACCCACGCAGGCACGCGCCGGTCAGCGAGTACGAGACGGCAGCCTCGGGCGTGATGACACCGATGCCCTTGGTCCTGGCCATCCAGATCGGATTGGCGGTCAGCAGTTTGGAGTACTCCTGCTGCCGCTCCGGAAAGATGCGCAGAAAATTGTAGATCTGGTGGACCAGCCCGTCGGGAATGGGGCGAGAGAAGCCGCCGATCTCCATCATGTTGGTCGTCAGGCGGGCGCCGCAGAACGACTCGAAGATGTCGAGGATGATCTCACGCTCGCGAAAACAGTACAGCGACATCGAGAGTGCCCCGATATCGAGCGCATGGGTGCCGAGCCAGACCAGATGGGAGGCGATCCGGCTGAGCTCCGCCATCACGACACGCCAGTACTGCGCGCGCTCCGGTGCTTCCAGGCCGCAGAGCTTCTCGACGGCCAGGACATAGCCAAGGTTGTTCAGTGGCGAAGCGACATAATCGGTGCGGTCGGTCCACGGGGTGAGCTGCGCATATCTATGCGCCTCCCCGATCTTTTCGGTGCCCCGGTGGAGATACCCGATGATCGGATCGCACTCGGTGATGATCTCTCCATCGAGCTTCAGGAGCACACGCAGCACACCGTGCGTGCTTGGGTGCTGTGGGCCCATGTTGAGCGTGAGCAGGCGTTCGCCGTTGGCGAGCTCCTCCTCGTTGCTGATCGTCAGTGTCCCGGTCGGGGAGGCATTTTCGGAGATATTCTCGCCTGGCCTGCCCAGGGTTGGGTCTTCGAAGTCGGCGTGCTGTGCGGCATCGGGTCGTTCGATGATGGATGACATGGGGCTAGACCCCCCTTCCAGTCCAGCGCGTGCGAGCACGCAGCACGGTACGTTCCTTGTTGTAGACCGGGAATTCCTTCCACCCCCGGAGCGGGTACTCCTTGCGGAGCGGGAAACCCTCGTCCCAATCGTCCGGCAGGAGCATCCGGCGGAGATTCGGATGGCCCTCGAAGATGATGCCGAACATGTCGTAGGCCTCGCGCTCCATCCAGTTCGCGCCGTTCCAAACCGGAACCAGCGATGGCACCGGCTCGCCATCATCGCAGCCGGTCTTCAGTCTCACGCGCACGCGGTTCGGGATCGAATAGAGCTGGGCGACGACATCGAATCGCGGTGTCGTGCGGAGGCGCAACATGTCGACCGCGGTGAGGTCGGTGAGGAAGTTGAGCGCGATCTCGTCATGATCACGCAGGAAAAAGGCAATCTCCCGGAACACGTCACGCGCGACATGAATCGTCGTTTCGTCGCGGAAGCGGATGATGTCGAGCACGGCCTCCGGGAAGCTCTCGCGAAGTGCCTGCACGACTGGATGCTTCTCCAAATCCGGGTCGGTCCAGAGATCCCGGCTCCAGGTGCTCATGACGCGCTGGGCGACGGCATCGTTGCGCTGCTGCATCGCTTCGAGGTTGCCGAGCGGCGCCTCGCTGGTGGCGACGCCTTCCTGCGTGGCGGTCGGCTGGGTCGCGGCGCCACCGACCACCTCCGGCCGCGATTCCGAGGCGACGCGGTCGGTCACTGCATCTGGCTGTGCGACTGGAGCTGACCTGTCAGCGACAGACTTTGGCTCCGGATCAGGCGTCTCACCCTGGCCGGAACGCCCGGTCCCGTTTTGGCGCGTATCACCGTCGGTCACGGTGGTCTCCTCTGGCAGCGGGAGTTACCGGGCTGCCCTGATCGGCTCGTTGTGCGTCGTCGGCCTGACTTGATTGATCGACTAGCCCCGAAGTCCGGCCATCGCTTCGGCGCGATCAGCCTGCCGCTCGTGTTCCGCCGCGCCAACTCCCTGCTTGCGGGCCATCGTCTCGTACTTGATCACCTTGTTCTGCAACTGCAGGATTCCGTAGTAGAGCGATTCCGGCGTCGGCGGGCAGCCGGGCACGTAGACATCGACCGGCACGATCTGATCGACACCCTGGACGACGGCGTAGGTGTCATACGGGCCGCCGACGTTCGCGCACGAACCCATCGAGAGCACCCACTTCGGCTCCGGCATCTGGTCATACAACGTCCGCACGATCGGCCCCATCTTCTTTGTGACAGTGCCGGACACGATCATCAGGTCGGCCTGCCGGGGCGAGGCGCGGTACAGCATTCCAAACCGCTCGGCCAGGTCCCAGCGGGACATCGATGCGCTGATCATCTCGATCGCGCAACAGGCGAGGCCGAACTGGAGCCACCAGAGTGAAGAACGGCGTCCCCAGTTGAAGAGGAAATCAAGCGAGGTGGTGAAGACGTTCTTGTCGAACCGATCATCGATCAGACCCATTCGAGGGCCCCCTTCTTCCAAGCGTAGACATACCCGATCATCAGCAGGCCGAGGAAGATCACCATGTCGACGAAGCCAAAGAGACCAAGGTAATCGAAGGAAACTGCCCAGGGATAGATGAAAACCACCTCGAGATCAAAGATGACGAACAGCATGGCGATCACATAGAAGCGCGGCGAATAGCGAGGCCGGACGGGCGTGATGTCCGGCATGCCGCTCTCGTAAGGCATGCTCTTTGTGGCGGAGGGACGGCTGGGCGCGACTATCTGGTTGAGCGTCAACAGCAATATGCCCATGAAGGCCGCCGTCGCAATCATGAAGAGAATGATGACCCAGTTCTCGCCTTGAATTTCCACTGACGTTCGCTTCCCTTCGAGCTGCGGCCCGGAATCCTGGAGACGTTCAAGGAGAGTTCGATGGCTTGGGCGGATCGAGCTTGGCAGGTCAATCCCGTGTGGGTCCGAGGACCTTCCGGCACGCTGCGTGACAAGGGGCGATACACTGATTTCGGGGATCGCGCACGATTACCAAACCACCCCCAACCTTTGTGTATGGTATCACAATCGCCTGTCTGGACCGGCTCCCGGTTCGTGTAGCACGGCACATTCCGACACTGGTCGAGCGGCTCGCAACGACTGAGGTGTAGCAAGCATCGCGCCACGTCGAGCGCGAGCCGGCTCGCTGCATCTGGCGCGGTCGTGTCAGCGGCCAGTGCTCCACTCAGGTCGCTTTTCTGACAGGCAGGCACTGATCCTTGCGCCCTCCCGCCGAGCGCACACAACTAACGGACCGAAAAGTCTATACGGTCGGACCAGTGCTGTCTCTCAGACACAGGTATGCTTGAGATAGCACCATAATGATTGCGTCGCCAGCCACGGCGCAATCATCCCCCTTCCCTCTAAATGGTGTGTGTGACCGCGCGGGCCATTCCCCGCGCGGTTGCTTTGTTAAGCCTGTCATGACGATCACCGACCTGTCTGCCGCCGCACGTTCGTCGCGTCACGCCTCTCGAAGCGCCCGGCCGTTGCACCGTTCCGCCATTGTCATCCTGACGCAGTAAGAGCCTGCCCATAGCGATGGACCGCATCGCACCGTGGCCGCCAATAGGCAGCTGCGTATCAATATGAGCGGACGCGGCCCATTGATGGCTTCGCCATCATCCATGAAGCGTGGGCATCCCCCGGTCCCGCCGGACCGGTCTCTCCTGCCTTGCCATGAAAATGTCTCACGCTGGAGGGTCAGGAACACGGTCAAGGCAGTGCGAGACAGGACACAAGCTTCGGCCCTGCGATTCTACGGGGAACCCGACATGGAGCCGCGGCCAGGGCACCGTGGTAACGAACCACTGGCCAGATTTCCGCACCCCCTTTCCCGCTGGCTGATCTCCCGGTATCCTCGGGCGACCGTCCGCCGGCCCGCCGATATCGACCAGGGGGTGAATGTCATGTCCGATCCGTCTTCCCGTCGTTCGCTCGACGAGCCAACGCTGGCTTTCCTGCGGAGCGTGGACAGTCCTACGATGGCCAACGCGATCGAGCCGTTCGAGGTGCGCGACCGCACCTCCGGCTTTATCGGCGGAGCGGTCGAGTGCCAGTTCCCGGAACTCGGCGTCATGGTCGGTCGCGCCCTGACGGTGACGATGACCAATGGCCCGGGACCTGTCGCCAGCCGTGACGGATACTGGCGGATGTGGGACGCGCTGGACGCGGCGCCCTCGCCCTCCGTGCTCGTCATCGCGGATGCCAGCGGTGCGCCGAACCGGTGCGCGTACGCCGGAGAGATGATGGCGACCCTGGCACAACGGCTGGGCGCGGTAGGCATGGTGACCGATGGCGCACTCCGCGACGTCGATGAGGTCCGCGCGATCGGGTTCCACTACTTCATGCGGTACCCGGTGGTCTCGCACGCCAATTTTGAGATCGTCTCCGTGGGCGAACCAGTCGTGCTCGACGGTGAACGGGTCGAGACCGGCGACCTGTTGCATGGGGACCGCAACGGGATCGTCGTCATCCCGGATGCCGTTCTCGATGGGCTGCCCGAGGCGGTGCAGGGTATCCGCGAGAAGGAGCGCGCGCAGCTCGAGTTCATGCGTGGCGACGACTTCACGCTCGCGGCCCTCAAGCAGCGGAGCGGATACTAATTCGAGGGCAGTCCATGACCGCAATTCCCGACCCGTTCACGGCTGCCGATCCTGCGGCCGGTGAGACCATCTTGCGCGTCGCCACACTCAACCTCTTTGGACGACAGGCGGGGTGGGACGCGCGCCGGACGGTGCTCATCAATGGCTTTCGAGAGCTTCGGCCCGACATCATTGCTTTTCAGGAGGCGGTCGTCAGCGATGACTATGATCAGGTCGTTGATGTGCTGGGTGAGGATTACTTTATCGTCCATCACGGCGGTCGATCCGAAGATGGAACAGGTACCTCCTTAGCCAGCCGTTGGCCTCCCGGCAGCGTTCGGGAACTGGATCTGCACGTGACTTCACGGGTAGACCTCTCCACTCGATGGATCGGCAAAGTGGTGGTGGTCGAAATTCTTCGAGGAAGTCCCATGGGCCCGCTCTTGTTCGCTCACCACAAGCCATCGTGGCAATGGGGTTATGAGCACGAGCGTGAGCTTCAGGCTGCTGCCGCGGCAAGGTTCATCGAGGAGACGCTGGACAAGCGGCACCTCCATGTCGTCCTGGCTGGGGATTTCGACGCCACACCGGACTCTGCAAGTGTCCGATTCTGGATGGGTAAACAATCACTGGATGGAGTGAGTGTCTGTTACCAGGACGCCTGGGGTAGCCTGCATCCGGAGCAGCCTGGACTTACATTCACGCCGCGAAACCCGCTGGTAGTCGACGGTGAGATGCCGTTGGATTCGGGTCGGCGGATCGATTACATCTTTGTCCGGTGTGGTACTCATGGACCCACGCTCGCGACGAGACGATGCGAGCGCTGCTTTGACCAGCCGGTCGATGGCGTTTGGGCAAGCGACCATTTCGGAGTCGTTGCCGATCTCGGTCTCCCGTCGTGATCGTCACTTGACAGGCCGTTATCCTAGGCGGATCGTCGACTCGGCGAACCGGTATCGCGGCGGGCGTTGCCGGCGCTGCAGCGCATAGACGGCGGTGAGCGGTCCGAGTCGACCAAAGAACATTCCGATACAGAGAAGGATCTTGCCCGCTGCGGTCAGGTCGGGCGTGATGCCCGTGCTCAACCCGACCGTCGCAATCGCGCTCATCGTTTCAAGCATGATTGGCAGGAACCCGAAGTTCTTTGCGCCGAACGCGTCCTCGGTCGTCGCCAAGCCAAGCGTGAGCAGGAAGTGGACGAACAGGAACAGGGTGATGACCGCCATCGACCGGAAGACGAGCTGTGGCGAGATGCGTCGGCCGAACGCCTGAGCCTCCGATTGCCCACGGATGGTGGACATCACGGCGATCACGACGACCGCCAGGGTCGCCAGCTTGATTCCGCCCGCGGTCGATCCCGCCGCGCCCCCGACCATCATCAGGGCCACCCAGAGAAACTCGGTCGGCGACTGCAGCTCGCCGAAGGGCACACTGGCGAAGCCGGCGGTCCGTGCGGAGGTGCTTTGGAACAGCGCCGTCATGGGTTTCGCCCACGGTCCGATCGACGCCATCGAATGGTTCCATTCCAGCGCCATGAACGCGAGGGTTCCCGCCAGGAGCATGACGGCATTCGTGATGGTGATGAGTTTGGTGTCGAAGTTGAAGCGGCGCCAGGAACGGTTCCGCCAGACATCACTGATGACCAGAAACGAGAGCGCCCCAGCCTGAATGAGCAATATCGTTACGATGTTGAGAACTGGCGATTCCGCATATATGGACAGCGACAAGAAGTTTCCCTGGAGATCGAACCCCGCATTGCAGAAAGCCGAGATCGAGTGGAAGACCCCGTACCAAAGCGCGACGCCGGGCGGATGATCACCCAGGAAATGTCCGGTCAATGCGACTGCACCGATCGCCTCGCAGAGCAGGATGTACCGGAGCACATGCCTGGAAAGATCGCCCGCCTCGTTCAGGGTCAGCGTCGGCGAACCATCCTGCAGCATCAGCGAGTCACTGAGGCTGGCGCCGCGACCGAGCGATGTCAGTACCAGCGATGCGCCGACCATGAATCCCAGGCCACCGGCCTGGATCAGCAACAGGACGATGATCTCCCCCGCCAGATTCCAGTGATTCTGCGTGTCTACCACCACGAGCCCGGTAACGGCCGCGGCGGAGACCGCGGTGAAGAGAGCATCGAGCGGAGCGGTCCGTTCGCCGCTTTCGGTCACCCAAGGCATGCTGAGCAATGCCGCGCCGAACAGGACAAGGACCAGGAACGCGCCAGCAAACCGCTTGGCATGCGTGCCGACATGTGGAATCGAGTTCCGCTCCGGCGCCTTCGGGATGGCGATCACCTGCGTTGCATCCAGGCGACGCCGGACAACCCGATTTCCCGGAAGGCGATTGTCGGGCCGGTTCGTCACAATGGGGCGCCCTAGTCCGCGACCGCGGCGGGTCGCTGCGAGCTGATGATGTTCGGATTGTGCTCGCAGAACGCTTCGATGTCCGGATCCGCCCCGACCACCACCAACTCATCGTGTGCCCTGATTACCTCCTGGAAGTGGGGAACCGTGATCAGGCTCGATCCGCGCTTGATCAGGAGCACATTGAGACGCGACCGATGTTCGCCCATGATCTCTTCCAACGTGTGCCCGATCAGGTTCGGTGGAGTCTGGAGCTTCGCGATCCCCGTCGTCGCCGACAAGGAGATGTAATCGCTGATGTTGCGGACGCCCAGCGAGTGAGCCAGTCGAACTCCGGCATCCAGCTCCGGGAACACGACCCGGTCCGCTCCCACCTTCCGGAGCAGTTCGCCGTGCAACGACGACTTCGCCTTGGCCACCACCCACGGTACGCCGAGCTTCTTGAGCAGCAGGGTGCTCAGCACGCTGCCCTCCAGGCTTTCGCCCTGGGCGACCACGCCAACGTCGGAGTCCTCGATGTTGAGCTGCAGGAGCAGTTCCCGGTCGCTTCCGTCACCCTGAGCCGCAAGCGTCACGAAGTCCGCTGCTTCCTGGATCTGCTTCTCCGAGCGATCGATCGCCGTGACTTCGTATCCCAGCTCGTGGAGCGTTCTTGCGACACTTGTCCCGAACCGGCCGAGGCCGATCACCGCGACGCGCTCCGTTTGCCCTTGTCTTCGTCCTGAATCCGGCACAGGTGAACCCTCAGTCGATACGGTCGCAGCGTGCGCACTCGTCTGGACCCGCTGCGCCGCCAGGTCGCGACGACTCGTTGCGGGGATTGTACGTCCGATTCGCTGCGCGCGAGTGTTGTCGGTTGGCGTCGCCCGTTACGATAGGTATGCGGAGGCATCGATGTCCGATGCGCCGGGATGTTCGTCATGTCGCTCCAGTGCGTTCGGCAGGCGTACCTGCCAGGTCACCTCAGGAGCGCGCCATTGGGGCTCTCTTAATGGAGTTCTCTTATTGAAGGACGAGCAGGGTCACGACAGATGGCACACGCTCTAGGCTTAGGATCATCAATCATGCCAGACAGGTCCGATTCACCATCCGGCTCGCCTGCCGCCGCGTCCGTCCGGCCGATCGCGCCGACCACGCGGATCGGCCACGTCCACCTCAAGGTCGCCGATCTCGACCGTGCGCTCGCCTTTTATCATGGAGTGCTTGGGTTCGATATCACCCAGCGGTATGGATCGCAAGCGGTCTTCCTCTCCGCTGGCGGCTATCATCATCACATCGGGCTCAACACGTGGGAGAGTCGTGGTAGGTCCGGGCCTGCACGGGGAACGACCGGGCTCTACCACCTGGCGATCCTCTACGCCCGTCGCGAGGAACTGGCCGACGCGCTGCGACGCCTGATCCGGCACGGTGTCCGCCTCAGCGGCGCATCCGATCACGGTGTCAGCCAAGCGCTGTACCTCGATGATCCGGATGGGAACGGTGTTGAGCTGTATTGGGACCGCGACCCGTCCGATTGGCCGCTCGACGCCGATGGCAACCTCCAGATACTCACCGCACCCCTCGACCTCAACGACCTCCTTTCCCTTCCCGAACTGGAGTAGCGGTCTTTTCGCTTGCCACGCCAGGACTGGACGTGAGGAGGAGGCGCCTGATGGGTCGTCGGAAGATCGCCTCTGGATCCGCTCTGCCGCTCCGGACTCGAACAATTGGGGTACTGAGGGCACCTGCCCGTTGCGATGACGCCGGGAATTCAGGGGCGGACACGCTGCCGGCCCGGCGTGGAAACGGCGAATCGGGCGTAGGAATACATTGCTTGGATGGGTGAGCCGTCGATGCGCTGCCGATGCGGCGCGGTGAGAGCCACGATCCGTATCATGATCCATGACCAATGATGAGATGGGGACAGCAATGACGGCAGGAATCGACGAAGCACAGGTCGTGGTTGTGACGGGGGCGTCGAGTGGCGTTGGGCGCGCGGTCGCCCGCGCCTTCGGAGAGCGAGGCGCGCGCGTGGGGCTCCTCTCCCGAAATGAAGAGGCGCTCAACGCCGCCGCCGGGGAGATACGGGCGGCTGGTGGTGAAGCGCTGGTCTGTCCCATCGATGTGGCCGACGCCGGGGCCGTCGAGGGAGCCGCCGTCGCGGTCGAAGCCCAATGGGGGCGGATCGACATCTGGGTCAACTGCGCGATGGTGACGGTGTTCGCTCCGGTCATGGAGACGACGGCGGAGGAGTTCCGGCGCGTCACGGAGGTGACGTACCTCGGCTATGTGTACGGGACCCAGGCCGCCCTGCGGCGGATGATCCCTCGGGACAGCGGGACCATCGTCCAGGTCGGGTCGGCCCTCGCCTATCGGTCGATACCGCTTCAGAGCGCGTACTGCGCCGCCAAACATGCGATCGTCGGCTTCACGGACTCGCTCCGCTCGGAGTTGATTCACGAAGGCAGCCACGTGCACGTCACGGTTGTCCACTTGCCGGCGGTCAATACCCCGCAACCCCTGCTTCAGCGGAACAGGATGCGGCATCAGCAACAACCCGTGCCGCCGATGTTCGCGCCGGACGCAATCGCCGAATCGATCGTCTGGGCAAGTGAGCGAGCACCACGGGAGATGCTGGTCGGCTTCCCCACCGTCCAGGCCGTTCTCGGCCAGAAGGTGATTCCCGGCCTGCTCGACCGGTACCTGGCCCGCACTGCCTGGGATGGTCAGTTCGCCGACGAGCCCAACCGGCACCACGGGCGGGACATCCTGTTCGCGACGCTGCCGGGTGACCCGGGCATGCATGGACCCTATCGCGACCGCGAGCGAGGGGCAGACCTCCAGATGTGGTTGCGAACCCACCGGCGTGGTGCCCTCGCCTCGGCCGCCTCGGCGGCGATCCTTGGACTGGCATTGCTCCGGCGAGAATAGCGTTGCCGTGGGCAGCCCGGGGAGGGCGCGGGGATGCGGGTCTCACCATCAGCACACCAGCTTCGGGCTGTACCGCGACCGCGACCAGTCCGAATGGCCGGTCGACGTCGATGGCATTCTTCAGATCCTCACCGCACCCCTCGATCTCGACGTCCTCCTCCCTTCCCAAGTTAGAAGCCGGCCAGGTCCACGTTGCTCGGCTCCCGACACTTGACTTGGCTTGCCCACCGCTTCTGGTCATCCTGACTGAGGGAATGGGCCGCATCCGCTTGATCCCTGCGGGATCACCTATGAAGGATTCCCCGGCGATGGGCCGCATTCGCTCTGGTGCTGCGCACCAGCCTGTGAAGCCGGTCTCCATCAGAGACATCCCATGATCCACCTTCAGCGCATGCGCTTCGCGCGGCGATTCTTCGCTGCGCTCGGAGTCACGGTGTTAGAAGGAACGAGCAACAGGACATAGAGGGTTGGACAGACTGTTGGGCGAAATGAAGAAACCCGGTAGCGGTATCGCCACATGGACCTGTAGGCGATCCACCTGCGGTGCGTGTGCCAATTCGCCTCGCAACGAAACAATGAGGGGCTTGACTCTCACGTTGCGTGAGGCTCTACGGTAGGCCATGCCGGGATCGATGGACGGTTCCGGTATCGGGCTCGAACATGCGGTGAACGGGAGGGTAGGCAAGGTGGGGACATATTCCGTCGGCAAGGCGGCACGTCTCGCCGGGGTGACGATCCGGACGTTGCACCATTATGGCGAGATCGGCCTGCTCATTCCGTCGGAACGCTCTTCCGCCGGGTATCGCCTGTATTCGGATGCCGATCTCGATCGGCTCGGGCGGATCCTGTACTACCGGGAGCTCGGTTTCGCGCTCGATGCGATCTCGACCCTGCTCGACGATGCGTCGATCGACCCCAACGCGCACCTGCGCCGTCAGCACGAGCTGCTCATCGAGCGACTCGAGCGCGTGCAGGCGATGGTCACCGCGATAGAGAAGGAACTGGAGGCAACGATGAGCGGCATCAACCTGACATCCGAAGAGAAGCTTGAGGTCTTCGGGAAGACATACACGGAGGAATGGGAAACAGAGGCGCAGGAGCGCTGGGGCGACACCGAGGCATGGCGGCAATCGCAGGCCCGAACCGCCACCTTCACGAAGGGCGACTGGGTTCGCTACCGGGCCGATACGGATGCCCTGCATTCCCGGCTGGTCGATGGATTCGCGGCGGGATACGCCCCGGACAGCCCCGAAGCGATGGCGCTGGCCGAGGAACACCGGCAGTGGGTCGGACAGATGTATGACTGCTCGCCGGAGATGCATCGCGGCCTGGCCGAGATGTATCTCGCCGATGATCGGTTCACGAAGACGTACGAGGATCTCGCGCCCGGCCTGACGCGGTGGCTTCATGACGCAATCCAGGCCAACGCGGCCCGTCTCAAGCCGGCGAAGTAGCGTGCCGAAGGGAAACGGACGGAGAGGGTTCTCTTCCATACCTGGCGCCATTTCGGCATTGCGAACGGCCTTCCACGCCCGACGTCGCGGACTTTCATGACCGATACTCTCTGAACAGTCGTTCGTGCGACGGGTCTACCGGAATCCTTCTGTCACCAGCAGGGCGGCCGAATGCTGCCGGAGATATCGGTCCGGCTAAAGTAGCTCCAGGCGATCCCAGTGATTGCCCCCGTCGCGGGAGCGGCTCGCACCGCCAGTCATACCCGCGTATGCCTCCTCCAAACCAACTTGATTGGCTGTTGGTGAGTCTGATCCTCGTTGGATTCCCCTCTCGATGCGCGAGGCGAAGTAGATCGCGTTGGCTATCCAGCGCGCCTTGACCAGATAGTCGAGGTAGGCGAGCTCAGGCCGGATCTCTGGTATTTGCTCGGCGTAACCTTCGGTGAACCAGCGCGCGACCTGCGGACCCGACCGCTTGGTCATGACGGCGACGCAGGCTAGGTCATACAACAGCGGGCCGCGCATCGTAGTCGTCCAGTCGATGAGCGCGTCCCGGTTGTCATCGGCGAGCAGGAAGCCGCTCAGGCCCGGGTCTCCATGGATGACGGACACCGACAACTGATGGTCCGCGACGGTGCGGACGATCTCCAGCCAAACATGACGCGCCGCCACGTTCACATGTTGCGGCATCGCGATGGTGTTCAAGAGCCGGTCAACCCATTCCCAGGGCCACCGGTAGTGCGGGTCGGGCCCAGTCTCGAAGTCACGCAGCGCATTATGGGCACGGGCGAGCACTCGCCCAGCTCGGCGTACCTGACTCGGTACCGACGGGTCCAGCGGTGTACCCTGGTCTTGCCGCAGCAGCGCGAGCGTCCCCTCTGGCAGCGGGACTGCTAATTCTCCGTCGCGTGTGCGTACGGGGGGCCGCACGGCAGCTCGCGTGCCGCGAGAAACTCCGCGATCCGCAGACTCTTGATCAGCCCGGGGGCGTCGAGATCGTCTACCAGCTTTGCCACGTAGTGCCCGTGCGCGGTGACGACCAGCCAGGTGGCGGAGTTCATCCCCTGACCGGTCATTGGTGTGACCGACTCGGGCTGATACGGCCAGGCGCACAGCGCCGCTTTGATCTTCTCGGCCGGGATCACTGCGAGTAGACCGCCTCTCTTGACATACGAGCGCGAGAATTATGGGAGGAGTTTCAAGTGGTGTCCAACAGACTGGTCGACGTCTCACCCGGGCCTTGCTGGGCAGACTGGGCTAGTAGTTATGAAATCGTATGCGCATGAGCCTACTCGTGCCACACAGGCCGAAAGTCCCTGACACGGAAAGCATCAGGTTCAGGACGTAGAAGTCAGACTGTTCGAACATGCCAGGTGCACCGCGGTTTGGCTGGCGTGTATCTCGCCAACGCGGACCGTCAGGCATCCTGACGTTGTGTCCCGCTGATGATCCTGAGTGATCTCCCCAACCTCCACGGTCATCCCGAGTAAAGCGAGGGATCAACCGGCGAAACCGGTCCACGCTTGTGGACACTGCGGGATCCGACCGCGTCGGATGCGCTTCGCGCGGCGACTCTTCACAGGCAATCGCGCAGCCGTTGCCTGTGAAGCTGGTCCACGTCAGTGGACGCCCCAGGTTCCGCATTCGTCGGGTGGGCTTCGCGCAGCTATTCCTCGCTACGATCTGAATGACAATGGGCGTTGGGCAACGTACTCAGGGTAAAGGGAACAAGGCACCAGACCGGCGGATACGTCAGACGGTCTGGTGTCGTGAACAATCGATGATGCCACCCAACCCGCCACGCCGAATCGCTTCGTCGATCGCGTCGCACAAGGCATCGATCGCCTCCAATAGGTGGTCGGCCACCGGAGCGGATGTCGCCCGGAGCACCGCCCGGATCAGCGGCTCGTATCGCTCGTGAGCTGCTTCGCCCAGGGCCGCGATATGCGTGAGCAGGCGCTTTTCGCCTGGGTGCAGTGTCCGGTGCAGCGCAAAGATGATGTCGATCACACTTTGGATGAGGGCGGTCACACGGTGATTGACGCTGACCGGATCGTCCCGCCCCATCGCCAGCTCGATCTGGTGGCGCCATGAGGAGTGGGTTGTCCGCAGCAGTGGGTGGTTGAAGTCGATAATTGCCTCGCGCAGAGCGTCCGGATACGGGTGCGCGGCGAGCGCCTGGAGATCTGCAAACCACCCGCTCCGGTCGTACAACGGCGTCGCGTATCGCACCGTGTACCAGAACGCGGTCGAGTACCCGAGCGACGGCCGGTGCCGCTCGATCACGTCCCGCAGGTCCCGCTCGAAATCGTCACGCTGCCAGTACATGACGTCGACCGAGGTGCCGGTCGCGGCCTCCGTCCACTCGTCACCCGGTCCGAACCAGGTGTTGCCGACCTCCGGCGCGGGCTCGAAGCGACGAGCGAGCGCACGCCGAGCGTCGAGCGGCACATCTCCATCGACGAAGACATAGATGTCGTAGTCGGATGCCAGGTCAGCCCTTCCAGCCGTACGTGAACCGCCAAGCGCGATCGCATGGACCTCCTGCCTCGCCGAGAGCGCTTCGACGATCTGCCCGATCATGTCTGGCAAGGAAAGAGGCGTCACTGGCAGCCCTTGTGGTCGATCGTGTCTGGAGCAGTGAGCAAGACGGGTACATGGTGGTTGCCGGCCGCAGGTTTGCGACCGTCCGGTTCCCTATCAGGGCGAACGTTCTCGGGGCGACAGGTGGCCGGCATGAAACCGGCCACTACAGTGGACCGTCGGATTCAGGAGACGGAGAACAGGTGAATGGGGCGTTGCCCCTTACCAGGGGCGCTCGTCGCTGCGCAGGTCGAGCCACTGGAGCTCAGCGTCGCTCAGCGTCTGGCCAAGCACCTCCGTGTTGTTGAGGAACTCGTCACCGGTGCGGCACCCGACCAGTGCGAACACCTCCATCGGCTGGCTCATGACATACGCCATCGCGACCTGCGGGATCGAGAGATCGTACCGCTTGCCGGTCTCCTCCACGCGGTCCAGTCGCTGGAAGTTCTCCTCGCTGCAATAGCTCTCGACGCACAGCTTGTCGAGGTAGGAATCGAACGTGTCGAGGTTGTCGCGCCGGAACCGTCCGGAGAAGAACCCCCCGGCGAGGCTTGACCAGGGGAAGATGGGAATCCCGTTCTCCGCGTACCACTCCCGGTCCGCTCTCCCGGCCTCTCCCGAGATGCTCAGGCATCCTTCCCAAGGCGGCTTGATCTGGACCGCGAGGCTGAAGTTCGGGCTGCTGATCGTGAACGGATCGAGCCCCTTTCCGGCGGCGTACTCGTTGGCCTCGCTGATTCGCTCCGCGGACCAGTTCGAGCCACCGAAGGAGTTGATCTTGCCCGCCCGCTTGTGCTCGTTGAGCACCTCGACGATCGGCCCGACCGGCACGTCGGGATTGTCCCGGTGCAGCACGTAGAGATCGATGAAGTCCGTACCCTGCCGCTCGAGCGATTCGTGCAGATCGGACGTGATGTCCTCCGGCGTTACGCGAACCCGACCGTCGTACGGGTGCGCGCCCTTACCCAGGACGACGATGTCGTCGCGCACGCCTCGTGACCGGTACCAGCGCCCAAGCACGCGCTCGCAATCGCCCCCGCCATAGCCGTGGGCGGTGTCGAACGTCCGGCAACCGTGCTCATACACGGCATCGAGCAGGGCCATGCTCTCATCTTCGCGTTCGGATGACAGCGGGATCGTCCCCTGCACGAGCCGCGACACCTGTTTGTCAGTTCCCTTGACGGTTCCGTACTGCATCGCCATGGACGGTGTGGTCCTTTCCCTGTCTTGATTCTGATTCGTAACGAACACGGGCATTGTGCCTGATACTGCCTATGTTCGCTTCTGCCAACCTGAGAGCTCTGTCCAGGGCTTTCTGTCATCCTGACCGAAGGAATGGGCCGCATCCGCTTGATCCCTGCGGGATCACCTATGAAGGATCCCCCGGCGATGGGCCGCATCCGCTCAATGGCGAAGCCACTAATGGACCGCTCTGCATGACGATGATTGGATCTCCATAGCGTGTCATGTCAGGTGGCTGCGGAGAGACTGATTGGTCACTCGGATTCCTGCGGGTATCGCACTCCCCATTGTTCCCGGAGCGTATCCATCGTCCGCATGATCGTGAGCGATTCATCGAGCGGCATCACCGGGCTCTCGAGCAGTCCTTCCCGAAGGCAGCGCATGACCTCGATCGCCTCGAACTGGTAGCCGTTGCCTTCGCTCAGCGGGAGGTCATGTCGCTCCGGGTCCTGGCCATCGACGAAGACAGTGAAGCTCTCGGGCTTGTGGAAATCGTGATCGATCTGGATCCGGCCGGCCGTGCCAACGATGGTCGCCAGACTGATCGGGTTGGCGCGGATCGTGACCCCGACGCATGCCACCGCGCCGGAGGAATGCAGGAGCGAGATCGCGGCCTGCTCGTCGACCTGCGTTCCTCCAAGCTCGGCGACACCAACCACCTGGCTCGGCGCACCGAGCACCATCGAGACGAACGAGAGCGGGTAGACGCCGCCATCGAGCAGGGCGCCGCCGCCCAGCTCGGGAGCGTAGAGCCGGGATTCCGGGTCGAACTGGCTCTTCCAGCCGATATTCGCGGTGACCAGTTGGACATCGCCGATCACCCCGGAACCGAGCACCTCACGCACCTTGACCATCGGCGGCCGGAACCGGGTCCACATCGCCTCCATCAGGAACGTGCCCCGGGACCGGGCCGCCTCGACCATCTCGGTCGCCTCTCCCACATTGAGCGCGAACGGCTTTTCGCAGAGAACGGCCTTGCCGGCGGCGATGCAGGTCAGCGTCGCGTCCTTGTGCCCCGGATGCGGCGTCGCGACGTAGATCGCGTCGACATCGGGATCCGCCGCGAGATCGGCGTAGCTCGAATGCCGGTGCGGGATGCCGTATTGCTCGCCGAAGCGATCGGCCGATTCCTGCGTGCGGGAACCGACCGCGACCAGCTCGGCACCCGGTGCCGAGGCAAGACCGGTAGTGAAGAGACCGGCGATCCGGCCGGTGCCGAGAATGCCCCAGCGAATCGGCCGCTGGTTCGAAGAAGGGGAGTCTGTCACGAGTGGCTATGTCCTTTCATGCTCGATCATCGTCATTCAGAGCGAAACGATGAATTTTCGTGCGAAGCACATCTACCGCAGGTGGATCACTCGTTCGGTGGCACACTGTTCGCTACCACGGACCGGCTTCATGGGCAGTGGCGGCGCCATTGAGCGGACGCGGCCCATCGCCGGGGGATCCTTCGCTGTCGCTCAGGATGACAGGAGGCGAGGGTGATGGTGCGGATGACACGTCGATCGCGTGGGTCCGGCCGGTCAGTGCGGCCCGTTGGCCTCGGTCCCGCAGGGTCCTCCACCGGCATTGACATCGATCACGATTTCCTCCCCGTTGAACGTGAGGATCGGTCGATACCACGAAGACATCCGCTCGGCCGACCGGCCAATGTAGTGGCAGATGTACGATCGCCGGAAGCGGTCGGTCGTCGTGTTCGGACCGGACCCGTGGACCAGCGTGCCGTTGAAGAACAGCATGTCTCCTGGCTGCATGTCGACGGGCACCGCTTCCAGACCCGGGGGCGGTGGCACGTATTCCCGCGTGAACGACACGCCCATGTCCGCCTCCTCAGGGCAGAAGAGGTCCATTCGATGCGTGCCGGGCACGACCTCCAGCCCGCCGTTCTCGCGGTCGACGACATCCAGCGCCAGCCATGCCGCGATGCAGGTGCCCGGCTCGACGTTGAGATAGAAGTTGTCCTGGTGCAGCGCCTGGCCTCGCGCCGTTGGCGGCTTGAAGTAGAGCATGCTCTGGGCGGCGAGCGGTTCCTCACCGAACAGATCGGTCAGGATCGGTTCGAGCCGCGCATCCAGCAGGTACCGTTTGGCGACATCGTTGAACCGGTGCGGGTGCATGATCCGCGGATACATCCGGAGCGGGTCGCCGCCCGCTTCCTCTTCCGGCACCGGCTTGAAGTACCCCTCCACGGGCCCATCGCGATGAATTTTGGCGAACGTCTCATTCAGGAGTGTTACGTCCTCGCTGCTGTAAAATCCAGGGATCACGATGTGCCCATGGGTCTCGAAGTGATCGAGTTGGTCGCTGGTGAGATGCGTTGCTTGACGAATCGATGTGGCCATGATCGTCTCCTGCGACTATGTTGCGTGCCTCCGGCTCCCGCGCCAATGAATCGTCCGATTGCACCGTAAACGCCCTGCGTCATCATAGGGACGACCTTGCAGAGTGCAACCCCCGAGCATCACGAACGATCTCCGCCCGTTCAGGGACAGATCGTGTATCGCAAGCGACGTGCATCGGGTCCCATACCGCGTGGAAACGCTGCATATGGACTGCTGCGGGCGTGCCACCCTCGTCCTTCAAGATGTTCGGTAGGACGAGCAGAGCCCAGCAGGACCCATGCATCCAATCGGACCGTACGGTAGCCATGATCGATTTCCAACCAGAGCAATCGGCAAAGGGGCGACCGTTCATCGTCTCGATCGTAGGGCCGTCGGCGTCCGGGAAATCCCAGCTCGCCAGGCGCACGGCCGCCATGCTGGGCGAGGTGGTGGCATCCCGCGTCCCCACGGACTACTTCTTCATGCCTTGTGCTGCTGGCCAGTCACTGCCCGACTTCCTGCGGCAGCCGCTCCGGTACGACTGGCCACTGCTCGTGCATCTCCTCGCCCTGCCGATCGGACGTGTGGTTTCGACGCCGGATGCCGACTTCACCGGCTTCCGGCGAGTCGCGGACAGCGGCGGCCGGCCATTCACGATCCGGCCGGTCATGATCGTGGACGCGATGGCGGCGTTTCCGGACACCGACCTGCTGGTGGGGCTGGATGCCCCGGACGATGTCCGCCGCGAGCGGCTGCGGGAGCGCGATCTGCGCTGGGGATCAGATGTCTCTGCAAACTGGGAGCATTTGGAGATCACATGGCGAATGGCGCAGGATGAGATGCGTCGGCCCGATATCGCGCTCGATGGAGAGTGGCCGTTCGAGGTCAACATCGCGGCAGTTGCAGCGGAGATCCGGGCACGGTTGGCCGGACAAAATGAAACCGGTCGATCCGCCGGCTGGGGCAGGGGATCGACCGGTTCCGGCAGGGATTGGATGGGGTAAGGAAAGAACTCCGCTCTCTGCCGTGTTCGCCGGTGGACGCATCTGTTCGCGTTTGAGCGTGGCAGGTGCTTCCATCGAACTGGTTTCAAGACTATCCGGGACAGGAAGATGCTTCATCCGTAGAAATACGTATTCGGTTCCCTACGTACTCCGTTGTGCCGCGGGGGGAACAGACGAAGCCGGCAATGAACCAGGCTCTACAACGTGATGATATGGTCCGGGGGATTGCCGGCCAGCGCACCATAGAGGTCAGGGAAGCATCCTACCGCCACACCGTCGACGGTGCCGGTCGCCTTGTAGTTCCCGGGCTCTCCTTCCGCCAGGCCCCGTTCCACGGCACATTGATCGCACAGCATCAGCAGGATGCCCTGTTCCTTCGCTACCCTGGCGAGTCGCTCGCCCATTGGGTCGCCCTGTCGCAGCGAGTAGGAGTTGTCGTCGAAGAACATCATGCCGACGACTTCGACGCCGTGACGCCCTTCTTCGAGCTGCGGCAGGATCATCTTGCCGAGCTTGTACGATGCGGTGTTTCCCGATGTGCTGAAGACGTAAGCGACCTTCACGCGTGCTCTCCCTGTGATTCAATACCGTGATGATCCTGCGTATCATCCTTGCCTCGATCAGAAGGCTACCAGATTCAGCGATGGCTCTGGGAACCGAGCGTCCCTGTCCGTGCCGGTAATCTTTCCAGGTCCAGTATGCTGGTTCGCCATGGTAGGGACAGATCGCGTATCTGTCCTATGCAGCGTAGCTGCATCATGGTTCCCGCTGTCACCAAAAGCGTTACTAGGCACCTCGGGAACGACACCCGACTGGGTCGCATGCGCTTCGCGCGACGCAGCTGCTGGCATGCATCATGGGCAGTGGCGAAGCCACTGATGGGCCGCATCCGCTCTGCATGACGATCAGCCTTGGACAGCGTATCCAGGATCACGTGAGCGTGGCTGCAACCTGCCGTCGCCAAGCCGGATCCATCACGGCGGGGCAAGGGTCGTGGCGGACGCGGTACGCTGGGCAGGGCACCAGGCATGCTCGGTGCCTCCGGGCAGCGCACCTTCTCACGATCACTTCGGAGAACACCCATGTCGAGTCAGCAGGCACAGGACCAGACCACCGGCACTTCTGGCTCCGGCAACGATGAGCATGCCGACCTCTTGCGGCGGCACCGGGAGAGTCTCTTTCCGTCCGTCGCGCTGTTCTACGACGAGCCGATCGAGCTGCGGCATGGCGAGGGCCAGTACGTCTTCGATGCCGATGGGCGGCAATACCTCGACTTCTTCGGCGGCATCGCGACGGTTTCGAGTGGGCATGCCCTGCCGGAGATCAACGCGCCGATCAAGGAGCAGCTCGACCGGATCGCCCACAGCTCGACGCTCTTCCTAATCCGCTCCCAGATCGAGCTGGCGGAGCGGATCAGGGAGATGACGCCCAATCTGCTGAACAAGGTGCTGTTCGTCAACAGTGGCACCGAGGCCAACGAAGCCGCCTTCCTGGTCACGACGCTGCACCGCAATTCCAACGAGCTGATCGCTCTTCGCCACTCCTATCACGGTCGCTCGTTCGCGACGATCAACGCTAGCGGGCAGACTCCATGGCGCTCCTCGAACCTCTCACCGCTCCAGGTCCATTACGCGCACAACCCCTATTGCTACCGCTGCCCATGGGGATTGGAATACCCGAGCTGTGGCATCCGTTGCGCTGATGACATCGAGCAGATTATCCAGGGCCAGACCAGTGGCGCCCCGGCCGCATTCATCGCCGAGCCGATCCAGGGTGTCGGCGGCTTCATCACCCCGCCGCCCGAATATTTCCTGCAGGTGCAGGAGATCCTCGGTCGCTACGGCATCCCCTTTATCGCCGACGAGGTGCAGACCGGCTGGGGGAGGACCGGCGTCCAGGACTTCGGGTTCCAGGCGTACGGGATCGAGCCGGATGTCGTCGTCTTCGCCAAGGGGCTGGCCAACGGCGTCCCGATCGGTGGCCTGATCGCGACCGACGAGCTCGCATCTTCGATCCGCTCGCTCAGCCTGTCGACGTTTGGCGGCAACCCGATCTCGACCACCGCCGCGCTCGCCAATCTGGATTACATCATGACCAACAACCTGCGCCAGAATGCGCTGGATGCCGGGGGGTACTTCAAGGAGCGCCTGTTCGACCTTCAGGATCGGCATCCCGTGATCGGTGACGTGCGCGGGATGGGATTGATGGTCGGCGTCGAGTTGGTCCGGGACCGCCAAACGAAGGAGCCGGCGCCTGAGATCGTCAAGGCGGTCCAGGAGTCGGCGAAGCGTCGCGGGCTGATCATCGGGCGGGGCGGGCTGCACGCCAACACGATCCGGCTCTGCCCGCCGCTGATTGTGACGCGGGCGGATGTCGACGCCGCGCTCGACATCCTTGACGCGGCATTCACCGACACCGGCATGATGCTCTTGCCCTCCTGAGCAAGAGTTCGGCGGCGGATGACGCCACGTTCTCACCCGCTTGCAATATGCATGGATTGTACGTACACTATGCATAGAAGACGGAGGAGATTCTGGGTATAGTGCTTCGCATGCACAGCAGCGGACACTGACTTCACAAGACAACTGTCGAAGGGGCCTGAGGTCGCGGCTGAGCGGCTGAGGGAGGGGAAGGCTGGAATGGGGCGGCACTGATACAGATCAGTGCCGCCCCATTCGGCATTTGGGCGCAATCACGTGTCCCCGGTGCCACAGC
>CADCWI010000033.1 GCA_902806355.1 uncultured Thermomicrobiales bacterium | reverse complement strand
GCGTGCGCCGGCGCTGCAGATCTCCACGAACGGGATCCGGTCGTGGAACAGCTCGCCCATGTGCATATCGGAGTAGCTGTAGAGTGGCGCTTCCCCGGTCAGTGCCGCGACGAACGTTTCCAGCTCTTCATCGGTGTATTCCGGCACTTCGACGTCGCGCGTGAGCACATCCTCGGTCAGGAGCCCTTCGTCGATCAGGCGCCGCTGAAGCGTCTGGAGGTCGATGCGGCGCGGGACCGTCTCTTCACGGATTGCCTGTGCCGCCGCCAGCGCGACCACGCCGCCGAGATTCTCGAGATCCGCCTGCATCCGCACCGCCGGGAGACCATCGTGGGTGACCGAGATCGCCTTGCCGGCGACCAGCAGACCATCGACATCTTCGGGGACGACCGCCCGAAAGGGAATCTCCACTTCCAGGTTCGGCGGGATCAGGCCGGAGCGAAGCCAATCGGATTCGGTCTGCCCCTTGATGTCGTGGTTGCTGTAGTGGATGTTGATGACGTCCGGCCAGCGGCGATGGCGCAGCTGGTCGGTAAGGGTCATGGTGACGCCGCCCTGGATGTGGCGGCTCTCGCGGGTGGCGACGTAGATGCCGTGATCGTGCGTCGAGTCGCCGCGCCGCCGGCCAGCCAGGATCGCCCGCGTGTAGTCCTCGATGTTGGATACGTCGACCGTGCTGGTGAAGTTGTTCCGGATCAACCCCGGCGATGCGTACTGGGCGAGGGAGTACCACATCACGCTGTGCGTCCGTTCGGCGCCGTAGGTAGAGGACGCGCCAGCGAAGGCGGCGATGTCGCCGTCGCCGGTGGCATCGATGACCACCTCGGCGAGGATCGCGACCACGCCCCAGCGGGTGGCGGCGATCACACCCCGGACCCGGTTTCCCTCCGTGTGGTCGATCAAGGTGGCGATCGCAAACGAGTTGAACCGGCATTCGACGCCCGCGTCGTTCGCCATCTCGCACAACACCCAGGACTTGATGTCGATGTTCCACTTGCCGCCCGTGTGGTGGATGCACGCCTGCTGCGCTTCCACCTCCTGTTCGAGCCGCGCGGCGAAGCCGACGTGGCGACCGTACCAGTAGCTGTCGACCCCGCCATATGTTCCGGTGCCGCCCGGCCCGGGGTTCATGTCAAGGAGAACGGTACGCATGCCCTCGCGGGCGGCGGTGATCGCGGCTGTGGCACCGGAAGATCCCCCACCGACCACCAGCACGTCGATCGTGCGATGGACCGGCACCGTCGTGGATGGGACCGGCTGTCGCTCGTAGGGCCGTCCTCGTTGCGGACTCTCGGGTTCTCGGACATCGAGGGGAGCGACCGCGCCGTTCACGGAATCGCGTGCGGCGCGTGCTGTCGAGGCTATTGCGCCCGTCATCACGGCGCTGTCTTCCGGGATCGACGCGAGAGCGGTGGCGAAGCGCTGACCCAGCAGGGCAGCCCGAGCCGGATCGAGAAAGCTGCCAGCTTCATTGGCGCTCAGTCGCGCGGCCTCGCTGAGGCACCAGAGGCCTGGAACCGGCCCGGCAAACCGCGATAGCGGCGTGCTGAACGTTGCCTCTCCGTCGGCGAAAGAGACCATCGCGTCACTGGCGTAGGCGGCCCAGTCAGGCGGCCCCGCGAGCGATGCCGTCCAACGTCCGTGGAGCTCGTGCGACGATCCTGCCAACCGTCCAGCGGCGAGCCCGGGGTATTGGTCCATCAGGAAGGCGGCGAGGTGCATCGTCCGCCGTCTGGCTTCGGCCTCGACGTAATCCGCGCCTTCCAGGTCCGTGGGAAAGGGAAGGTCCATCGGACACTCGATGAGAAGGTGCCCGGATCCCCGGTAGCCGGTGTGGAGGCGGACGAGGTTGTCCGCGATTCCCATGCGCTCGGGTACCGGGACGGATGTGCCGGGGATCGGTTCGATCCGGTCGAACTCCAGCGTCCGGGTCATGCGGACCGGTCCTTTGGGCGGAGGACCGAACGTTCCACCGGCGAGACGAGCGACCACGGCGGTCTCGGTCGCGTCGATGATGGCTCGGCAGCAGATGACCTGGCGGCCCGATTTATTGCCGATCACGAGACCACCGTCGCACAGACCGGTTGGCAGGCTGGCGTAGAGCAACCCGACGTTCGCCGCCATCAGCGCGTCTTCGAGAGAGCGTTTGACGGTGTCCGGATGCAGCGGGACCTCTCTGCCGGGCCGGATGTCCGGGAGGTCGTGCGCGTTCAGGATCGTTCGAATTGGCTCGGGCAGGCGGTCGGGATTCGACTCGTCACCGACCACGATCCAGGGCCGGAGCGTCGCCGTAATGTCCCTGCCGAGATACGTGCGAGGCTCGATCAGGATCACTGCGTGGCCCCCACGAGCCAGCCGCAACGTCGCCGCGATTCCCGCAAGCGAACCACCCACCACCGCGATATCGGCTTGCCGCAGGACGGGGAGCGTTGTCTCGCAATAGGCAATCTGCATTGGTCCAACTCCATAGCTCGCGCTGACAGCTAACGCGGCGAGAGATATGGCGCACGATCGCGTCCAGAGGGACGAGCCACTTTGATAGCCGAGGGTTGGTTCCCTGTAGGAGTCGATCACCCAGGAGATCGATTGCAATGCAGGTGGCAATCCGATCTCTTCATCGTTGCTGATGCCAGCTGGGCGCGTGAGACGGACAGAGATGGCAGGGCGCGGAGGACTCAGTCTGTCCCGCGAGGTTCACTCGTTTGCGCGGTGGCTGTCATTGACTGGGATCAGGTGCTTTCGCGCCCGTACACAAACAACCGTCCGCAGCATCTGGCACGATAACGCCAGATGCTGCGGACGGAGTACATGTTGGGACAATTGTCGCCCGGGAACGCTTGCGAGGCGCCGTGCCATTCCCCCTGACGAGCCGGATTCGGTGACCCAGAGCTCGTCGGATACAAAGGGGTGGTGAGCCTACGGCCCGCTGAGGACCATTGTCAGCGAATCACAGATAGTCTGCACTGCCTGATCGACTGATTGCTGGCCAACGATCACGAGATCCAGTTGCTCATTCCAGACGTTTTCCGCCTCAGCGCCGTCTCCGAAGTTCGTCGGCGGTGGCACGGTGAATTGCAACTGGTCCAGGAAGGCCTGGTTATCCGCCCGATGCTCCTCTCCACCGTAGGTGAGCCACGCATCGCTCTGGGCCAGTTCCTGGATCGGTGTGATCGAGCGGCTTCCGTAGATCTCCGACCAGATGGTCTGGCCCTCCGGCCCGGCGAGAAACTTGAGCAGCTCCCACGCCTGATCCGGACTCTCGCTTGTCGCCGACATCGCCCATTGATCCGTGTAGAGAACGCTCAGAGCGGGATCGGCTGCCGGCCGCGGGTACGAACGGACAGTCCAGTTGAATGGTGGCTCTTCGACCAGTGACGGGCGGAACCACGGACCCGCCATCGTCATCGCAACAATGCTGCTCAGGAACTGATCACGCCCCCCGGGCGTCTGCGGCAACGTTCCCGGCGGCACCGCGGACTGATCCTCGGTCATGACACCGTAGTAGACCTTCAATGCCGCGATCGCCTCAGGCGAGGTAAGCAGGCATTCCGTGCGGTCGTCGTTGAGAATCTGGCCGCCATTCGTGTGAACGAAGGAACCCCAGGACCACGCGGAATTCTCGACGGACGTGCCCCACTGATCCACCGCGCCGTCGCCATCCGTATCGAGAGTCAGCGACTTGGCGGTCGCCCGGTAATCATCCCACGTCCATTCATTGCCCGGGAGCTCAACGCCGGCGGCGTCGAACATGTCGGTGTTGATGTAGACGAGATGATCGCTGATGTCCTTGGGCAAACCATAGAGGGTGCCCTCGATCTTGCTGCCCTCGACCGCGGCTGGGAAATACACTCCCAGGTCGAACTGGTCAGCGGCGACGCGCTCGTCGAGGGGAGCAAGGACCTCGCGTGAGCCGAAGGCCTCGAACTGGCCGGTGTTCATCATCATGATGTCGGGTGCCTGGCCGCCCGCGACCATTTGCTGGAGCTTGTCGCGTCCGAACGGACCTCCGTCGACGATGTTGATGAACTCGATCGTCACGCCCGGATGGGACGCGGTGTATCGGCCCCCCAGTTCCTCCAGCGCGGCAAATTCGGCTTCGCCGACCCAGACCGACACCTGTAGCGTGACGGCCTCCTGCCGCCTCCCGGCGGCCGCGGCCGGGCTGGCGAGAAGCGGGCCGAGGGCAACCGCGGACAGACCGAGTGCCCCTCCCTTGACGACATCGCGACGCGAGTGTCGTGACGCGGCAATCATCCTGTCGATCTTCTTTACGCTATCCGCGGACATGGTGTTCCCTTCAATGATGGTTCACGCGTTCGCCAATTCGGGATGGGAGCCGGGGCTCGATACACCTCCTGTCCTGTTGCATGCCAGGGTTGATGGCCGGAAGGGGTGGGCAGCCGTTCTATTTGCCGCCCATTCCGGAAATCGTGATTCCACGGACGAAATACTTCTGGAACGCGAAGAAGACGGTGAACACGGGGATGGTCATCATGACGGCATAGGCCATCATGAGATTGAAGTTGACCTGGTAGGCGTCCCGGAAAAGCCGGATGCCGAGCGCCAGGGTCCAGTTGTCCTGGGTGTTCAGGTAAACGAGTGGCGCGGTGAAATCGTTCCAGTGCGTAAGGATGGAAAGGATCGCGACGGTTGCCAGGCCCGGACGAGCCAGGGGCATCGCGATCGTCCACCAGATCCGGAAGTAGCCGGCTCCATCGATCCGTGCGGCATCCTCCAGGTCGGTGGGCAGTCCCCTGAAGAACTGGCGGAGCAGGAAGATGTAGAACGGGGAGCCGCCGAAGAACGCCGGGACGATCAGCGGGAGGAGCGTGTTGATCCATCCCAGATTGCGGAACAGCACAAACTGGGGAATCAACGTCACCATGTAGGGCAGCATCAGGCCGCTCAGCACGAGCATGAACAGGAAGTCGCGGCCGGGAAATCTGGTACGTGCGAATCCGTAGGCCACGAGCGAGGACGAAAGAAGTCCTCCAACGAGCGTCAGCGTCGTGACGATCATCGTGTTCATGAAGAACGTCAACGTCGGAACCGTCTCGAGAGCGGTTGAGTAATTGCTCCAGACAAAGGGATTGGGAATCCACTCGACCGGGTAGGCGAACTCGGTGCCTCGCTCCTTCAGCGACGTGGTCATCATGTAGATGAGGGGCAGCAACGAGATCAGCGTGATGGCGATCAGGACGAGGTGGACGGGGAGGGCCCGCAACTTCCGGGCGGCCGTGACACGGGGAGGAGAGCCGACGACTGCATGGCCTCGTGCGTTTTCCAGCACGAAGGGACGGCGCTCAGGCAGCGCATCAAGTTTCGACGATTCCTGAACAGCCACGCTTGCTCTCCTTGATTGAGGAAGGTTCTCCGTGTCACGGGGAGGATCTCGCGCTTCGCGAGAAAGGGTGCCCAGCCTTTGCTACGCCTTGTCGCCCTCGTAGTACACCCATTTGCGGGCGAGGGTGAACTGGATGATGGTCAGTGTGATGACGATGAGAAAAAGCACCCAGGCAAGCAGCGATGCATAGCCCATGTTGAATTCCTCGAAACCGTGCCGGTAGATCAGTAGGCCCATCATCATCGACGACGTTCCCGGACCACCGCCGGTCATCAGGTAGACAGGCGTGAACACTTGAAATGCCCCGATGAGCCCAATCACCAGATTGAAGAAGATCGTGGGCGATAGAAGGGGAATGGTGATATTGAACAGCTTCGACCATGCGCTGGCACCATCGAGCTCAGCCGCTTCGTAGAGCGATTGGGGAATGTCCTGGAGCCCCGCCAGGAAGATGATCATCGCGCCGCCGAAGGCCCAGACAGCGATCGTTATCAGGGCTGGCTTGACGAGGTTCACGTCCCAGAGCCAGCGTTGAGGTCCAATCCCGACGACATCCAGTGCGGCGTTCGCCAGCCCAGATGTCGGGCTGAAGATGAAGAACCACAGCATGGCGCTCGCGACGATCGGCGTCTGTGACGGCAGAAAGATAAGCGCACGGTAAAAGTTCGAGCCTCGGATATTAAGATTCAGGAGCAGGGCCACACCGAATGCGACAAGCAACTGAAGCGGGACCGAGATCACCGTGTACATGAAGGTGTTCCAGAGAGTATTCCGGAACATCTGATCCTTGAGCAGAAACCGGATGTTATCCAGCCCCACCCAGCGGGGCGGCGTGAGCAATTCCCACTCCGTGAAGACCAGGTACGCGGAGAAGACCATCGGCCCGGCGGTGAAAACGAGAAATCCGATCAGCCACGGCAGGATCGCGATGTACCCAAACATCGCTTCTCGCCGGCGGAGCGGAGACATGCGCTGTCGTTTGCCAATCGCGATGGCTGCCATGTGCTCTCTTCCGATCGAACATTGTCCGCATCAAAGTCATCAGATGGAGAGACGACCGGAGAGATGCGGCGCACTCTGGACAGGGCCATGTCGAAATTCGACTCATGGTGAAATCGATTGCAACGTTACCAATGCCCCCCTGTGTTTGTCAAGCATCTCTCCAACGTTGAGGGACGACGCATTGCCGGTGCCGTAGAGTTCATGTGCCAGGACGTCAAGTGCGATTTGCCCAATAATCGTGAGGGTACGGCGAGTAGAGCCCACCAACGCTGGTCGTAACTTGAGGGGTTGCGAGAGTGCGATCCTTGTGCGATTCTGAAATCGATTCCAGAAAGGGAAAAGCGGTGGCGACGATCAAGCAGGTGGCGGAGCGAGCACAGGTCTCTTCAGCGACAGTGTCTCGCGTCCTCAACCAGGATCATCGCGGTTCCCCGGCCAAACGGGAACGGGTGCTCCAGGCGGTCGCCGAACTGGGGTACCGGCCGAACCGGATCGCGCGCAGCCTGCGACGTCAACAGAGCGAGACGATCGGGGTGGTCGTATCGGATATCGAGAATCCGCATTTCACGCAAGCGGTTCGTGCCATCGAGGATGCTGCGTATACCCGGGGCTATCGCGTGGTTCTCTGCAACACGGATGAGACGGCGGAAAAACAGCGGGCGTACCTTGAGGTACTCGCTGCTGAGCAGGTGGTAGGCGTGATTTTAGTGCCCGCCGATCCCGGCGATGCAACCATCTCCGCACTGCTCGATATCGATATCCCTATCGTGGCGCTCGACCGAACTGTGAATGACGAGCGCGCCGATGCCGTTTTTGCCGACAACGTCCAGGCTGGTCGTCTTGCTACCCAGCACTTGGTCGATCTGGGGCGAGGGAACATTGGCTTCATCACTGGCCGGAGCGAGATCCAGACTGGTGCGGAGCGCCTGCACGGGTACGAGGAGGTGATGCGGCGCTTTGCATTGCCAGTCGCCATCGGGCATGGTGAGTTCCGGCTTGAGGTAGCCCAGCGTGCAACTCGCCAGCTTCTCGTCGATTATCCAGACCTCGATGGACTCGTCGTCGCCAACAACCTGATGGCGATCGGTGCCTTGCGAGCCCTTCGCGATGCGGCGAAGAGCATCCCTGAAGATGTCGCGTTCGTCGGCATCGACGACCCTTCCTGGGCAGGCCTCGTCGCTCCACCCTTGACCACCCTTGGGCAACCGACGCAGCAAATGGCAACAAGTGCCTTCGATCTCCTGAGTGATCGGATCACGAATCGCCAATCCCGGTCCCGCTTTATCATCTTTCACTTTGAACTCCATGTGAGGGAGTCCTGTGGGGGCTCGACCGCCCGGAAGCTCGCTGTAGGCGATCCTGGCGGAGCCGGTGTCGCGGTGGCTGCACGGTGATACGCCATAGCTGAAAGGAACGGACACGGTGACCGCATTCAATGGGCTGGGCGTGGATCTGGGCAATCTCAGCCGCCTCTCGGGCGCCGTCACGCGCTCGATCAGCGCCGAGAACCCGACCGGGGCCAAGGGCGCGGGC
>CADCWI010000032.1 GCA_902806355.1 uncultured Thermomicrobiales bacterium | reverse complement strand
CGTGGGACTCGTGTCTGATGGAAGGGGCATGACGCCTGACGTTCAGATCGATCGGCGTCCGGTGCAGGACCAGACGGCCAATCCCGACGAAATTCATCGGGATAAATATGATCGCATCGATCGCTTGGCGTCAAGGGAAATCGCAAAGTGTCGTGCAGGCACGTCATGTGTTGGCTGCACTGCCATTTCACCGAAATTTCTTAGCATGTGAGAACGATTATCAGGTGATTAAGACTGTCCCGACTATCGGTCCTGCCGGGCACGCGATTCCGCCCGAAAATGATCGAATGCCCCGCTCACGATGACTTCGCGAGCTCCGTTCCGGTCGACCGCTTCGATTTGCGACCCGGCACCATCCCCATCGAGCACCGTCCCGATCCGGGTCACGGTTGCGCCGACTGATTCGCCAAGGTCGAGAAGATCGTCCATGCGGGTGTCCGGGATGGTCATCAGCAGCTCGTAGTCCTCGCCGCCTCGAAGCGCGAATTCCCGTGCCCGCTCGGGAAACAGCGCATGAACCGCTGGCAGGATCGGCAATCGATCAATCCAGAGCTCGGCCGAGACACCGCTCGCGACCAGGATCTTCGGCAGATCTCCCAGCAGGCCGTCGCTCAGGTCCATTGCCGCGGTTACACCCGCCCCGTACAACACCTGACCGAGCGCAATCCGGGGGTTGGGCCGCAAGTGGGCGCCGATCAGGAGCGGAGCAGTCGACATCGACCGCCGCGCATCCGTTCCTTCGAGCAGTGCCATGCCGGCGGCACTCGCTCCGATCGTGCCACTGACGACGATCGCGTCTCCCGTTCGTGCTCCGGAGCGGACCAACATCTGGCCATGTTCCACCTCACCGATGACGGTCACGCTGATGAAGAACGCGTCCGGGCTCCGGACGATGTCGCCCCCGGCCACAGCCACATCGTGAATCGCGGCCAGCTCAGCCATCCCCTCGTACATCGCCACCAGGTCTTCGACGTGTTCCTGCCCGCGAAGCCCAAGCGTGACCGTCGCCAGGATGGGACGGGCCCCCATCGCGGCAATATCGGAGAGATTCACCGCCAGCACCTTGTGCCCGAGGCTGCGCCAGTCAGTCCAATCCAGCCGGAAATGCAAACCGTCGACGAGTGCGTCGGTCGTGATCACGCTGGCCATTCCCGCAACGGGACGCCAGACCGCGGCATCGTCACCGACGCCGAGCAGGACGCTCGATCCCCGGTCGGGCAGCGCCGCTCGCAGTCTCTCGATGAGGGCAAACTCACCGATTCCGGCGACGGTTTCGGCATGCCGGGATGTCATGCCGCGAGCTCCCGGTAGATCGCCAGCGTTTCCGCCGCTGTCCTGTCCCAACTGTAGGTCCGTCCATGTTCGCGCGACTGTCGCCGGAACGCCTCGTTCAGGTCACGGTCGAGGACGAGCCGTAGCAAAGCATCGGCCCATCCCTCGAAGTCCGTCGGTGCGACGAGCATGCCCGCATCGCCGATCACCTCGGGGAAACACGAAGCGTCCGATGCAAGGATCGGGACACCGCAGGTCATCGCTTCGACCGCCGGCAGCCCAAACCCTTCGTACGTCGAGGGGAAGACGAAGACATCGGCGCCGCTGTACCAGCCACCAAGTTCGGCATCCGAAACGAAGCCGGTCAGCCGGATACGATCGCCGAGCTTGAGCTCGAGCAGCGTCTGATGAAACGACTCTGTCATCCACCCCTCGGGACCGACGAGCACCAGCTCGTGTGGAATCCGGTCGGCAACAGAAGCGAACACCCTGAGGAAGAAGTCGAGGTTCTTGCGAGGCTCGAGCGTCCCGACCGCGAGAATGTACGGCCGATCTACCTCGAACCGCATTCGGAACACATTCAGGGACGTTCCCACCACACGCTGGATACGCGGTGACGGGGCTTCCGGGATGACGGTAATTCGATCCTGGGGCAGGTCGAGCCAATGCATGAGATCGTCGGCGGTACTCTGCGAGACCGCGATGATCCGATCGGCGGTGCGTGCACTGAGCCGAGTCGCGGCGATCATATACGCACGCCTCGCACGCGGGAGCTGGTCCGGAAACCGCAGAAATGCCAGATCGTGAACGGTCACCACCTTCGGCGTCCGCATTGCCAGCGGCACCACGTTCAACGGCCCATGGAAGACGTTGAGCCGGTGTGCGAGGCCAGACAATGGCAGACCGGTCTGTTCCCAGGCGATTCTCAGGGAAGGATTCGACGCGATCGCCGGCACCCCACGTCCCATGATCGTGAGTCGCTCCGCTTCAGCGAGCTGTTGTTCGAGCGCATCGATCAGCTCTCCTATGTACCGGCTGACTCCCGTCCGCCGGTATCCACCACCGGCGGCGAGCAGCGAGGCGTTGATTCCTATCCGCATCAACATCATCCTTCGTCATCACCCCCGAAGGCAGAGTGATGTCACAATGGCTGTCACGGGGGCGTGACATGCGAGGCGACCCGAGCCTGGTGCAGCATCCGCCCTCGACATCTCTCAAGGAGGCCGACGCTCGTGAAACGTGCCACCCCCATCACCGCTCAACCGGGCCAGGAATCCGTCTGGGACTATCCGCGCCCCCCACGAGTCGAACCCTCGTCTCAACGAGTCGTGATCGAGTTCAACGGCGAGGTGATTGCCGACTCGACATCGACGTTCCGTGTTCTGGAGACGAGCCACCCACCGGGTTACTACATCCCACCCGAGGATGTACGGCTTGAATTCCTCGAAGCGGAGCAAAACACGTCATTCTGCGAGTGGAAGGGTATCGCAAGGTACTATGGGCTTCATGTCAACGGCAAGCGCGCCCATGCTGTCGCATGGTGCTATCCGGAACCTCTCCCCGGCTTTGAATCCATTGCGCATGCGATTGCCTTCTATCCGGGCCGGGTCGACCGCGCGACCGTTGACGGCGAGATCGTCCGCCCCCAGCCGGGCACCTTTTACGGTGGCTGGGTCACGGATGCCGTCGTAGGACCGTTCAAGGGCGAGCCCGGCACCAGTGGGTGGTAATGTTCCCGGTACTGCCCGATTGATCGCTCACTCCTCGATCCCCATAACCTTGTGTGCAGTACAGGAGAATTGGACGCGTGCCTGAAGGCCTCCAACCCGATATCGATAGTGGCTTGCCCGGGCTGGTCGATGTTCCAGTGGAGCGCCAGGACGAACGGGTAGATTCCGCTGCCGTCAGCGAGTCGATCGGCCCCACACTCGACGCCAGCACCGAAGCCACGATCAATCAATTCGCCGGCTTCTATCCGTTTCCGCTCGATGCGTTCCAACGCGACGCGATCCGGACCCTGCTTTCGGGTGATTCGGTCATGGTGGCCGCGCCGACCGGATCCGGCAAGACGATCGTCGCCGAGTTCGGCATTCATCACGCGCTGCGCGGGAACGGGCGCGTGCTCTACACCGCCCCGATCAAGGCCCTCTCCAACCAGAAGTTTCGCGACTTGCGGACCGTCTACGGAAACGCTGTCGGATTGCTGACGGGCGATGTCTCCGAGAATCGCGGCGCACGCGTGGTCGTGATGACGACCGAGATCCTGCGCAACATGCTGCTCCAAAGCCCGTGGGAGCTCGATGATGTCGATAGCATCATTTTCGACGAGATTCATTACCTGGCGGATCCGGAACGGGGAACCACCTGGGAAGAGTCGATCATCCTCTGCCCGGAGCATATCCAGCTGATCTGCCTCTCCGCGACCGTCAGCAATGCCGACGAGATCGCGGGCTGGATCAGTCGCACACACCGGCAGATTCGGCTGATCACGCATACCGAGCGTCCTGTGCCGCTCGCGCTCTACTACTTCCACGAGAACGAGCTTGCTAAGGTCGTCGACCATCACGGGCGGGTGATCCGTGATTTCTCCCGCGTCGGCGGCGAGCTGCGTCGACAGGCGGGGAGTCCCGGGCGGCGCCGTGGCGGCGGTCGCGAATCACGAGCGATGGACGAGCCGCAACCACGCGAGATCGTCGATGCGCTCGACGAACAGGATCTGTTGCCCGCGATCTACTTTCTGTTCAGTCGTAACGATTGCCAGATTTTCGCCGAGCAGCTCGCGGTGATGCGGCCAGCCCTGGAAGAACCCGGCCAGATCGCGCACATCGAGCACATCCTCCAGACATACATGGACAGCCTCCGCCCAGAAGATCGCGAACTTGAACAGGTTCAGGTCACGTGCCGCCTCGCCCGGAAGGGTATCGGCTTTCACCATGCCGGTCTCCTGCCCGTTCTCAAACAGCTCGTCGAAGTCCTGTTCAGCCGCGGGTTGATGCACATCGTCTTCGCGACCGATACCTTGGCGCTCGGCGTCAACATGCCGGCCCGGACCGTCGTCATCGGCCGCATGTCGAAGTGGGACGGGCGGCGGAGGCGGCCGCTGATTCCGAACGAGTTTCAGCAGATGGCCGGCCGGGCCGGTCGCCGGGGCATGGACGCCTTCGGTCACGTCGCCATGCCGTATTCACCATGGATTCCCTTTCGCGAGATGCTGGGGATCGCGACCGGCACCCTTCACCCGGTGCAGTCGGCGTTCTCCATCCGGTACAACACCGTCCTTAACCTCTGGGATCCGCCGCACGGGGATCGCGTCCGGCAGATGCTGCAACGGAGTCTTGCCCAATACCAGACCAGCCAGCGTATCCGACTGATCGAAACGGACATCCTCGATATCGAAAGCGAGCTCGCCGGCCTGATCGAGGGCCGACAGGAGGAAATCCAGCGTCTCGATGATCAGTTCGAGGACTTCCGTAGCCTGGACCGGCGAATCCAGACGCTGCAGCACGAGATCCGTCGCATCGAACAGGACATCGAGCAGACTCGAGCGGCATCCACGCGAGCGACGCCATGGTCAGAACCCGGACGCCAGGCGTTGCGCCGGGTGCTCCGGGCGGCCGGCCCAGGTACATTGGCCCACACGCGGGACGATGGCTGGGGCATCTTCCTGGGACGTGGTACCGGTGGCGGAGTCGGGATCATCCTTTCCATCGGGAACCGGAAGATCGTCACACTTTCGGAATACAGGGCGATCGATTACTTGCCGGAAGACATGTCGGTCGCGGTTCCGCACGAACTGATCGAGCCGCCGCCCGAGGTCGTGGATCCGCTCACGCTGGTTTCGCCGGAAGCGCTCGATTTGCTCGTCACGGATGTCGAGGCCCTGGGCCTACCCGACCTCGACCGGATTGCCGCCGAGCACCGGGACAAGGAACGCGAGCGAACCGCCTCACGCATCGCCGAGCTCGAATCCCGGCGGGACACGGTGGTGCAGGATCTCGACACCCTGGTCGCCAGCCGGGTCAATCACCCGTTCGCCGACCCGAAGGCCCGCAAGCTTCATCAGCGGTTCCTCCGGCAGCGGGACTCGCTCGAGAAGGAGCGAAATGCCCTCGCCGAGGTGCTGGAACGAGAGATCGAGGCCGAGGATCTGAGAATCCGGGACGTGATCCGCGGCATCCGGGACGTCCTCCATCGGTTCGGCTATCTCCGTCAGGGATACCCTACGGAAAAAGCAGACATGCTGGCCGATATCTTCGATACGGACGGCCTCATCCTCTGCGAGCTGATCGACCGCGGCACGCTCGACCCGCTCGCCCCGGAGGAGCTTGCCGAGTTGTTCTCATGGTTCAGCTTCGACCGTGAATACCGCTACGCCAATCATTTCACCTTGCCAAACCGGCTTGTCGCTGCCCGGCGACGGCTGGAGGATCTCGAGCACGATGTCCTCGGTGAAGAGCGAGATCTCAAGCTCTTCATCTCGGAAGGACACAACCCGAGCTTCTATGGCGCAGCCCTTCACTGGTCCCGCGGCTGGACGATGTCACAGATTGGCGAACAGATGGAGCTATCTGAGGGTGACCTGGTCCTCACGTTCAACAAGACCATCGACCTGATGCGGCAGGTTCGCGAGATGCTTGCGGACGTCATCCCGGAACACCCACTTCGCCAGAAGCTGATCGCCGCCGAGAAGCTGCTGCGCCGGGGGATCGTCGAACAGTCGCTCACCCTGGGTTTTTCGCCGATCGCGGACATGCCGGCGGAGGATGAGGACGTTACCGGTGACGATGTCGATACAGTGGATGACGAGGCTGCAACGGTCAATTGATCCCGGTCGCCCTCCGGATGCTACCAGGCGACCCGGTCGCGGTCGCTCATGAACCGGATCGATCGCCTGATCGGCATCCTGATCCGCCTGCAGGGTCAACCCCAGACAGCGGGCCAGCTCGCGGACCGCTTTGAGGTGTCCCAGCGCACGATCCTCCGTGACATCGATGCCCTGTCCCAGATTGGCGTTCCGATCATCGCCACGACTGGCCGCAACGGCGGGTACGAGATCGCCAGTGGCTTCTGGCTGCCACCACTTCGTCTGACCCCTGAAGAAGCTACCGTCGTGCTTCTCGCGCTTGACCAGCTCGGCGATGAAACATCCTCGCCACTCGGGGCGGCTCACCGTACGGTCCTCGAAAAAGTGCGTTCGACCCTGCATCCGGCGACGCGAACCGTGGTCGATAGCAACCGTCGCTCGCTGCAGGTGGTACGCGACGGCGTCGCTCCCTCGGATGCGGTGCTGACACGTATGCGATCGGCGGTCGAGCTGCAAGAGTGGGTTGAGATCACGTATGCCGGCGTCAATGGCACATCCATCCGAGCGATCCTGCCTATGCTCATCTATGTCGCTGGCGGCCGATGGTACACCCGTGCGATCGATGCGCGCCGCTCCGGGGTGAGGCATTTCCGGATCGACAGAATGGAGCTGGTACGGTCCACAACGGCACCACTGAATGGCGACGAAATCATCCGGAGAGCGACATCGGAGGCAAAGCCATACGCGGATGTGTCGCACCCGGAAGTTCGGGCACGACTGACAACGAAGGGAACGATTTTCGCGCGTGACCATCCCGACTTCCGCGACTCCATCATTCCCGATCGCAACGGCGTCCAACTCGTGTTCCGCTGTCCACCAGGGGAACTCCCCTACTACGGACGTGAGCTGCTCCGGTTTGGTGCCGAGGTGCAAGTCAGCGCACCCGTCGAGCTCAAGCGCTGGATGATCGCCTGCCTCAACGACTTGCTTCAGCATCATCAAATGGATCCTGAGTCCTGACTCGCGACGAAGACGGGTGCACTGACTTCAGGGAACAGTGACAGGCAGCTGTCACTGTTCGCCCTCTACGGTGGATTCCAGCTGCCATCTCGCAGCACATTCGGAAACTCTGTCATTGCCGCGCGATGCCGGCGCACCAGCTATGGGTCACAGGCGTTCAGTGGCAGGCGGAAGGGAAACCAGTATATGAGTGACACAGCATCATCATTCCGGCTCGGCGCCGTACGGATCACGCGTGCCGAAGAGCGTATCGATCCCGCATTGCGGTTCCTGAAGGAGCAGGGTCATCTCCTCGGCACGGCAATCGTCGAGCATCACTGGCGCAACGGATCATCTACCCCCGTGACGGACGCGCTGGCGGCGTACCAGCACGCCGACGGCGGATTTGGGCAGCGCCTGGAAGTCGATATCGCATCGCCGGTCAGCAACCCGTTCGCGGCGCGTCTCGCGATGCATGTCCTGCTCTCCCTCCGGGACGATCCGCGAGGACCACTCGTCGATGGCCTGGCCGCCTGGCTCCGGGACGCGCAGGATGAGGACGGGGATTGGCATTTTGCGAGGGAGGTCTACGATGCCCCGCTTCCGCCATGGTTCGCGGGATGGACGTTCCCGAGTCTGAACCCAGCCTGTTGCGTCACCGGCCTGGCGATGCGATTGGGAATCGCGACTCCGGAGATGCGGGAACGGGTCGCTCGGCTGTTCTCGCGCCTGGCGACGCGGGACGCGGCGCGTACCGGCGATTTCTACACTCTCTTTCCATATGTCGAATACGCGCCGGTCGCCGACCTCGCCGATGGGGAGACCTGGCTCAGTGCGATCGCCGCCAATATCATCGACACTGCGGATGCGGGCAGCTATGCCGACGCCAGCCACTTCTTCGAGCACGTTCTTGGTGGAGGACCAGAAATCGCCAGGCGCCTGCCTGCCGGGATGATTACTCGGTTCGTCGATGCACTGTTGGATGAACAGGAGGACGATGGTGGC
>CADCWI010000031.1 GCA_902806355.1 uncultured Thermomicrobiales bacterium | reverse complement strand
TGGCGGCACTTCGGTCGGGACCTCGGTGGGAACTTCCGTCGGAACTTCAGTTGGCGGCACTTCAGTTGGAACCTCGGTGGGAACCTCCGTTGGCACCTCGGTCGGCACTTCGGTTGGGACTTCCGTAGGAACTTCCGTAGGCACCTCGGTGGGAACTTCCGTAGGCACCTCCGTTGGCGGCACTTCGGTCGGCACCTCGGTAACAGCCGGGGTTGCCGGTGGCGTGGCGGTTGCCGCATCCGCCGGAGCTTCTACCGGGAAGTTGTTGAACTGCAGGACGGTATTGCCAGGCGTCACCTCAACGGTGATGCAGGGCAGGCCTTCGACGCCACTCTGATTGCTCCCGCCCTCATTACCTGGAACCGGAATCGCATCGAATCCTTCGACCGGGTCCTGGCACACCGTATAGACGCCCAGCGACAGGGCTTCACCGGTGCCGTCGCCTTGCGAGCCGTTGCCCTGCTGGTCGATCACGACCTCGATCGTCTGGACGGGATCGCCCTCCGTATCGACATCGGCCCGGACCTCGAAAACAACCGTTGTGCCTTCTGCCTCCTCGATTCGGCCATTGCAGTTACTGTTGGCATTTTCGCTGTTGTCGGCCTCGCAAAAGGCGGCACGGACGGTGATCGTCCCGGTCTCTGCTTCACCGCCATCATCCGGAGGTGTCGCCTCCGCCGTCTCCTCCGGCGGCGTGGCTGCTTCTTCCGTAACCTCGTCAGTCTCCGCCGGGACATCGGTTGCCTGATACGTGACCACCTGATCGTTGACCGACAGGTAGACCGTGCTGAACGGCGCGTCAGCACCTTCTTCCGCCAGGGCCGGGAACGGGCCCAGACACCCGACTTTCGCTAGCCCCTCGGTTCCGGGATCCTCGGCATCCGTGGCGACCTCGAAATCCTGACCGGCAAACGTCACCGTCGCCGGAAACGTTCCCGGGACGCCTTGGTCCCCGAGCAACAGATAACGGATCAGCCCTTCATCGCTGTCGGCGAACAACTCGCTGAACGGCTGCTCCGCGTTCGGCGCGAAGATCGTGCGACCGTCATCGGTGGAGCCAACCTCGGTCAGCGCGTCGGTGCTCAGGTCCGGCTCAAGGCCAGCCGGAACGTAAACGTCCTCGCCAGCCGTGATGTTGCCGACGTCAACGCCTTCGCTCAGGCAGGCCGTGTCGGGAGCGTCGAGCGATTCAGGAAGGTACCGGGCTGCCGTGGCATCATCGACCGGCACATATGCGGCTCCGACGGGATCGTCCGCCCTGGTAAAGAACGGATTGCCGTCGTCGTCGGTGCCTTCTTGGAGTTCACCGACGTCGATCGGGACGATCCGATCGAAGACGAAACGCTCCCCATCGACGACGATCTCGAGCGGTTGGTCGCCTGGGGACGTGGCATCGTCCTGGGCAAGCACCGCCGCCGCTGGCCCGCTCCAGACCAGCACCATCGCTGTCAGCATGGCAACGACCTGTGCCAAGCGCCGAATGTTCCACATCGTTCAGCTCCTTGAACCTGACCCTGATTTGTATCCGTTGCGCACGGCGCAGATAGAGGAGTATTGTGGAGGACGCGCAGCATTTACGCCATCACTCGAGCGGTCATCCCGTGATTCCTTAAGGCACGCTTCATGCTTCCTCGCGTTCCATCACGCAGCGTACACACATGAAGCGCCAAAACCGCGCTAGAATCAAATTCGGAATCGGAAACGTCGGGTACATCGATCGTGGTGGTGACACACCACACGTTCCGTCATGCACGTCAAGGTGCAGGTTCGGTTGACGATCTCGAAGGGGAAGTGGAAACAATGCAGACCTCGATTCAATCGCACCGCTGGCTCGTACGCCTGCTGATCGCCGGAGTGTTGCTGCTGGCGCTCTTCCCGGGATTTGGCACGAGTGCCTGGGGCGACGCCACGGCCGCCGCGCAGGACGCGCCGTCGACACCGACCAGCCCGACGCAATCCGGCGCGGGCACGGTCAATGTCGAGCTCGTGTTCGACTCGTCGGGCTCGATGGCCCAGGAGATCACCCCAGGCGTAACGCGGATCGACGCCGCTAAAGACGTCCTCGGAGGGGTTATTGATGCTATCCCGGAGCGGGAAGGCGTCAACGTTGGCTTCCGCGTCTATGGACATTTGGGCAGCAACCAGGAGGCGGACCGGGCGGAAAGTTGCCAGTCCACCGAGCTTGTTGTTCCGATCGAGGGCACCAACAAGCAGGCGCTCCGCGACGCGGTCGCCAGTTACCAGCCGGTCGGTTGGACGCCGCTGACCCTCTCCATGCAGCGGGCAGCGGAGGATTTCCAGGCCCCCGGTGAGAACGAGGTGAACGCGATCGTCCTCGTCACTGATGGTCTCGAGACCTGCGGTGGCGACCCGTGTGCCGTGGCTCGTGCACTTGCCGAGAGCGAGGCGCAGGTCACGACGTACGTCATCGGCTTCGGCCTGACCCAGGAAGAGAACGCAACGCTCCAGTGCATCGCCGATGCCGGTGGCGGTCTCAACCTGAGCGCGAACAGTGCCGAGGAATTGAATGCCGCGCTGTTCACAGTGCTCGAAGAACTCCAGGTCGTCGTTCAGCTCGGCATCCTCGAGATCGAGGCCTTCGGAGACGTCTGGCCTCGCGCCACAATCTCCTGCCGCACCGGCGCGACGGATTCCAACCCGGACGGCGAGGTGCAGAGCGTCACCCTCACCGACTCCAATCGCGTCGAGCTCAACGTCGGCGTCTGCGAGGTGACCTGGGCCAATCCGAGCGGGTCGCAGTCAACGGTTCGCGTCAATATCGAGGCGGGCCGAACGACCTGGATCCGGGGCTCGCTGCTCAAGTTCCCGCAGGGCGCCGGTGAGATCTACACCGTCGCGGATCTCTCCGGGATCGTCGTCTGGCAGGATCAATTCGAGCAAGGCGACTACATCTGGGTCCTGCCGGGCATCTACCGGATCGACCTGCTGGAGCGCGTCGGTGACCCGATCCTGATCTCCGCCGAGGTGCAATGCCTGCCGGGCACGGCGACCCAGCTCGAAATCTTCACAGCCGGCTCGTAGCGGTCCGGACGCACATCACACCACACGTTTCACGAGACGAAACCCCGGTGATCGGACCGATCACCGGGGTTTCCTTGCGGTCGCCAGCTTGGACGGACCAACGCTGTCACACACTCCCGTGCTCGCTCGTCTCCCTATCGGACGCGGATGTGCCGCGTCACGTGCCAAAGCGCCGGACCCATCATCATCGTGCCGGCGAAACTCCAGGGAGAACGAATCCATGTCCAACAGGTATCTTGGTGCCGACGCGATGCAGGGTGCACATGAGCAATTGATCAGCGTGGGTGCGTATCTGCGCTCGACGGACCTCGATCCCCAGCTGCTTAGCCTCGTAGAGATGCGGGCTTCCCAGATCAATGGCTGCGCCTACTGCTTGGTCATGCACGCCGACGACCTGCGCAAGAACGGCGAACGCGAAGAACGCATTCACGTCCTTAACGCGTGGCGGGAGGCACCCTGGTTCTCCGATCGTGAACGGGCGGCTCTGGCCTGGACCGAAGCCGTGACGACGCTGCCCAACCATCAGGTTCCCGACGATATCTTCGCCGAGGCCAGGTCACAGTTCAGCGCGCGGGAAATGGCGGATCTGACGCTCGCCGTGATCGCGATCAACGGCTGGAACCGGCTCAACATCGCGTTCCAGAACCCGCCACCACGGTTCACGTTTACTCCAGAGGCCACCCTTGAGGCCGCACCATCCGAGTCCAGCCTCGCCGCGATAACCGCCTGACGCGGTTGCGGCAACCAGGGCGTATTTCATTGCGCATGCCACCGCTCGTCCTGTGGAAAGCTTGGGAGCGGCGTCTTTTCGATATGATTCCGTCACCTTATATGCAAACAGCGCGAAGAGGGCACACGATGTGTGCCCTCTTCGCGCTGGATGTACCGGCCAGCGGGTTCGGTGACAACAAGAGCAGCCAGTGGGCCCCTCCCCCTGCGAAGTTGCGCCTTCCGGCGGCGTAGTGGCTATGCGCCCCGGGAGTCAGCCTGGTTGGCTGGCGGGACACCTCCCGATGTCACCCCTGGCGCTGTCATTGCGCCTGCGTTGCCGGCCTGGCGAGGGATTCGACGAGTTCCAGGGCTGCCTCCCGGGAGACCACATTCCGGCGGCACAAGCCCGTCCCGTTCGGGTCGACCTGCGCGACGCCAGGTCCGGAGCTGCGTTCGACGCGCTCCCCTACTCCTCGGACCCCCGGCGGATAATGAGTAAGGCTTGGCAGCGGTCACCCAGACCGTGCGCATGGTCATGCATATCGGCTATCTCTCCGGCAACGCGGGCGGAATTCGTAGCCAGGTGGCTGTTTTGGTGACTCCGAACCGTCCGGGCGGGAGAGCGTCCATGGCCGCCATGGCGCCGCAGGGGCACCTGATCGTCTACCCGCCCCTGGTGCGAAAATCGGTCACACGGGGCCGGCACAGGCATGCCGCAGGATCGCCCATCCGCTGCCGGAGAATGACGGCGCCAGACCCGTCCGGGCTCGTCAAGCGACTAGGGGCAAGGGGATTGACTTATGCAGGTATTTGCCTGCATAATCGACCCGTGAGCGGTGAGGCGAGAGAGATGGATGAGATATTCAAGGCACTTGCCGACCCGACACGTCGACTCCTGCTGGATCGTTTGCGGGAGCACAACGGCCAGACGCTGAGCGAGCTGTGCGAACGCCTCGGGATGGCCCGCCAGTCAGCGACCCAGCATCTCGACATCCTCGAGCGTGCCAACCTCGTCATCGTCGTGCGGCGTGGACGGGAGCGGCTCCACTACCTCAACCCGGCACCGATCCACGAGATCGAGGAGCGCTGGATCTCAGGATTCGACAAGCCCCGCCTGCACGCGATCAGCGCGATCAGGAATCGAGCGGAGGAGTACGCCGTGAACAACCAGACCACATCCGTGCCGACCTACGTCTATGCCACCTACATCCGCGCCAGCGCGGAGCAGGTCTGGCAAGCCCTGACCGATGCGGACCTGACGGCGCGTTACTGGAGAAATGCCAACGTCTCGGATTGGCAGCCGGGATCGATCTGGGAGCACCGGCGCGTCGATGAGTCAGGCATCGTCGATATCGCCGGTCGCGTGATCGAGACCGAGCCCCCGCATCGCCTCGTGGTCACCTTCGAGGAGCCCGGCAAGGATCCGCCAGAAGGCCCCTCGGTCGTCACGTTCCTCATCGAGCCGCACCAGGGCATCGTCCGGCTCACCGTGACACACGAGAACCTGTCCGACCAGGCGATGCTCGATGGAATCTCGTACGGATGGCCGACGGTCTTGGCCAACCTCAAGTCACTGCTCGAAACCGGAGAGGTTTTGTCCGGGGTGTGGGAGATGCCGCACCCACACGCTTGAGACGGCGTTCCTGCGATTGCGATAGCCCGTTCGGCAGTGCGGCGTTGGCGCATGACCTCGCCTTGATGGCGATACGGGGTGCCCCGTGTCCCACTCGTCGGCCGTTTCCCGGACTCACCTTGATCGTAGTCCAACCATGGGCCAACCAGTTCAGGAGGCAAACATGAGCAGTCCTTCGCACAATCCGGAAGTGCCAGCGGCCGATAGCGGCGATACCTGCGCTCTGCCACCGGCCGTCGACCGGGCGACCTTCCAGGCCGAGCTGGACCGGCTGCGGGTCCGAGAGAAGGCGCACACCCGGGAGGGTGACGCGATCGCCGCGGCACGGCGGCGCCTGCCGATGGTCGAGGTGGACCCCGCCATCACGCTGATCGGCCCGAGCGGTCCGATCACGCTGTTGGAGACCTTCGAGGGCCGTCGTCAGCTGATCGCCTATTTTCACGCGTGGTGGCCTGGCCGACCCTCCGCCGCCCAGTGCGAGGGCTGCACGTTCTTCAATGGGCAGGTGCGCGAGCTGGCCTACCTGCATTCCCGCGACGTCACCTACGCCACCTTTTGCAAGGGCTCCTACGACGAGAGCGTGCGCTACCGCGACTTCATGGGCTGGGACGTGCCATGGTACTCGGTTCGAGACTCCGCCGAGTCACTGTGGGCTGGGCGCCCGTTCGAGCGGTTCTACCTGATGTGCTTCCTGCGGGACGGCGACAAGGTGTTCGAGACCTATTGGACCAGCGGCCGCGGCATCGAGGTGATGGCCCCCACCCATGGGTTGTGGGACATGACCGTGTACGGGAGACAGGAAACCTGGGAGGACTCGCCCGCCGGCTGGCCCCAACCATGGGACTCCGAGGTATGGACCACCAACGGACGCCCCATCGCCCAGTGGTCGAGACTCGAAGCCGGACGCTCCGACGACCTTGGCACCGCCGGGCGCTGAAGCGCCCTCGCGTCTGGCGTCGCGTCACGCATCCGCCATTTCCGACGTCCAGTCACATACCACAGACCCTGGCCTGTGCCGGACACGACCACGAACCGGAGGGCAACCGATGACAGACCACGCACCAGTCGAAACAACCAACCTCGGACCCGCGGAGCTCACCGCGATGGAGTGGAGCCTCCCGCGCGACCTGCTCGCCGCCCCGCCACCGCCGGATACCCCGGGCGGCCACCACCCCAGCTACCTCGTCACCGTCCGGCCGAACGGTCGCCCGCACGCCACCCGTGTCGGCGCCCGCTGGCACGAGGGCAACATCTACTTCCTGAGCGGACCGGGCACCCGCAAATCGCGCAACCTGGCGGTCAACCCGGCCTGCACGATCGCGATGCGCCTGGAAGGACTGGACGTGGTATTGGATGGTGAGGCTGCCTCCGTCCACGATCCGGCGACACTCGACGCGGTCGGCGCTCTCATCCGGCAATCCGGCTGGCCGGTCGAGGTCACCGCCGGCGGTTTCACGGCGCCGTTCGGTCCCGCGGACGGTGGTCCGCCGCCATGGCCGCTCTACCGCTTCGTCTTCCACACGGCGATCGGCCAAGCCGGCGCCGGTGCCACCCGCTGGCGATTCGCGCGCTAAGCGGAGCCGGACCTGATAGCTCCATATATGGATGAGGTGACGACCTTGAACGCGACTCTTTCCGAGCAAGCGGTGCTCCTCCGAGATCTCCATCATGGGGCTCGACCTCTCGTACTGCCGAACGCCTGGGATGTCGCCAGCGCGCGGCTGGTCGAGAAGGCCGGCTTTCCAGTGATTGCAACTTCAAGTGGGGCGATCGCCTCGAGCCTTGGCTACGAGGACACCAACTCGATGCCCGTGGAAGAGGCGTTCGGCGCGGTCGCGCGGATTGCCCAGAACGTCTCGATCCCGGTTACCGCGGACATGGAGGGCGGTTACCATCTTTCGCCGGTGGAGTTCGTCACCCGCCTCCTTGATGCTGGAGCCGTCGGGTGCAATATCGAGGATACCGATCATGACGCCGGAAGCGGGCTCCTTCCTGTCGAGCAGCACGCTGACTGGCTGAGGGCCGTGAAGGACGCCGCGGCTGAGCGAGGTATCGACATCGTGATCAACGCCCGGCTGGACGCAATGCGTCAGACGGGAGATGAGGCCGCGCTCTTCGACGAGGCGCTGCGCCGAGCCGGCCGCTATCTCGAGGCAGGGGCTGACTGCGTATTCCCCATCAAGATGGCGGCCGAGGCCCAGATCGCTGATTTCGTGGCTCGGGTCAATGGACCGGTGAATATCCTGGGAGCGGCAGCCCCGCCCCTCCCACGCCTGGCGCAACTTGGGGTCGCCCGCGTAAGTTTTGCGGGCACATTGATGAGCAAAACCTATGCGAGCATGACGGCGGCACTCGCCGACATCGCACGCGCCTCCAGCGCATCGGTCTGACGATCCCGACCAGCACGGCGTTTCAACCGTCGCTAGGGTCACTCAGCCCTTCAGCTCGGAGTTCGCGCCCGAAACGAGGTGAAGGCGAGGCTGTGCCGTTGACCGACATCGGCCGGCCGAAGGCCAGAAGCACGCGGCTCGCACCGGCCGGCCCTGTGAAGTCGGTGACGTGAGCAAGCCGGGTCTGGATAAGGAGGACGCCCGGTGAGCTGTGGAGCAAACCGAGGGCTAGCACACAATCAGGCGCTCCTCCCGTACCGCTGTAACGCGACGCTGAGTCCGACCGGACGGCTGCGCCTGGCCCGGTGCAACGGAGGGCGCGCGGCACACCC
>CADCWI010000030.1 GCA_902806355.1 uncultured Thermomicrobiales bacterium | reverse complement strand
GCTCGACCAGGACTTCGATGGGACAGCATGTGAGGACTTCTTCGCAGACGACGCAGCGACCCCCGAAGCGACGCCTGCGGTTGCCGATTCGATCAACGTCCTGTCGATCGGAACGGTCATGTTCCAGGCAGACGGTGTATCCGGGTCGAGCACGATCATCCTGATCGAGGAGTAATCCGGTAGGACGGCTCATACCCTTCGGTTCTCGATTCACTTGCGGAAACGAAACGCCTGACGAACAATCGTCAGGCGTTTCGTTTCCGCCATCGGTTCCAGGCGAGCACCCTTTGTTTGGAACATCTACAAGGATGACTGCATGCCATTGAATGAGGCTTTGCTCCGACGACTGACACAGACTCCGGGTATCGCTTCCCGGGAGGAACAGGTTCGTGCCGTGGTTTCCACCGAGCTCGAGCCCCACGTCGACTCGCTGACGGTCGATGTGTTGGGCAACCTGATCAGCATCAAGACAGGAAGCGGCGGCCCAAGAGTCGCGGTTGCCGCGCACATGGACGAGATCGGGTTCCTGGTTCGCCACATCGACGACTCGGGATTCGTCCGGCTGCAGAAGATCGGCGGGTTCGATCCCAGGGTGCTCGTCGCCCAGCGAGTCATCGTCCACACCCGCGCGCACGGAATGCTCACCGGTGTTCTTCAGCCAGGTTCCAAACCGATCCACTTGCAGGGCACGGGCGACAGCAAGGAGGTCAAGCTCGAAGACCTGTTCGTCGATCTGGGACTCTCCGCGGCGCAAGCCAACGAACGGGTCACCGTGGGCGATATGGTCACGATGGAGCGGGATCAGATCAGGATCGGCGATACCGTGGTCAGCAAGGCCCTGGATGACCGGCTCGGCGTCTACGTGATGATCGAGGCGATCAAACGGGTATCTGGACAGGCGGCGACCGTGCTCGCGATCGCCACCACCCAGGAGGAGATCGGCCTGCGCGGCGCCATCACCTCCGCCTTCGATGCAGAGGCGGATATCGCTATCGCGCTCGATGTAACGATCGCCGCCGATATTCCAGGCAACTCCAGTGACGCTGTCGTTACTCGTCTGGGTAGCGGAACCGCGATCAAGCTGTTCGACTCCTCGCAACTCCCCGATCCCGGCGTAGTCCAGCACCTCGTCGACCTCGCTGAAGCGAAAGCCATCCCGTTTCAACGGGAGATCCTGCCAGCCGGTGGCACCGATGCCGGAGCGTTTCAGCGGACCAGGGGCGGCGTCCGCACCGCGACCATTTCGATTCCCACCCGTTATGTCCATACCGTGAATGAGATGGCTCATGAAGCGGACATCCAGGCCAGTGTGGATTTGCTTGCGGCCTTCCTCAACGATGCCGGGGCGCGAGATTATTCCGCGAACACCGTCGGTAGCTGATAGTCACGTTGCAGCGGAACAGGTGCAGGGCGTCGTGCGTTGTAAGGGGCAGTAGATGCACCATGGCGTACCGGACCGGTCGTGAGAGATGACGAGCCCAGGAGCTGACGTCCCCGGCTCGTTCAAGTCAGCTACTTGAGGAGGATTCATGACGACCCGCTCGACGCCCGAGGCCCCGCAAGGCACTCCGGTCCAAACCCTCCCCGATGCCGTGGGGAAGGCCGTGCGGGAGGGAGTTCCGCCACACTCCCGGAGGGACATGCTACGCGCGATCGCGGTTCTTGGCGGTGGGTCAATGATCGGCGCTGTGGGGAGTACTGTCCAGAATGTGCGGGGCGTTCAAGTCGCTACTGCCCGGGCGACGGTCCAGGATGGAGAGGTGGAGACAGATGTCGAGCTGCACCTGCCGCTCAATCCGTTTGGGCAGCCTGTGACGATCGACCCTCATCGCACGGTCAACTGGGGGCCGTTCTGGGTGGTCCTGCCCCACGTCTGGGCCGGTCCCCTTCGTTTCAATGAGAATGGCGCGGTAGAACCGGATCTCGCTGAGAGCGTCGAGCCCGTCGATGACGCGTCGCGTTGGAGAGTTACGCTCAAGCCGGACCTGAGATTTGCCTCTGGACAGGCGATCGGGTCGGAAGACTGCATCGCATCATGGAAACGCGCGCTCGATCCCCGGGCGGTGTCGCCGATGGCCACGTTCATGAGCAACGTCGATGGATTCGAAGCGTTCACGTCGGGTGAGAGCACCGACATCGGGTTCGCCGCGATCGATGACCGCACCGTAGAGATCTCGCTCGTCCAGCCGGACAGCTCGTTCCCGTCTTCCCTCGCTACCTTTGTCTGGGCAGTGCTGGATCTTGAGGTCGTAGAGAATTCGGACGCCAATGATCCCCTCCTAGCAGACGCCGGTGCAGGCGCATGGCGGTTCACCGAACTCGTGGACGGCGACCGCCTCGTCATGGAGCCGAACACCGAGTACTGGGGTGACCCGTCACCATCCATTGCGCGGGTCGTCTGGCGGATTCTGGATGGAGTGGACGCCGACTCCCGAGCAATCGAACTGTATCGATCCGGCGATCTGGCGATCGCGGACGTTCCGCTTTCCCTGACTGCCGCGATCCGGGACGATGAGGCACTCTCGAACGATCTCGTCACCATCGAGAGCCAGGCATCTACGATGGCGATAGGACTCGACTTCAACCAGGAACCGTTCGGCGATGTCCGGGTCCGGCGAGGCGTAGCCGCCGCGGTCGACCGGGGAACCTGGGCATCCGAGATCTGGGAGGACGGTTTCGTGCCCGCCACCGGATTCGTGCCGCCCGTTGTCAGCCTCACGTCAGGATACGAGCCGGTCGCGGCCGACTTTGGTGACCAAGGGTCCGCCGCGCAACTCTTTGAAGCGGCGGGATTCGATCCCACCGCCGACGCTCCAGATATCGTCTACTTCCAGCCAGCGACCGATAGCCCGGACGACATCGAACGGCACGCGGCGTTGCTGCGGATGATCGAAGAGAACAGCGGACTCGCGATCCGGCACGATTCCAGCCTAACCTCCGACCAGATTGCCGCACGGCAACGGGACAATGGGGGTCGTCAATTCGATATCGTTTGGTGGTGGACCGTAAGCGAAACGGCCGCGATTCTCGACACGGCCGCGAACCCGGATTCGACCGCGATGCGTGGCTGGTTCAATTGGTCGGCGGAACTTCCAGCGCTTGAAGACAGTGATCCCGGTGATGCCGCTACCAGATTCCAGGAGCGTATCTCTGAGGCCAGAGTCTCCCTTGATCCCGACACGCGCAACCGCGCATATCGTGACGCCGAACAAAATCTGCTCGATAACGCCGTGTACATTCCGCTCGGCCACTGGGTCCAGCGATTTGTCCAGCACCCGTGGCTGCAAGGCACCCGGCAGGGCCCCTGGTCGGGATCGTTACCGGTGCGGATTGACGCCGATGTGGTCGTACGCGGACGCGACTCCTGAAACCGTGCCCTGAATGCCGGCATTGGTTTCGAGACGGCTCAGGTCGGAAGTGCCGCTGATCCCTGACGCTCGGCGAAGACGCGGTAATCGATGTCTGGAAACGGATTGTCGCGCTCTGCCAAGGCGGTCAGGGTATCCAATTCTTCTGGAGTTGGATCTCCCGATTTCTCGGCGATGAGCGCCACGTCGTTGAATCGGTCCACGTGTTCGGTGAAGCGCATGGAGGCGTACTCCTTGGCCTGGCCCGTCGTGACCAGGAACGGCCAATCGCTGCTCTGCAGCAGAAGCAGCTCCCGAGCCACCTGGTTCAACACGGCCTCCTTCACACCCGTGGCATCCGGATGAGCCTCGACGAGCGCTTCCATCCGTCTTTCCGCCTCGTGAATCGGCGCCCACATCCACTCGGTGTCGACATTCAGCCACGTGAAGTGATTGCCACCCGATCCCCAGCTCGATTCAGGCAATGCGATTACCCGATCGGGATCGTGGTCATCCACGAAGGCGGAGGCTGTGGTGAGGTCTACGCCTGGTGATTGCGCCAGGCCTCTGAGCACCTCCTTCAGCCAGTCGACGCCTTCGAACCACCAATGCCCGAACAGCTCGGTATCGTAATTCGAAGAGATGATGCCGTAACGACCGGTGTTATCGCGGTACTGCTCGAGCAACTCTTCCACCAGGCCGACGAAATGGCGAGCGTGCTCGGCTACACGGGCACGGGCACGATCCGGATCGTAAGGCGGCTTGTTGCCGAGATCGGTGCCCGGCGGGCCAATGCTCCAGTACTGCATCCCCGAGACACCATCCTTTCGATGGAATTCCCGGTAGAGAAAATCACCTGGATAGCCGAAGTCCCCGGACCATACCTGCTGACCAGTACGGTTGTTTCGCCCAAGCACCGCGACGTTACCCGGTGCATCACCAACCCAGTAGGTCTCGTATGTCGTCCCTGGCTCGTTTTGCTCGACTTCCGTCAGCTCGACAGCGTATCGCCGCGAGACGGAGCCATACAGCCCCATCGCTTCTCCCGCGGCTTTACCGACCGGGCGACCACCCTCGATGGTATGGGTCTCCACGAAGAACACCCGGATGCCCTGTGCCTCGAGGTAACTTTCGATACCTGGACGAAGCACATCGCTTCCTGCCGTGTCATCGAAATACGCAGGGCGATAGGCACATTCGGGAAGCCAGATCGCTTTCGGATCCTTGCCGAAGTGCCGCCGGTACGCGGCAACGCCTGTCTGGATCTGCCCGAAGATGGATGAGTCTCGCGACAATAACGGGAGGTAGCCGTGAGTCGCGGCGCTCGTGGAGATTTCGACGACACCCGCTTCCTGCAAGCGCTTCAGGGCACCGAGGATGTCACGATCGTACCGATCGCGGAAGGACGTCAGAATTCGTGAGTACCAATGGTGAAAGTGGATCGCCAGTTCCTTGAGCTGGCTGTCTCCGGCATCTTCGAAGCGCGAGATGTCGGCCGCAGCCCAGGCCGCCCTCTCTTCGGCATACGTCAGGAAGTGTTCGACGATCAGGGGATCCGCCAGCTGCTCGGCGAGAATCGGCGTCACGCTCACCGTGATCCGAAAGTCGACGCCCTCTTCCAGGAGGTCATACAACGCATTGAGCAACGGAACATAGGTCTCCGCGATCGCCTCGTGCACCCACTCCTCCCCGTGCGGCCACATGCCCGCCTGCCTTGCATAGGGCAGGTGACTGTGGAGAACGAAGGTGAACGCTCCGAATCCGTTGCTCATACAGATCTCCTTGGGAAAGGTCGCTATGCGGACTTGGTGCCGGCAAGATGCAACGGTGAGTCTGGTATCGCGATCGCGACCGGGCCTGGTAAATCATCGGTGTGGTTCATCGGCCGTGGCGAGGGTCAATTGCCTTCTGCTGGCTTTCGGGGTAGGTGTAATCCCACGGGTTTCGCCCGACGGATACTTTCTCCTCTGCCAGGCGCCCATAGAGCCACGTCATGTCCCGCAGTCCTGCCGCGAGATCGCTCGCGAGCTGATCCCCTCGACATCGCCACGACCAGTTTCCTTCAGGTTTTCCCGGCACGTTCATGCGGGCGCGATCATCGAGGCGCAGCACATCCTGCATCGAGAGGATGGCTGTGTCCGCCACCGACGCCAATGCTGTCCGGATCAAGTCCCAGGCGACGTCACCACCATCCCGGCCAAGGTATCGCTGCACGGCGGCCCGGTCTTCCGGCGACCGCGACTGGAACCAGCCGACAGTCGTTTGATTGTCATGCGTTGCGGTGTAGACGACGGAATTCGATCGGTAGTTATGCGGCAGATACACGTTCGCGGGGTTGTTCTCGAAGGCGAACTGAAGCACGCTCATGCCGGGAAACCCGAGCACTTCACGGAGCGAGATGACGTCCGGGGTGATCACGCCAAGGTCCTCGATGATGATCGGCAGGTCACCATGCCTTCGTCGGATCGCCGCGAAGACGTCGCCACCGGGCGCAAGCTCCCAATGACCAGCAGCAGCCGTGTCCGATCCCGCCGGAACGAGCCATGCCGCCGCAAACCCCCGAAAATGGTCGATCCGGATGATGTCCACGGTAGCAAGCATGCGACCGATCCGGGAAGACCACCAGGCAAATGCATCGCTCCGCATCGCTTCCCAGTCATAGACGGGATTACCCCAGATCTGGCCGGTATCGGAGAACGGATCGGGAGGAACCCCGGCAACCTCGGTCGCGACGCCGGCATCGTCCAGCTTGAACAGCTCCTGCGACGACCAGACATCAGCGCTGTCTTCTGCCACGAAGATTGGGATGTCACCGATGATCCGGATGTGTCGCTCATTGGCATACGCCTTCAAACGGAGCCACTGGCGGTTGAAATGGAACTGGACGAACTTCTGGTACCGGATCTCCTGGGCTTCACGGATCGACCACGCTTCGACCGCATCTCCGGACCGCAGCCTGATCGGCTCCTCCCAATCGTGCCAGGCCGACATGCCATGAGCACGTTTGACGGCCATGTAGAGCGCGTAGCTGTCAAGCCAGTATCGTTCGTCCTGACAAAATTGCTCGAATTCAGCGCGGAGCTCACTCCCTCCCCCGCGACGGAACGCGTCGAACGCTCGCCTGAGCATGCCGTCCTTAAACGCGGAGACGGCCTCGAATTCCACGTGGTCATCCGGAAATACTGGTGCGGCTGAGAGATCCCGGTCGGTCAGGAGCCCGTCGCCCTGAAGCCATGGCAGTGAGATCAGGAGCGGGTTTCCCGCAAACGCGGACGGTGATGCATACGGCGAATTCCCGTATCCGGTCGGTCCAAGCGGCATGACCTGCCACAGTCGTTGACCACCCTCATTTAACCAGTCGATGAAACGGAACGCTGACGGCCCGAAATCACCGATGCCATGCGGGCCCGGAAGTGATGTGGGATGGAGCAGGATACCGCTGGCACGTGGGAACTTCATGGAACGCCCTCCTGCGACGCTGGACATGGGAGATAGGCTCGCTACTCGGCCCCTGGCCCGATGGGTCGGGTCGCGAGGCATCGTTCCTGGCGCTCACTTGGGATCAGATCCACTCTGTATCCTCACCCTTGGACACGACGGAATCTCTCGTCAACGTCAGTCTGGCGCTGGACTGCTGCACACTGCTGCCGACAGGACCCCGCCGCACATCCGGCACTGTTCGACAGTCCAGATCCTGCACCACAACGAACGTACCGATGTCTCCGGTGGACCAGGGCACCTCCGACGGCTTGTACGGTTTCGCGACGACCGTGTCCTCCATCTCACCCAAGACGAAACCGCCACTGTAGGGTGGCATGCCTTGGTCGCGAGACGGCATCGAGTCAGTCGTCCCGTCGCCAGCCACCGAGGTTCCGTCGGTTGCGCGTAGGACCACTTCACCTTCAGGCAAGGCCCCGTCACGAACGGTGGGGTGCAAAGGACGTTGTCGCCCAGTGATTGCCGTTCCCCTGGGAGCGAACCGTGACGAACGAAGGGTCAAGTCGCCAACGGCGCTCCTCGGCTCAGCCCCGGGCGAGCCAGCTCCAGTGTCCCACCTTGCGGTATTGTCGGATATCGGCGTGCAGCGCAGCTTGTGCCTTGCCCTAGCGCCGGGGCTCAAATCGGGTGAGCCCGGCGTCACCTTCGGAATCGGTACCGTGACCGCACCTGTCGCGTCTCTCTCGCCGCCTATCGGTCCAGACGCTCCTTGGACGACCGATCCGGCAATGAGGTCAGTTGCTCCCATCGGCGGGGAGACGCGAACGGGATTCCGGAAGGGTCGCTTCATCACCTGGTAGAGTCCCGTTTCCGTTATGCTGCCAGACCAACCATCTCTCGCATGGCCAGGGCGCTGCAGAACGACGTGCTGATCGACCTATGGTTCCTCGAGGCTGTCGCGCAGGATGTGCATGTGTTCCAGGGCCAGCCCGGTGCCGATTGCGACACATGACAGAGGGTCATCCGCAACGTAACAGGGAACGCCGGTGACTTCTGTGAGGAGATCAGGCAAATGCCGCAACATGGCGCCACCGCCGGTAAGGATCATTCCCTTGTCGATGATGTCCGACGAGAGCTCCGGAGGGGTTTCTTCGAGGACTGCCCGCACTGCACCGATGATCGACTCCAGCGGTTCGGTGATGGCATCCGTCACTTCGCTGGATGATATCTGGATGGTTCGCGGCAGCCCGGCTACTTCATCGCGACCCCGGACCTCCATCATCATGTCCTCTTCGAGCGGCATTGCGCTGCCGATCGCGATCTTCACCTCTTCCGCGGTCCGCTCACCTACCCGCAGCGTGTACTTCCGCTTGATGTAAGAGCTGATCGCCTCATCAAAGCGATTGCCAC
>CADCWI010000029.1 GCA_902806355.1 uncultured Thermomicrobiales bacterium | reverse complement strand
GCAGCGGCGTCGAGTCGCCCCAAATCATCCCTCCGAACCGGTCGCTTTGGCCGGCATGTCATTTGTCACCCTTTGGTCAACGGGCGCAGGCGACCGTGGTGTCACATCCCCTCCGCCCCGCGGGCGAGACCAACCTGTCATCACGAAGGACGGTCCGTCCACCTTGCACCGACGCACTTGCCAGGATGAACGCCGGGCCGCCGCACCTGGTTGGGTGGCCACCCTCAATTCATGCACGATGGATCACTAGAGATAGACGAACGCTCCGACGAGGATCGCGATTACGAGAATGAGCAACAGCAGGATCGGAACAAGTAACGGGCTGACGCCGCGTTGTTGCGCGATCTCGGCCCCAATCCGCTCGCGCTGGATTGTGGCCGATGATGGACTCACGGCGACCACGATAGCGGAGACGTTGTCCGTCGTTCCGCGCTCCGTCGCCAGGGTTGCGAGTCGGGCCGCGGAGCCCTGTGGATCGTCGATCATTACCGTGCCGACATAGTCGCCCGGTTGGAGAACATCGAAGAATCCGTCCGAACAGAGCAGCAGGCGATCTTCCGGCAACAACATCAACTCGTATATGCTCGGCATCCTGCGATCGAGCGATGGGTGTGTCCCTAGCGCTTGTGTCAACAGGTTCCGCTGGGGGCTCGACCGGGCGTCTTCTTCCCTCAGCTCACCCTTGGCGACCCGATCGGCGACAACCGAGTGATCCTGCGTCACCTGCGTGAGCTGGTCCGCACGGATGAGGTATGCCCGGCTGTCGCCCACGTTGGCGATCGTGGCGTACTTTCCGTGAATCACCGCGGAGACGAGGGTCGTCCCCATGCCTCCGCTCTGGGGATTATCGATCGACTGGCGGTAGATCGCGTCATTGGCGCGTCGATATGCCTGCTTCAACGCCTGTGCAACATCTTCAGGACGGTCGCGGGCGAACAGATCATTGAGCAAGTCGATCGCGAGGTGACTCGCGACTTCGCCTCGTTCCAGCCCTCCCATGCCATCCGCCACCGCCAGGAGGAAACCCGGACCACCTCCCGGCTCGGCCTCTGGAAGCTGGGTGACCAGCACGGCGTCCTCATTGCTCTGTCGCCCGGCGGCTTCCGTAACACTGCCTACGGATATCTGAAGATCAGTTGGAACGACGCTCAAGGTCTGGCTCCCGTGCTCCCTGGATTGGCGATGGTTGCGAATCACGACCTACTCGTGCGTTCCGTATTATCCTTCGCTCGCCGCCGATTCTCCAATGTCCCGACAAACCCCTGTAACATTCCGGCTGCTAAACTGGATTGTGGCCACATCGTGACTCCCGGCGCGTGCGGCATCGAGCCCTCAACCTCTCATCACACTCACCAGCCGCTGGAACGAGGTCCGCGACCTCCCCGGCATGCCGTACCAAGTGAAGGACCATCGTGCTCTTCCGCCGATTTCGATTGCCCATCATGCTGATGATCCTCTCCCTTGTCGTCGCCGGTTGCGGGTCCAACGCCCAGACCGAAAGCACGGAGGAGCCAGGCGTATCAGTCGAGGATGTCCTGGCCGCGGCGAGCGCGAGGATGGCGGAAACCCAGTCGCTGCGATTCACGCTCGACATCGAGGGGCAAACGTTCGTCGATAGCGCTGGTACCATCCAGCTTGTCGCGGCACGGGGCGAGCTCGCGCGCCCGGACAAGGTGGCTGTCGATTTTCAGGTCCGATTGTTCGGGACGGGCACGGTAACCATCAAGATGATCACCATCGGCGCGAGATCGTGGACCACCGACCTCCTCACCGGCAACTGGAACTCTGCCCCTCCCGAGTTCGGGTATAACCCATCCATCCTCTATGACAATCAGCAGGGCCTCGGGCCCGTGATGGGTCGAATCCAGGATCCGGTCTTGCTGGGACACGAAACCATCGAGGGGAAGGATGCCCTCAGAGTCTCAGGAACCGCGTCACAAGCTACGATGGGACCGCTGACCTCCAACACGATGACTGGCGAGCCCGTTGGGCTCGAGTTATGGATCGAGTCGGCCACATCCAATCTCCTCCGGGTCATCGTCACTGAACCGGACAGCTCGGGCAAGGACGACCCGGCCACCTGGACCATGAACCTTTCCGACCACGACCAACAGGTTTCCATTGAGCCACCCGTCTGATACGGACGGTCCCCGGCACTCCCTGAGACACGCCATGCTCAACCGAGGCATGATCGCGGGTCTTGTCTGCGTTCTACTGGGCGCGATCGATCTCACCGTCGTCGCGGCGATTCTGCCCCGGATGATCCCTGACCTTGGCATCAACACCGCCGACATCGATCGCTACATCTGGGCCGTGAATGGGTATCTGGTCGCCTACATCGTCGCGATTCCGCTCTTCGGCAGAACCTCCGACATCATCGGTCGCCACCGGACGTTCATCGTTTGCCTCCTGTTGTTCCTGATCGGCTCGGTGCTCTGCGCGCGGGCCGACGGATTGGGCGAACTCGTGGCTGGCCGGACCGTCCAGGGGCTGGGCGGTGGCGGCATTCTGCCCGTCACCATCGCCCTGGTGGGCGACACGTTGAGCCGTCGTCAGCAACTCGCCGGGATCGGCATCGTTGGCGCCGCCGAGACGATCGGATGGATGCTGGGACCGCTGTACGGAGCCGCGGTCGTGGACCTGCTGCCCGTCTCGGAAGAGGCGTGGCGATGGGTCTTCTGGATCAACGTGCCACTGCTGCTGGGCGCCCTGCTGCTCGTTCGACGAAGCTTCGGATATGAATCGCAGCGATTCGAGATGCGCGATCTCCGCCGTCTCGATGCGGTTGGGGCTATCTTGCTTGCGATCGGACTGGTCGCGATCAACCTGGCCCTGGCATCGAGTGGGGAGGTTGGAGCTCAGGCAAGGAGCGGACTGCGGGCGCTTGGCGGCACTGTCAATCCCCTGGCCGGCCAGGTCCCGTGGCTGCTCACGCTGGCGGTGGTCGCGCTGGTGGGCTTCGCGCTCTGGACAAGGCGAGCGCGCCATCCATTGCTGCCTCGCGACCTGCTCGGTACGCATCAATTTCTTGCCGTCATCGGCGTCAATTTCCTGATCGGGGCCGTACTCATGATCGCCATGGTGAACATCCCCGTCTTTGTTGCGCTCCTTACGGAACCGGATGCGATCAGCCGCACGACCGCGATGCTTCTGGCTCCCTTCACCCTATCGATTGCCGCAACCTCGTTCGCGGCGGGCAGGATCGCTGATGGGTACGGAGAGCGACGCGCCGCCTACGTCGGAGTCGTGCTAATCAGCGGCGGCTGTATCATGCTGTTTTTTCTGATCGATCAGTCCCGTGCATGGTCACTGGTGCCCGGGCTGATCGTCGCGGGCATCGGCCTGGGCGTTGTCCTGCCACCACTGGGTTCGATACCCGTAGCGTCCGCGGCGGTCGGAGACCGGGGCGCCGCAGCGTCGACAGCGCTGATGTTTCGGCTCCTCGGGATGACGCTTGGCGCGTCAGCGCTGACAGCGCTCGGGGTACGCCGGTTGCAGACCCTGACAGGCCGGGTGGAGCCGATCATTCAGGGCGCTAACGAGTCGACCGCGTCCTTTCTCGATCGGCAACGGCAGTTCATTGAGCAACACGCTCTCCCTCTTTCCGTGCAGGTGATTCAGGAAACCTTCCTTATCGCGGCCTGCATCGCCGCATTGGCGCTCATTCCGCTTTGGCTTGCAGGGCGTTTCCGGGCAGCGGACTAGTCCGTCGGCCTTTGAGTCGAGGCAAGGCTACGCCAGCGCCTTGCGCAACCGCCCCATGTTGTGCTCGATCGATCCTTCATCGTTGATAAGCGCTGTCCCGGCGACGATCGAGGTCGCTCCCGCCTTTGCGACGTCGACGATCGTCTCCGCGTTGATGCCTCCATCCACCTGAATATGGCAGTCCGAGTTCATCTGCTGAAGCCGTTCCCGGAGCTGCGCCACCTTCGCGGTCATCTCCGGGATGAACGACTGCCCGCCGAAACCCGGATTGACCGTCATCACCAGCACATGCCCGACGAACGGCAACAGTGGCTCGATCATGAGGATCGGAGTCGACGGGTTCAATGCCACGCCGGCCCGCATGCCGCGTTTCGCGATCGCTTCGGTGAGACGATGCAGGTGGGGAGACGCTTCGGCATGGAACGTGATGCTGTCCGCGCCGGCGTCCGCAAACGGATCGACCCAACGTTCCGGCTCGACGAGCATCAGATGGACATCGATCGGTAACGTCGTTCCGTCACGGACCGCCTCCAGCACTGGCAAGCCGATCGAGATATTGGGCACGAAACGTCCGTCCATGACATCGAAATGGACGTAATCCGCGCCCGCCCGCTCGATCTCGATCAACTGTTCGCCGAGTCTCAGGAAGTCCGCCGAGAGCACGGATGGTCCAATGATCACTTCGGCGTCGCCCGCTTTCGTCGCGGGTTCATTTATGTCATGCATGTCTGTGCTGTCTCGTTCCTGGCTCACTGACAGATCGGTCGCCTTGTTCAGGGAGCCACTCTATCAGAGCCGGAATCGCGACATCGGCGGGTAGGAACCGGTTTCGCCACACGCGGTGTGCTCGCCCGGTCAGCGCGCCCGGCGCCGCGTCGACCCGCGTCGGCGCACGCTCTATACTCTTCGGGCGCGATCGCGCCATGGATAACTTGAGGAGACGGTGCGTGAAACTGCTCGATCGATTTGAACACGCGCTGGAACGTCTCATGGAAGGCACGTCTGGCTCACTTTTCCGCCAACCCGTCCAGCCCGCGGAGATCGGCAAACGGCTCCAACGGGAGATGCTCAGCAACCGGCGCGCGTCGGTCGGCACATCGATCGTGCCCAATGCGTACACTGTCCGGCTCAGCCCCCGCGACTACGAGCAATTCGCGAGTTACAAGACAGGGTTGTCACGCCAGATGGAGGCCTGGCTCGCACAGGTCGCCACCGAGCGCAACCTCTCCGTCGTCGATCGTATCCGGGTAACCATTGAGGAGGACGAGACCGTCCGGCGGCGATCTGTCAACGTCGACTCGTTGATCGCTGACGGGCGTGCGGTCGCATCGCCGTCTGCTTCACGGGCCCTGCCGCCTCAGCCAACAGCTGCCTTTCATGTTGCACCCAGGGCCGATGCCTCGTCATGCAGCCTGGTCGGAACCGGCGGAACTTTTCGAGGAACGGAAGTAGCGCTCTCATCCGGTTTGAACACGGTTGGGCGGGGATCGGAATGTGACATCGTTCTCGATGCGCCCGATATTTCGAGACGACACGCCCGGATCACGTGGGAATCGGGCCTATCCCGCGTGGAGGACCTGAACAGCACGAACGGTACATTCCTCAACGGTGAGCCGGTCCGCATTGCCGACATGGTCGACGGCGATGAGATCCGGTTCGGAAGCCACGGATTCCACGTGAGAGTGGTATCGGAACGGAACGGACGGGGGGAGCGTCGCTGACGTGGGATTGTTCGATTCGTCCTCGTTGCCCTTCGACTGGTTCATTCTCGCGTTACGACTCGCCTTTATCGCCCTGATCTACATCTTCCTCTACCAGGTCGCGCGCGTCTCGATCCGGGAGCTGGTAGCCATGGGGTCCGCCAGCCGTGACGACACGGCGTCTGGCATGCCAGGACCGACGGCCGCGCTCGAGGTCGTCGATCCGGCCGAATCATCTTTGGACGCCGGTTCCCGTCTGCCGCTCGATCACTACACCACCGTCGGCCGCCGGGAAGACAATACGATCGTGATCGACGATGCCTTTATCTCCGGAACGCACGCCCAGCTCACCTACGACCATGGCAACTGGTGGCTGCAGGATCTCGGAAGCACCAATGGCACGGCGCTGAATGGTGCACCGGTGCGATCGAAAGTCCAGGTGCGGCAGGACGATATCGTACAATTCGGCCGCGTCGCCCTGCGGGCAGACCTCACCTGATCTTTCGGCATCATCCCGATCCTCCCTCGGCACGGACGTCATGTCCGCAAACATTCCGGACCGTCCCGAAGAGTCACTCCGCCCCGTTTCGTTCAAGTGGAGAGCCTGTGTCCAACGCAGCAACAGCATCTGCTCCAACCGGGTCGCCGGTTCCAATCCCCGGGTCCCTGTCGCTCGTGCTGCCTGCGTACAACGAAGCGGACAACATCGAGATCGTTGTCCGCCGTGCCCTCGCGACCCTCCCCAACTACACCCAGGACTTCGAGATCATCGTCGTCAACGATGGAAGCCGGGATCGGACGCCCCGGATCATCGATCGCCTCGCCGAGGAGGACAACCGGATTCACCCCATCCACCATCCGCGCAACCGGGGTTATGGCGGTGCCTTGAAGAGCGGCTTCAGCGCAAGCTCGAAAGACTTTGTCATGTTCATGGACGCGGATCGTCAATTCGACGTTGCCGATATTCGGCTGCTGTCGCCCTTCGTTCCGCTGTTCGACATCGTGGCCGGCTTCCGGATGGAACGATCGGACCCAATCCATCGCCGGATAAACGCCGAGATCTTCAACGTCGCCGTTCGTGTGCTTTTCGGCGTGCACCTGCGGGATCTCGACTGCGCGTTCAAGGTGTTCCGGGGGGACCTGCTGCGCTCGCTGGTGCTGACATCATCGGGGGCATTGATCAACGCCGAGATTCAGGCGAAGCTTCGTCGCCAGGGCGCGACCCTGGTGCAGATCGGCGTCCCGCATCAGCCTCGGGTCGCCGGCCAGGCAACGGGCGGGAGCATCCGGGTGATCCTCAAGGCAATGCGAGAAACCGTCCTCCTGTGGATCCACATGCACCGCTATCAGCCACCGGAATCCTCACCCGCACCCCGCCCGTACTATGCGCTCGGGGACGCCTTGATCGGAGCCGGAGCGATCTCCGGCCTGACGGTGCTGTCCAGGATCCTACGCCGGAAACGCTGACCTTCCCACCGGCGCTGTCCGGCTCCGGTCGCCGTCGTCAGGCAACCCGCGCGAGCGACGAACGATGGCGTCGCAGATACTCCGCAACCTCACCCATCGTTTCCGCCGGCACCACCGATCGTCCAAGACGAGCCGCCACGTCCTCAAGGCGCTGGTCATCCAGCAAGGTGCCGGTGCGATCGGAGATCATTTTCCGTGAGACGAAGACCGGGCCAGTACCCTGAGACCTACCGAGGCCGGCGAGCAGATCCTGCCCGCTCAACAGCCCGGAGACGTTGATTTCCGGACCCAGGAACCGGTTCTCGACCGGGATGACCTCCAGCACCGCGCCGGTATGCTTGTTGAAACGCTCGACCGATTCGGTCATGGTTGGTCCAATCAGCGTGCCACAAGCCACGGTTCCCACTTCGTCGCGGAGGATATTCGGTCGGGCTCGCCGGATGTAGCGTGTCACGCCGTCGATGAAGTGCCGCGTGATCCCTATCCCGTCCTCGAGCTGCGGGAAACCGGCGTAATGATCGGCGCCAGGCACCTCGCGGCCGGTCATCAGGTAGAACTCGTCACCAAGGTGGAAGAACGTATCACCCCGCTCTTCCTGAAAGCGCCGCTGCCAGCGCTCGGCGTGGTCGATCACGAGGCTGGCTTCCTCCGGTTCGTACCGCCGGACCCGAATCATCTCGCGATTGCTGTCCGGAAGCAGCCGCATGCAGGTGCGCGAAAGGCGGATCTGCTTGCTCTGGCGTTCCTGGCCATGCTTGCTGAGGCCGACCGGAACCCCCGCGATCGAGAGCAGGTGAGACCCGAGCCCGGCAAGATCCTCGAGACTGCGATCGAGTTCCTCTCCATCATTGACGCTAGGGCAGAGCACCAGCTGGGCGTGGAAGTCGATGCCCGCCGCTTCGAGCCGCCGGAGGTGATCCATGACGTCGGCGGCCTTGGGATTGCCAACCAGCGCCACCCGCAGCTCGGGATTCGTCGCATGCACCGATACGTGCATCGGGCTCATGTGCTGGGATTCGATGCGATGCCAGTCCTCCTCTGTCAGGTTCGTCAGCGTGACAAAGGATCCATAGAGCATCGAATACCGGTAATCGTCATCCATCACGTAGAGGGAGCGGCGCATGCCTTTCGGAATCTGCTTGATAAAGCAAAACGGGCACGCGTTCTCGCACACGCGCACTCCATCGAACGTCGGATCGGCGAACGTGATGCCCCAGTATTCGTCGCCTTCAAGCTCAAGCTCGTACCGGAGGATCGACCCGTTCCGGTCGACATCGATCGCCACCTCGTTGGACTGCGCCTGGAATTGGAAGTCGAGTGCGTCCTGCAACGGGTACCCATTGACGCCCAGCACCCTGTCGCCCGGTTCAATCCCAAGCTCCATCGCAAAGGAGCCCGGCGAGACCGCCTGGATCAACCCTGGGGAAGCTGGCGCGAGTTCGACGCGACGGTGTGAAAGCGGGCTGACAACTGGCATAACGGAGCGGTTCTACCTTCCGGAACGACGGTGACAACAACAGGGCGAGAGGACGGATTACGCTGACGAAGAAGGGAGGATACTCCCCCTGAGCAACTGTGAATCTTATCACGAGGCCAATAGAGTGTGTCGTCGCTATTCGCGAACGAGTACCAGCGAAACCCAGTCGTCCGTTTGGCGTCGCGTTTTCACCGTCGCGCCACGAGCGGCGAATGCATCCACGACATCCGCCTCGCGACTCTCGATGATCCCGGCAAGTACAAGCGATCCCCCATGCCGTGTGGCCCTGACCAAGTGCTCGGACAGCTCGATCAGGATGCGCGCGATGATATTGGCGAGCACCACATCGTACTGACCTTCAAAGGGCTCTCCGGGTCCTGCTGTCCCGAGCGCGACGTTCAATCGATCGGAGACGCCGTTGCGCTCGGCGTTCTCCCTGGTGGCACGAACGGCGATCGTTTCGACATCGACCGCGTCCGCCTCCTTCGCGCCAAGCTTGAGCGCCGCGATGGCGAGGATGCCGGATCCCGTCCCGACATCGAATACGCGATCACCATCTCGAACGACCTGCTCGACGCCGAGCATCGAGAGCTTCGTCGAGGGATGAAGCCCGGTTCCGAACGCCATGCCGGGATCCAGCTCGACGACGACTTCGTCGTCCTTTGCCTCGTACTCCTGCCACGGAGGTCGGATTACAACCCGTTGGCCGATGCGATGGACCTCGAAGTGGACTTTCCAGGCGTTCGCCCAGTCCTCTTCCTTGAGCAGCGTGTCCTTGAGCTCCCCGACCCTCCCGATGCGGCCCAGATGCCAAAGCGCGTGCCGGATATCGTCGATCGCTTGAGGCCGGAAATCGCTGTCGGCGACATACGTGCGAACGACGTACGGCCTGTCCGGGTCCATCTCAAGGTTGTCCCCGTCACCGTCCTGCACATATGGTTCATCGATCGCAACGCCTTCGTTGAATCCGTGGCGACCGAAGAGCTCGGAGACCGGCTCGACCGCTTCCGTATCGACTTCGACGGACAGCTCGTGCCAGATCCGGTCCGGCGCGGTGGTCGCAGCGTTGACCGAGTCGCTGTGGGGCCGGGGTGTCGTCATACGGATACCTTCGATGTGTCGGCGACATTGATTTGCGATCGGCGGCCCACGATCTCGGCCTTGCGCCCGATGATCGAGTGTTCGAGGATCACTCCTTCAAGCCGAGCCCCATCCTCGACAATCGAATCGCGTACGATCGAATCCTTGACCTGTGCTCCGGCGCCGATGCTGGCATGGGGGCCGACGACCGCGTTGTCCAGCTCCGCCGATCGATGGACAACTGATGGCGGAATGATCACCGATCCTGCGCGCTGTGCTGGCGACGACGGATCCGATGACAGCAGGTACCGGTTCGTCTGCAGCAAGGCGTCGGCGTTCCCGCAGTCTTCCCAGACATCGATGTTTCGCGTGACGAACTTCTTGCCACCGTCGATCATCAGCTGCATCGCATCGGCGATGAAGAACTCGCCCTTTGTCCGGAGTTCACGCCGGATCTGCTCATCGATCGCGACGTAGAGGTCGTCGATCCGCCTGAAGTAATAGATGCCAACCGTCGCCTGGCTCGAGACGAACGTAGCCGGCTTCTCGATCAACTTCGTCACGAAGCCGTCTTCGACAAGGGTTACGCCGAGCGCGGACGGATCAGCCACCTCTTTCGTGAAGATCACGGCGTCCGCCGAGAGCTCATCGAGCCCGCTGAAGTCGGCCTCGAACAACGCGTCCGGGAAAAGGATCAGGGCATCATCATCGCACATGCCCCGGGTGCGGATGATCGCATCGGTCTGACCCAGCATCTCCGGTTGCTCGACGAATCCCAACTCGACATCCGGATAGGTCTCCCTGGCCCACGCTTCGATCTGATCGCCAAGGTAGCCGGTGATGAAGACCAGTTTCCGGGGCTCGTACGGCATGATCCGGTCGATCACATGCTCGAACATCGGCTTGCCCGCCACGCTCACCAGCGGCTTCGGCTTGCTCCACGTCTGCGGTCGTAACCGTGTGCCAAGACCGGCTACCGGGAAGATGACATCCATTCCTGTCCTCCGTCTCGCGTTACGAGATCCTTCATCATCTTTGAAAATCTAGGCGTTCAGTGTGGTCCATCGTGCATCGTCGACTAAGACGAGGCGCGGTACGGGAGCACTGGGCTGCCCCGGGAAACCATCGCAATCCCGGATGAAGGCAAACTCGCACGCACGGGACCAGCGGTTCGTGTGCGCGTCACCGTTGTGCAACCTCGCCCCCTGGCACAACCTGACGGAAACAAGGCTGTAGACCACCTGACCGCCGCCAGCTGCATGGTCGGAGGTGAGCCAGGGAGAATTTGGCGGTCACACCGCCGGGCGTGCCTTGCCAGTAAGAAAGCTGAGAATCCAATATATCGTCGGAAGGAAGTCTCATGGGGCGCTGGATGGATCCAGCGTCACCTGATCTGAAATGGACGGCGGCCCTGGATCACCGGGAGAGCAATGTTCGATCACTTCTCTAGCAATAGGGAATGGAGGCGATGATGCCTCGGGGATGGCTTGAGGACCGTGTGGTACCCCCAGCGGGATTCGAACCCGCGATCTTCACCTTGAAAGGGTGACGTCCTAGGCCGCTAGACCATGGGGGCAGCGCAAGGGAAGATACGCGCCCGCTTGGCCGCTTGTCAACCGGAATCACTTCAACTGGGGCATGTAGAGGCGGTCCAGGATCGACTGTTAGCGACACATTCACCACCGGCACGCCGTCGATCCGGGTGCCTGTGCTGCAGAGAACCGCCCGCAGGTTCGCCCTCAACCTGCCCGATACCCGGGACACAGGCGATACGCGCCGACTGGACGGTACTGGAATCGACCGGGAAGGATCCGCCCATCGCGACACCGGTGCACCTGCTGCACGGGCAAACGGACCGGAAGAATCAGCGGATCAGCGCAAGCACGGCACCGGTCGCCGCCGCGATCACGGAAGCCAGGGCAAGTACGACCACGTTGGCTCTTGAGACCTTCCAGCGTTCCGCAAAGAGGTTGATCCATCGCCTCCCGTCCTGGCTGAAGCCCAGCAGCATCAGCACGCTGAGCATGACGACCGGAAGCACACCGATCCACCCCGCAGTCCTGAACTCCAGTGGAGATGCGATATCCGAAAGCGTCCGCACCGTCAGAAGTGCCGCCTCGAGAACGATGCCCGGAACCCAGGCAACGACCCCGGCAAGCTGGGGCGCCACGAGCAGAACGAATCCGAGCAGGAACGACAGGGGGAACGCCAGCATCATCAACGGTGCAAGCACCGCGTTCGCGACGACCGCCGATATCGACCACGTCCCGAACACGGTCAGCACGATCGGAAGCGTGGCGAGATACGCGAACAGGACACCAGTCCCGACGGCTCTCGTGTTGTCGAGCCACCCCCTCCCCGAATCCGCGGGCAACCGCCCGATCAGCGCGGCCGACGCGACGAACGACAGCCAGAACGAGATCATCCGGGTGGTCCGGGGATCCCATATCACCATCGCCGCCGATGCCAGGAACAGCAGCGTCATCGGATCCGGGTGCCGACCACATCGGGACGCCAGTAATCCCAGGCTTGCCACCAGCGCGGCGCGAACCGCCGGTGGTTCCAGGCCGACCAGGACGGCGTAAAGCCAGATCGTAGCGATAATCGCGGCCTGCACCAGCACCATTCGCCGGAACCGTCCGGGCCGCACCATCAGGTTCCAGAGTGCCAGGAGCATCGACACGTTGGAACCGCTGACGGCGGTGATATGGGATGTGCCCGTCCTCAGGAAAGCATCGCGGACCGGCTCGCTGAGCCCGGAATCATCGCCGCTCACGATTCCGGATGCCAGTGCTCCGGCGTCACCAGGCAGGATCGATTCAAAGCGAATCGAAAGCGTCCGCCGCAGATCGACCAATCGCCCCATCCAGGATCCACCTAGCTCGGTATCGTCGATCCTCGACATGTATCCGACGGCTTGCGCGCCCCGCGATCGAACATACGATCCGAACCCGGGAGCGATGCTGGCCGCGTCTTCGATCGTCCAGTTCACCGAGAGGCGGTCACCGGGCGCGACTTCGACATGCTCGGGAAGCCAGAGCATCGCGACGAAGTCTGCCGGTTCGGAGACCGAGCCAGCAGGGCCGATCGACTCCACATGGAAGAGAACGCGGTCTCCCGAACGAGAAGGCGACGGCAGGGACATCACCGTCCCCGAGCCTGCTGACGACGCCTCAAGGGCGAGAGGCAGCTCATCGGGGGCAGTGCCCGATCCACGCAACACACCAACGGCTGTGGCCACGATGATCGTGGCGAGAACCGGGATCCGTACCTGGTCACGAATCAGTGCGGCCACCAAGGCAGTCGCCAGCAGAATCGGAAGAGCTACGGGACCGAGCCAGGCGCCCGCCACCACGCCTGACCCGATCAGCACACCCCACGCACTATTCATCCACGGTCAGGAACGGGCGCAGTTCCTCGAGGGTTGCCGTTGAAATTCCATCGACCTCCACCAGTTGGTCAAGGGAGGTAAAAGCACCCTTCTCGGTTCGATACGCCACGATCCGCTCGGCCAGCACTGGCCCGATCCTTGGCAGTGACTCGAGCTCTGCCGGCGATGCGGTGTTCAGGTTGAGAGGTTCATTGGAAGGGCCAGATGAAGCTGTTCCTGGTGGATCGGGTTCACCGACCGGTTCGTCACCCTCGGTTGGAGCGGGTGGAGACGTCGGTTCCGCCATCGGGTCGTTGTGCCGGATGACGGGGATCACGATCTCCTCGCCATCACCGACGCGAGCGGCCATGTTGAGCGACGTGACGTCCGCGTCGGGTGCAAACCCACCCGCCGCATCGACGACGTGCTGGAGACGCCCGGATTCCGGCACCGTAACGACACCTGGTGTCGCGACCCCTCCCGTGACTTCCACGGTGATGTCCCGCGGTTCCGGCGGTCCGACCAGGATGTCGGGTTGCATGAAGCGATCGACCGCGACGAAGGCCACGACGGCGACGGCGAAGCTGAGAACCACCGCGGCGACTAGGAGGCCTCCGAAGGAGAACTTCACCGGGCGTTGCTCGCTTCCCGACAACGACAAGAACTATGGGCCAGAACGGCAGTGCGAATGTACCACGGCACGGCCTCCCGGCGGTACCCGGGCACTCGTTTTTGTGTTCCACCGTCCTGATTACATGGGTTTAGGGTAGAAACGCGCCTTCTCGGAAATCGCCGGGGCGGTCCAGCGAGCACAGACGGTGCCTTGATGCACTCAGTTCCTGCCCACGCAGACCGCAGGCCCGTCTGTCGAAGAACCGCCCTGCCCTCGCCAATCGCTCGTGGGGGGTCCACACAAGTGTCTTATGACTGCGATCGGCCGGCACCTGGACGAAAGTCAGCAAGCTTCCCTACCACCGTCGTCCTGGGCGATGGACCACATCCGCCGATAGGCAGTCGGGTAGCAACCGAGCGGACGCGGTCCATCCATATCTTCGCCATCATCGGAGTAGAGATGGATCCTCTGACGATGGGCCGCTTCTACGTGATGCCTTCGACGTCGCCTGTAGAGTCGGTCCTCCGCGGTCCACCATGGTGTCCTGGCATTCTGACTCGACGACTTCGGATGCGGCCGATCACTTCCTCATGATGACGAGACCGAAAGATCGCAGCTTCTTGTATTAAGCACGCCGTCGAGGAACCTGTCCTGAGTGCACTTTACTGCGCTCGAGATCGATCCCGTCGCAGTGAAGTGCCCATTCACCACACGCTGGCGAACCGGTCCTCATCCAGCACTCTACTTGAGAGAGGAATACCGCCCGCGCTGGAATTTGACCTCTAGGCACGGGTAATGCACAGGACTACAGTGTTATGGTATGCATGTCTGATCATGGAACGAAGAACGAAACCGGAATGCCAGTCGACCGCTTGTGAAAAGGTATCCCACAAAAAGCGGCTTCGTGGTGCAAATGACACGACCACGTTGTGGCAGATGGTCGCGCGTTCGAGTTTCGTGACAGCGATTATGACTTTGCGGTAGCATAAAGTGTTTCTTCTCAACTGGCGACGAGAGCAACGGTGCGCGTCGCGCGATCCAGGAACGGAGGGGTTCTTCGGATGTCTCACACCACCATCGACATGTTGATTGAGCAGCTACGCAAGGGCGAGCTCAGTCGACGCGGTTTTGTTCGACGTGCCACGGCACTCGGAGTGTCGGCAACGGCGGCGGGCGTTCTCGCCCGTGGCGTTGTGGCGCAGGATTCCACTCCAGCGACACCTTCTGGCGGCGGAGCGGTTACGAGGTCGATCACGCGCGAAGAGGCGGACGCGGCGATCGCGGAAGAGTTCCAGTTCGAGGAACCGGAGCAGACCGGCGGCGATGTTCTTCACGTCCAGACGTCGGACATCCAGAACTTGAACACGACGATTACGACTGACGTGTATTCGAGCTGGATCGCGGGATTCATCTACGACTTCCTCATCGGCACAAATCCGATCGATGGGACCAACGTACCGGGATTGGCCGATTACTGGGAAGTAAGTGAGGACGGCCTCAACTACACATTCCATCTCAACCCGAATGCCAAGTTCCACGATGGAACTCCACTGACCACTGCCGATGTGGAGTTCACATTCCAGTCAGTACTGGATGAGACTAGCCTTAGCCCCCGCCGCGGTACCGTAGAACCGGCTCTCAAGGAACTGATTGTGGTGGACGAGCACACCGTTCAGTTCATCGCAAACGAGCCATCGGCAACCTTTGTCAATGACGTCGCCGGCCAGTTCGGCATCCTGCCGAAGCACATCTGGGAGAGCGTTCCGTTTGCGGAGTTCGGTGCTGATCCCGGCAATACCGGCCAAGATCCCAGCCGCACGATTGGTTCTGGGCCATTCAAATTCGTCGAATGGGTGCAGAACGACCATGTCACCCTAGAAAAGAATGCGGACTATTGGGACACCACCAACGTCCCAGTGATCGATCGGTATATCTATCGAGTCGTGGCGGATGCGGCCACGGCAGTCCAATCGCTCGTAACGGGTGAGAACGACATCGCGGATGTTCCATTCACGCAGGCCGAAGCGCTGCGCGCCTCCAATCCTGAATTGAATATCGTGGACTACGATACCACCGACTTCAACTTCTACTTCACGCAGCAGGACCCTGCCAAGGTGCCGTTCTTTTCGGACGCGCGCGTTCGTCAGGCGTTGCAGTACGCATTGGACCGCAAACTGGTCGCCGAAACCGTCTATCAGGGCTTCGCAATACAGGCTGACGGTACGCAGCCTGTACTCTCGGTTGCGTACGCGCCGGATCAAATCAACACGGTCTACAACTACGACCCTGAGCAAGCCAACACATTGTTGAATGAGGCAGGTTGGGTCGATTCAGACGGTGACGGCATCCGCGAAAAGGACGGCGTCAAGTTCAGCTTTGAGTGCATGTACTCGGAGGGAGTTGCGACCTACGAGCAGCAGGTTCCGTATATGCAGCAAGCATGGCGCGAGGTTGGCCTTGAGATGATTCCCACCCAAGTGCCGTTCCCGACGCTGTCCGCAACTGCCGAAGCTGGCACCCACCAGATGATCTTGCAGGGATTTAGTTGGGGAGTTGACGGTTCGCAGGAAATCATGTTCGGTTGCGAGTCGGCTCCGCCAAACGGCTTCAACCGGATGGGCTATTGTAACCCGGAGTTTGACAAGCTCGCCGAGCAGGCCCGACTTGAGCTGGACCCGCAGAAGCGGATTGACCTCCTGATCCAAGCGTCGAATATCGTCAACGACGAGGCGGCGGTCGGCATCATGGTCTTCCGCAAGGACATCGTTGGGTCGTCTCCGCGCGTGCACAACTTCTTCCCGAACGGTTACAGCACCCTGTGGTCGATCACCAAGGTCTGGGTCGAACAGGAGGCATAGCACTGTTCAGGACGCCTCGGAGATACTGATTCGAGCCTGAACCATACGATGTTCAACGGCTCGATCACCTTCCGTTGCCGAATATGCCCTGGTGCCCCTGTGCATCGGGGCATATTTCGTTACACTGTGCGCAAACTTTCTCGGCGCGTCGAAGATGATCTGATCGCTCCACTCTTGGCACCGTCCATTCCTGAGAGGCACTCACATGACGCAGTACGTACTTCGCCGCGTCCTCGGCATGATTCCCTTGATTCTTGGGATTTCGTTTGTCGTCTACGCGTTGATCAATCTCGTGCCGGGAAGTCCGACCGATCAGTTCGAATTCAATCCGGATCTCAAGCCCGCGGACATCGCGCGGATCCGCGAGAACCTGGGGCTCAACGATCCGTGGTATCTCCGCTACTTCACCTGGCTCGGGAACGCGGTCCAAGGCGACTTCGGAAACAGCTTCATCAACTATGCGTCGGTCAGTTACCTCGTACGCTCCGCTTTACCGAATACGCTTCTGCTGAGCATCGTGTCCCTGATCATCGCGCTCCTGCTGTCGATCCCGATCGGAGTGTTGGCAGCTGTGAAACGAAATTCCGTGTTCGATCGCGTCACGACCGTAATCGCGACCGCCTTCAGCTCACTTCCGTCGCTCTGGCTCGGGCTGATGCTGATCGTGCTCTTCGCGGTGAAGTTTCAGGAATGGGGGCTCCCATCCCTGCCGACTTCTGGCGTCCGTAACCTGCGTATCGAGGACAATTTCCTCGATCGACTCCGGCATCTCATTCTTCCCGCCGCCGCCCTGAGCCTCGTCAGTCTCGCCGGCTGGACGCGTTACATTCGCTCCCAGATGCTGGAGGTCATCCGCCAGGATTACGTGCGAACAGCCCAGGCCAAGGGGCTTGTCAATCGCATCGTCCTGCTCCGGCACGCCTTTCGCAACGCCCTTCTGCCGCTCGTCACACTGGTTGGGCTGACGATTCCCGATCTGTTTGGCGGCGCCCTGATCATCGAAAACGTCTTCGGTTATCCAGGCATCGGGCAACTGACGGTCAGCTCGCTTCAGTCCAATGACTACTCCGTCGCGATGGCCTGCGTGATGATGCTCGCCGTCCTGACCGTGGTCGGCAACCTGATCGCGGATGTGCTCTACGGCGTGCTCGATCCACGAGTTCGCTACGACTAGACCGAAATCGTGGGGCGAACGATCATCGACCCCATCGTCTGGTCAGCCATGTGCGTGACGTCGCTTCGGAAGCCAGTTCTGGACCTTCCGTAAAGATATCGAAACACTTGGGCGGTGTTCGTATCCCCCCTACCGGCTGTTGTCATTATCGGGCGACGGAGTGAGAGGCGAGAACCATGGCAAACAACACGAACATCGCGACGACACGGCCAGTAAGTGCTTCGGAGCCACCGACCCTCGAAACCGCCGCCAGTTCCCTGGATCGCAACGTGCTGCGGTCCACTCCCGGCTATTACGCCCGGGCCTGGCGACACCTCCGGCGTGACAAGGTATCGATGGCAGCGCTCTTCATGACCATCCTGCTCCTGATCTTCTCGTTCGGAGCGCCTATCGTCGCGAGGATCACCGGCAACGACTATGCGACCGGTAATCTCATGAATTTTCTCTCTCCGCCATTCCAGGATTGGCAGTACCCGCTCGGCACGGATGCCAACGGCCGAGACATCCTGACGCGTCTCGCCTATGGTGGACGGGTTTCGATGACGGTTGCTCTCCTCGCCATGTTCGTCGCACTGCTCGTCGGTGGTTCGCTCGGCGCGATTGCCGGCTTCTATGGCGGCCTTATCGACAACGTCATCATGCGCTTTGTCGATGTCATCATCTCGATCCCGACGATCGCGCTGCTCCTTCTGCTCTCCGTTTGGTGGCAGCCGGGCCCTGTCGGATTGGCCGTAATCATCGCCTTGCTGGGCTGGACTGGTCTCTCGCGCCTGATCCGAGGCGAAGTGCTCTCACTCAAGAACCGGGACTTCGTGGACGCAGCCCGGGTCCTCGGCGCCTCCAACCGGAGCATCATCACGAAACACATCTTCCCCAATGTGATCTCGATCGTGATCGTATGGGCGTCGCTGGTGCTGCCCGGCCTGATCATCTACGAGGCAACGCTAAGCTACCTTGGGTTCGGCGTGAAGATCCCGACACCCTCATGGGGCAACATGCTGGACGAGGCGTATCAGTTCCTGACCCTCCGTGCCTCCTACGCGTTCTTCCCGGGCCTCCTCATCTTCCTGACCGCCCTGTCGTTCAATCTCCTGGGCATCGGCCTGCGCGATGCGCTCGATCCCCGGTTGAACAATTAGCTCTCCTTCGAGAGGGAGGCCTGCGGCATGATCGCGCAGGCCTCCCTCCTTTGCGCCCGGACCACGGAAAGAGGGACATGTGAGACGGTGTCAGCAGTGCGGGCATGAGAATCAGGACGACGACGTCTTCTGCGCCAATTGCGGAGCACGCCTGAGCGAGGAACCACAAACCTTCACGGCTCGGCCTGAGTCGGTCACCACAACGACGACGCAGGTCACCGGCGATCCTGGCCCATCTGACGCCGACGAGGAGTGGCGGATGACCAGCCTGGGACCACCACCCGCGCGCCGGCGACGCCTCTGGCTCTGGATCCTCGTCGGCCTGCTCCTCGTCTGCCTGGCGCTCTGCGTCGTGGGCGGCGTGTTCTTCAGCACCGACGCGGGTCAGGAATGGTTCGAGGGTGTGGCTACCGAAGCCTCCGAGCGCGCCACCGAAGCCGCGCGGTAACCCTTAGCGCTGGCAAACCACCAGAGCATGAAACGCCCCGGTAACGTCACCGCTACCGGGGCGTTGAGCTGCCCCGCCCATCCTCAATGCCGCCGCTTGGTCCGGGTCACAGTCGTTGGAACCGGAATGGCACTCCGATCGCCGGCCGGAAGCAGTCGAAATCGCCCGCCGACCCCGGTATGGCAAGGGCAGCGGTCGTGTGGCTCTGACCAGCTAGCTGCCAGACGACCACGAAGTGGAGGTTCAGACACCGGTAGCGTACCGACGCGGCAGCTCTATCCGAGTTGGCCCGCATGGTGCTTGCTGACCAACGAACTGCTCGATTCCCGGATCGCTTTAGCGGGACGAATCCGTAACCGGCAGCCATATCGCAGGATCACCTGCGTCCAGGATGAGGTTCGCCGCTACGGAGGCAATGTCCGTTGTCGGGCAATCAAGCTTCGGTAGCCACGCGCAATCATCGTCTAGCCGCTGGGAGCGGGTGTAGCGACCGGAGTCGCCTCCTCTCCGGAGAGTTGTTGCAGGAGCTGCTGCAGCCGTTCCTGCTCCTGCCCATAGGTTGCCCAGTCACCATTGGCCAGTGCGGTCTGCCCCCGCTGATAGGTCGCGAGCGCCTCATCGGCGAGGTTTGGCTGCGTCAGGGCAGGAGCCGCGGGATCTGCCTGCGGCGCATTCGCGGCGGGAGCGCTGGGGGCCGGCTGCTCCGCCGCTCCAGCGGCGGGCGCCTCCGCCAGATCGGAAGGTGCCGGTTCGATCTGGTCGACGGTCGCCGCACCAGGGTTGCCGAGTGCCGCGATCGCATCTTGCAGGGTCGGGCGCATCACCACCCGCTCGTTCGACGCTGCGATCACCCGGACCAGCTCCGGGGCCGCCGCTGTGGTTTCGCGGGCACGCAGATAAAGCGGCTGCACGTAGAGCATCGCGTCGTTGACCGGGATCACCAGCATGTTGCCCCGAATTACCTCAGATCCGCTCTGGTTCCAGAGCGTGATCTGCTGCGAGATGTCGGGATCCTGGTTGATCTGGGCCTCGATCTGGCGCGGCCCGAACACCGTCACCTGCCGGGGATACCGGTACTGCCGCAGGCGGGTCGCCCCCTGGTCATCGGCCGTCCCCGCGAACCACGCCGTCATGTTTTGCCGGGTTTGCCCGCCCCCTGGAGTAAACGGGATCGTCAAGGCGAATTCTGTCCCGGTCTCGTTGGGGAGCGTCTGGTTGACAAAGAACGATTCCATCCGCTGCACGTTGCCGTCAAGCTCTTCCTCGGCAATCGTCCAGCGATCATCACCGTCGTAGAACGAGCGTGGGTCATCGACGTGATATGTCGACCAAACGGATGATTGCAGATCGAACTGCTGCTCGGGATATCGAAAATGCTGCGAGATCGATGTCGGCGCATCCGCGATAGGGGTGAAGAGATCGCCGTAGACCTCCCCATACGCATCGGCGATCGGATCTGCGATTCCGGTTCGATAGAACGTCGTCGTCCCGTCATAGGCATCGATCACGACCTTGACGCTGTTCCGCTGATAGTTCAGGTCGCCGTAGCGTGTCGCCTGCGGAAAGCTCGAGGTTGACGTGTACCCATCGATGATCCAGACCAGGCGTCCGTCGGCGATGACCAGGTAGGGATCCTGGTCGTAGTCGAAGAATGGCGCGATGCGTTCCGCGCGGTCCACCACCGAACGCGTCTGGACGAGACGTGAGTCGCTGTTGAGCTGCCCGCTGATGAAGACGTTACGGTCGCCAAGGGTCAGCGCCGCAAGGCCCCGAGTCAGCGGATTGCCGAGGGAGATCGACCCGGCGGGCTCGCCCTCGAAACCGCCGTTCGCGGCGTCATCCTGCTCGTTGAGACCGGTGAACTCGCTCTGGTCGCTGTTGACGATGATCCACTCCTGCGGCAGCTCGCCGAAGTAGACCTCCGGCCGGTCGACCTGGAGCTCCGCCGGCCCCTGCGGCGGGATGCCATAAACGGTCAGCTCGGGCCAACCATCGGCCGCGACCCGGCTGACCGGGCTGACGACCACACCGTACCCGTGGGTGTAGGCCAGGTGCCGGTTCGTCCAGGTCCGCGCGTTCTCCTGCAGGCCGTCGATATTCAGCTCGCGGGCGGAGACGAGAACCTGCACGGATTGCCCGCCAATCGTGTACCGGTCGACGTCGATGTCCGAAAACTCGTAATAGGGAACGAAGGTCTGCCGCTGCTGATAGACGGGCTGGACCACGCGGTAGTCCCAGATCCGGACATTGCTCAACGGCGGCTGATCGATCGAGAGTGTGGCCGGGTCGATCGTATCCTGCCCGGTCAGCTCCTGCACCTCGACTTCATTGAGACCGTACGCGGTGCGCGTCATCTCGATATTGCGGCCGATGTACTCCTCTTCCCGCTGGAACTCGTTCGGCTCGACCACCACCCGCTGGATCAGGACCGGCAACAGTGGTGTCACGATGACCGCCAGAACGAACCATCCGCCGAGCAGTCCGGCCAGCCACTTCGGATTGCGAAGGATGACTCCCGACAGGAGCCCAATCCCGGTTGCCGCTGAAGCGAGCGCCATCAACCAGTTCAGCGGCCGCACGACATTGACATCCGTGAAGCCCGGTCCAACGACGACACCACGCGTCGAAAAGACCAGGTCGTAGTTCCGCAGGATGTACCCGAGCGAGATCAGCAGCAGCATCACGGCGGCAAGCCCGCTCAGGTGCCGCAGCGCCATCCAGGGAACATCACCCCAGGATCGGAACCGAATGCCCAACCGGATAAGGTACACGACCGCGACGCCGACGGTGGCGACGGCGACGATTGTCAACAGACCCGACTGGATCCGCTGCAACACCGGCAGGGTGAAGATGTAGAAGGTGACATCACGGCCGAACGTCGGGTCATCGACGCCGAACGGCTCCGCCCGGAGCGCCAGCATCACATCGCGCCAGAAGGATGAGCTGATCGATCCGCTGATGAAGAAGATCACGGCCCCGGCGACGAGCCCGAGGATCTGAAGGATCCGGTTGCTGATGCGTCCGACCGTTCCTTCACGGATAGTCCGCTGATCGCGGGTGTTTCGGAGCGCGAGCTGGGTGTTGACAACGAAGATCAGTGCCGCCAGCAACCCGCCAATCAGGAATGCGAGTCCCTCCCCGACATAGTTGGTGACGAGAATCGAGCGGTAGCCGACGCTGCCGAACCAGAGCCAGTTGATCCAGAACGGGGCGCTCAATGTCAGGACGATGAAGACGGCAACGAGGATACCCGCCGTGATCAGCATCCGCTTCACAGAACCTGACAGGCGAAACGACGGCCGCGATATCTGCCTCGGGCCCTCGAAGTTCGTTCCACCACGATCGAACACGCTATCCTCCAACTCTTGCGCCTCGCCCGGCCGATCAGGGAGCGATTGTCGCTCCATCCGCCTTGCTCTCTGCATGGTACGATGCGGCAAGCCCCGCACGCTGCCCCCTGGAATGGATTTCACACCTGCTTATGACGGTTCCCGAGCACGATGTGTCAGACGCCATTGACACGAACGACCATTCAATCGCCCGAGTCCAGAGCCTTGGGAGCGGAAGTTCCGGAAACGCGTTCCTGATCGAGCACGGCGAATCGAGCTTCCTGCTCGATTGCGGCGTCGGTATCCGAACGATCATCCATGCCATGAATGTTCGCCACCAGACGATCGCCGATCTGGACGCCGTGCTCGTCACCCACGAGCATATCGACCACATCAGGACGCTGCCTCAGGTACTTGGACCGAACATCCCCGTGATCGCATCGAAAGGGACGTTCGATCGCACGCGCATTCGCGATCAGCAATGGCTGTCTATCACGCCATCTGCCCCGATCCAGATTGCCGGTGCCTCAATCTGGGCACTGACGGTTCGTCACGACGCGGCCGAGCCGTGCGGCTTCTTGATCGAGCTGCCCGGCGCCACAATATCCGTCCTTACGGATCTCGGGTCCTGGCGAGACGAGTTGCTTGAGCCGCTCCTTGCCAGCGACCTGATCGTCCTCGAAGCCAACCACGACCTCGAGATGCTGCGTTGCGGCCCCTACCCTGCACATCTCAAACGCCGTGTCGCCTCGGACGTTGGCCATCTTTCCAACGAGCATTGCGGCGCGGTGTTGGCCGATGTCGCGAAGCGCGGACCACGGACCCCGACGGTGTGGTTGGCTCATCTCTCCGGCACGAACAATCGGCCGGAGGTGGCGAAGGCCACGGTCGATGCCGCGCTCGATCGCATCGATCGAGACCTCTCCATCACTCCCCTGCCGCGACGCACACCAGGCCCGGTCTGGACCCCCTCCGAAAATCGATCGGGTGAAACGAACAGGAACGGACCAATCGCACGACCTGCCACCCAACTCTCGTTCGATGGCATCTGATCGGTCCACGACGTTGTGCAAGCGTGCACCGACCGACTGACACCTGGTCGCTATACTCGCAAGATGAGGGATCCCGCCGCCCGAGGCGGTCGCCACGGGTGTTCGTCGTCGATTTGCGCCGCCTCCGGAGTCATGATCTGCATGTCCATCGTCGCGCTCTTCCATGATCGGCTGTCGATCACGATCATCCTGTTCTTCGCCATTGCCGGCGCGTGGGGCCTGCTCGAGTATGTGCGTGGTGGATCGCTCTCCGGAAGCATCGCCGGCGCATTGATCATCGGCCAGGTACTGGTGGTGATCCAGGGCGCCCTTGGGATGGTGCTGTTCTTCCTCGGCAATCGCCCGAATAACTCCGTACACCTCCTCTATGGATTCACCGCGGCACTCGTCCTGCCATTCGTCTGGTCCTACATGAGGGACCGGGCACCGCGTCAGGCCCTCCTTCTGTACAGCCTGATCGCGCTCTTCATCGTCGGTCTTGCCATCCGCGGGATCACGACCGGTACCTGAACCGGGAGCTCACGAGGGTTCCGGATGCCTGTCCGGATTCAGGCATCAACCGGCGCGGATCCAAGGCAGGCCGCTTGGCCGTCAGCCGCGCTTTACCGTTAGCCTGTGACGTGCTTGCTCTACTCGGAGACCATCGCCAGCAAACTCCCTGTGCCTTCTTGGCACAGCATATGCGATCCAGCGTTGTCTGGTCGTGTCGCATGTACGATCATCATTGACACCTATCCGGTGTGAGCGTACAATCCGACCGTACAGTGTGATGCGTACACCCTGATCGCCGCGACTCAAAATCGAGGTTTTCACGAGCAACGTCGGACCTGAAAGGAGTCATCGTGGAGTCCGAGCCCCGAGACTACCAGGAGGTCATGGACAACGCGCTGCAACTGGTCTATAGCCATCATCACCGTCTGGTGTCTCAACTCCTTCCAGAGGCATTTCGGTCGTTGACGCTCGATCAGCTTCGCAGTGGTCCGTTGGGCCAGGATCTTCTACGGCTCGCCCGCCTGGCTCGAGGCCAGAACCGGGAAACGAAACAACAGGTGCTGGAAGCGATTGACTCCGTTCTTCAGTTGCTGTTTTGGCCTGCGGCGGCGGACGACTATTCGGTCCCGCGAGCGTTCTGGGATACCGACCTTGGGCGCATGCTCGCCCTTGCGAAGTACAGGGCATACGATCAGAGCGAGCTGGTCAGCATTGGGAATGCGGCCCAGCAGCTGGGAGTGACCCGACCGACGATCTACCGTTGGATGGACGAGCGCACGCTCAATTATGTGCGTGACGACATGAGTGGCAGGACGTTCGTCGTGAGGATGGACATCGAGGCCATGAAGCGCGTCTCCCGCGAATTCGAGGTCGAAGCCTAGGAGCGAGCGTTCGGGTGCCCGTATCCATACGGGAAGGTGACAAACGGCGCCCCGAATCAAACGGGTGGAGCAAAACGGCTGGTGAGACAACTCGCCGGCCGTTTTGCTGCCCGGCGCATCTTACGGAATCCGGGTGACTGCTCACTCCACGGGAAAACGTCGTTGGAGCGGGCGAGAATCGACTGCCATGAACTCCGCTCGCACGCGCACGTCGTCGATTCGGGAGGCTGTCTGGGAAGCCGCACCGGTGGGGGACCGCCCAGGCGCTTGCCCGAAGACGGCCCAGCATCCCCAACAATTTATCAGGTCTCCATATCAGGGCGTTGAACCATCCTTGGTAGGGCTAGAACCCGGGTCAGCCACGTTCGTAGACGTCGTTTTGCGAGTGGCTGCATCCAAGGTGATAACCAAGACTTCACCAGGACGCCGGCGGCCAATCACCCTACACGTCGCTTGGCCGCCCATCGGGTTTCGCCAGGAAGGATCATGCCAGATCGCGGAACCCGTGGAGATCATTTACCGCGAGCACCTCGCCTCTGGAAACGTAGAGCCTGGGGAGGCGCGGAGCGAGACCGGTTGCCAACTCGTAGGAGATCGTTCCCAACATCGCCGCGAGTTCATCGAGCGTCGGGGCTTGACCCTGCCCATCGCCAACGATCCGGACCACGTCGCCGGGATTTTGCTCCGAGTCGTTCGGCAGGCGAACCACTGTCTGATCCATGCAGACGCGGCCGATCACCTGCGTTCGCTCGTCCCCAACCGTCATCCATGCCTGTGACGAGAGCCCACGCGGATATCCATCCCCGTAGCCAATCGGCACCAGTCCCGCTCGTTCACGTCGGGTCGCGACGTAGGTACGACCGTAGCTGACGGTATCACCGGGTTCAAGGTCGATTACTCGCGCGAGCCGGCCGAAAACCGACAGGATCGGCCGCATCGGATCGGGCAGGACCATCCCGGGGTCGGGGCGCAGTCCGTACAGGGAGATACCCGCCCGCACCTGACCACGGTGGAACTCAGGGAAACGGAGTGTCGCGGCACTGTTGGCGACATGTTGTAGAGGCACCGGGAGCCCCGCTGCCATAAGTGCCTCGATGCAGGCGTCGAACACGGCCATCTGCTGTCTCGCCGAGGACGGTTCCGGGTCGTCTGCGGCCGCGAAATGCGTCATCACGCCATCCAGCCGCAACAGCTTCGATTCCGTGATGACGCGGGCGATCCCGACCGCTCGATCCGGTGGCGCACCAAAGCGTCGCATTCCGGTGTCGATCTTGAGATGGACCGGTACCGGGTCCTCTTCCTTTCGACCCTGCATTTGGGCGTCCGCTACCAGTCCGCGGACAAAGTCAGCATCCGATACGACAACCGTCAGGCCGTGACCGATTGCGCGCGCTCGCTCCTGGCGCCCAATCGGTCCAAGGACCATCAACTCCCCGGTAACGCCGCCGGTACGCAACTGGACCGCCTCATCGACGGTTGCGACCGCAAGCGAATCGGCACCGGCGGCAAGCACCGCGCGGGCGACAGGAACCGCGCCATGGCCATACGCGTTGGCCTTAACCACGGCCTGTAACCTGACATCCGGCCCGATCAAGGTGCGCAATGTCCGTACATTAGCAGCGAGCGCGTCCAGGTCGATCACGGCCAGCACGGGCCGCCCGTTCCAATGCTCCGCAATGGCCTCGATGACCGAGCTTCCGGACTCTCGCATACGTCAGCTTTCCTGATTCTCGAGCGCAGAGATCACGCGGACCAGATCCGCTCGCGAGACCAGCCCAATCACCTGTAGCTCGTCGTTCAGAACCGGAATCGGATTCACGCCGCGATCGACCATGAGTGTGGCGACCTCGGTCAGCGTCGCGGTGGAACGCACGCTGAACACGGGTGAGGTCATCAGCTGTCGTGCGTTGACCGCGAGTACCCGTCGCATCTCCTCGTCGAACTCAGGACCGGCGTCCGCCATGAAGATCGCATCCAGAAATGGCACCGGTGTCGGCACGTCGACATCCGCCTCCCGGGCGATGATGTCGGACTCCGTGATGATGCCGATTAACGTGCCATTCTCGACAACTGGCACGCCTGGAACCTGATGCTTGACCATCAGATGGGCGGCGAGTCCAATCGAATCGGTCGGAGACACCTGCGGGATGTTCGTCCGCATGATGTGGGTGACGTGGGGATTGTTTCGCTCTTCCTCGGCGGATTCAGCGGTGATGCGGACGCTCCTGACCTTGTGTGTTTCGTTCCCTGATTCTCGTTCTGGCATGTCTGTCCTCTTTGTCCCCGTGCGATCGCCTGTGATGCACGGTTGAGCTCTACTCGTGAAGCCTGTGCAGCTCTTCGGCGATCGCATCGGGGAGATCCGTCGCGAGCACGCCCTGAACCCCGAATCGGGAGGCAACACGGTTGGCGGCGCGCGGCCCGACGTAGACGCCGATGATCGCGGCGTTGAGCAGCGAACCCGTCTGCGCGACGAGCGCCCCGATCGTGCCGGCGAGCACATCGCCGCTCCCGGCTGTCGCCAGCGCCGGAGAGGATATGTCCGCGATTAGGGTTGCCGTCCCGTCGGACACCACCGCATGACCTCCCTTGAGGACAACGACCTGATCCCATTTCGCCGCGGCTTCCCTCGCGACACCAACTGGATCCTCCGTGACCTCCTCGACCGGGCGTTGGAGAAGCCGTGACATCTCTCCCGGGTGCGGCGTCAGGATGAGACGTTGCGCCGGCATGGTCTTCCACCAGTCGTCCTGCTTCGCCAGCCAGTTGAGCCCGTCCGCATCGATCACGATCTTCACGTCATCGCGGGACAGCAACCCCTGGACGTGCTCCGGTTCCCTTTCTCCGGATGCCCTCGCGCCGAACCCAATGCTGCGCAGTGCTGGTTGCGATTTCGCACCGATGCCCAGCAGGGCCCCGAGCAACGACGTGCTCGCACTATCGGTCGTGAGCCCTGGACCGATCACCACAGTGTGCGCTTTCTCCGCCTGCGCCTCGATTAGCTCGAGTGCCTTCCGCGCCCCGCTTGTGGATTCGGTCTCTGGCAGGGGGATGTAGGCAACCTCCGGAACCGCCGACGCGGCAGCGCCGATGACACTGCGGCTGGTCGCCAGGAGGACGATCCCGGCACCGGCACGACCCGCCGCTCGACTGGTCAGAATGGCTGCTCCGGGGTACGTCGGCGAGCCGGCGACAACGATTACGCCACCGACCGACCACTTGTGTGCGTCGTCGGTCCGCGCCGGTAGGGCGGCTTTCACCCGTGTTTCATCGATCGTGACGGCATCATTCATGGTCATGTACGGTTTCTCATCCTGTCTTGCTCTTCGGATTTTGCTCACCCGGTGGGTGATGTGCCTTGTCGTCGCGGGAGGCTGACCGGCTCATGGCTACAACGAACGCCATCGCATCCGTCCGGGAATGTGTCAGTGAGACGCTGAAATCGGTGAGCCCGAGCGCACGCGCTCGTTCCGCCGCCCGCCCGTGGAGGATCAGCACCGGTTTCCCCCTGCGGTTGGGCAGCACTTCCATCTCGCGCCAACGAATGCCGATGATGCCGGTCCCTAGCGCCTTGGATGTCGCTTCCTTCGCGGCGAACCGCGCGGCCAGCTCGTTGACCCGACCCCGGTATCGATCGCGTTCCCGCTCAGTGAACACCCGATGCAGGAACCGTTCGCCAAAATCATTGTACGTGCGCTGGATGCGGGCGATCTCGATGATGTCCACCCCGACCGCGATCGCACCCTCACCCTCCGGATCGAAGACCGGAACGTACCACCCCGGGCCTTCACGCCGTTCGACCTCCGGCTCCACCCATGACCGCCGCTGCCAGCGTGCCGATGCTCCAGCTTCTGTTTCCGTCATGTCGCCGCCTTCCCGGCACGTGACACATGCGGGCTTACGTATGGTGTTCGAGGTCCGGACACGGGGATGTATCGAGCCTCGAACGCCGCCAGCGCCTCCGGGAACCGATCCTGATCCAGGGCCTCGCGGATCGCGTCCATCTGTCTCGCCAGAAACCTGAGGTTGTGAACCGACGCGAGCCGCATCCCGAGCACCTCGCCCGCCCGGAAGAGGTGATGGATATACGCCGCGGTGAACTGGGAGCACGCCATGCAATCACACGTCTCGTCTACCGGCTGATGGAGATGTTTGAACCTTGCGTTCGCGATCGTGATCCTGCCCTCCGGCGTGAAGAGACCACCATTGCGAGCCGCTCGCGTCGGAAGCACGCAATCGAACATATCGACACCGCGAGCCACACACTGCCAGAGGTCTTCCGGCGAGCCCACGCCCATCAGGTAACGCGGCTTCTCCCGGGGAAGGTGGGGAGTCGAGACCTCGAGCATCTCCGCCATCACCGGTTTTGGCTCTCCCACGCTCAGACCACCGATCGCACACCCGGCGACGTCGGCGGATGCCACGCGTCGTGCGCTGTCAACGCGCAATTGCCGCTCCATACCGCCTTGTTGTATGCCGAACAGAACGGACCGGCTCGCATCGCCTCCCTGATCACGATAGGCGGAGATCGCCCGATCCAGCCAGCGAGCGCTGCGGTCGGTGGCGTCGGCGATGGCGGAGCGCTCCGCCGGCAGGCCGAGGACATGGTCGAGCTGCATCATGATGTCCGATCCGTAGCCGAGTTGCAGTTCGATCACCCGCTCCGGCGTCAACGTCCACGGCGAGCCATCGATGTGGGACGCGAAGGTGACACCCTCCTCCCTTACCTTGGCATTGGCCGCCAAACTGAACACCTGGAAGCCGCCGCTGTCGGTCAGGATCGGTCCGCTCCAACCCATGAACGCATGCAGCCCTCCGGCCTCCCGGATGATTTCGACACCCGGTCGCAACATCAGGTGATAGGTATTGGCGAGAATGATCCGTGCGCCGGTGTCAGCGACTTCCCGGGGATGCAGGGTCTTGACCGTCGCCTGGGTGCCGACGGGCATGAACGCCGGGGTGTCGATGATTCCGCGTGTCGTGAGGATACGTCCCCGCCGTGCCATCGTCCCTGGCGACTCCCGCAGCAGCTCGAACCGAAACCGGTTCTCCAGGCGGCTGCTCCAGGCGAGCGGCCCACGGTGGCGGATACCAGCTGACGTGTCCTTCACCAGCGGCATCGTCCACGATGAGGGGATAGAGTTGGTTTGTGGGAGCACCCCGGAGTTCTGGAGGACATGGTGGCTCAGGCGGACCTGCGGGCATAGCCGGCCGAACGACGCCGTTCGCGTGCCCGGCTCAGTGCATCATCGGTCGCTGAGCGCGACGCTGAGGCAGGGGTCGATGCTCGAGCAGCGTCGTTCGCCACGATGGGGTCCGGTTCCTGTACCAGCCTGCGATCCCCGGGGCGTGGTGTCCGGTCATCGATCACCGACGGTGTAGCCTTGCGCGATCGCCGCACCCGCTCGACCGGCTGCGGCTCGAAGAGCGACATGTCAGCGTCGGGATTGTCACGAGTCGCGGCCGGAACGGTCGGCTTCTTGTCCAAGGCGGTCTTGGGTTTTGGCGTATCGCTGGCTGCCGTTGCCCTTGGAGCAGTGCTCGAAGGAGCGGCTGGAGAACGTTTGGATGTCGTGCTCGGCGTCGTGGTTTTGGCTGGCGTCGAGGCAGGGGTCGACTTTGTGCTGGTCTTCGCTGTTGAGGTCGACTTCGCGCCCGTTGACTTGGTCGTTGTCGCGGCCTTGGACTTCGATGTCGCCGTCGCGCCCTTGAGCCCGAGATCCTTCTTGACACTGTTGGTCACTGAATTGACCTCTTTGGACATCCCGCCGATCTCACTCGAGATCGAATTTCCGACATCCTTGGCTTCGGCGATCGTCTTCTCGAATTCACCGGTCAGCTCCGCCGACATCCGCCTGAAGTCACGCACCATCTTGCCTGCCTGCCCCATCACTTCCGGCAGTTTGCCTGGCCCGAAGATCAACAGCGCGACGACGGCGATGATGCCCATTTCCATTGGGCCGATACCGATGATGTTCATCGTTGTTCACCTGAATCTCGTGAAGTCCTGGAACGGGATGGAGGCCACACGGGTGACGACGCGAACCGACCTCACCCCCATGGCACAATGATGGTAGCAGTATAAGGCGACTTGCCAACGCCTGGAGTGAACCGACCGTCCTGATCCGGTGCATATCGGTTGCTCGCCCGGCAACTCGTTCATCAGGGACCCAAGACGATGCTCCACGCGCTCAGACGCCTGCTCGCCCGCCAGCACGATCCCGATTGCACTGAGGACACCGATCACATGACTTCCGACTCCGCCGGCTTGCGCGCTCGAATCGTCGTTGGGTTGGGGAATCCCGGCCGTCAATACGCCGACACCCGCCATAACCTGGGCTTCTTCGTTGTCGACGAGCTCGCCCGTCGCGTAGATGCTCCGGAGTCCCGCAAACGGTTCAAGGCCGAAATCTCCGAAGCACGCCGAAATGGCGATCGATTCGTGCTCGTCATGCCGCAGACGTTCATGAACGAGAGCGGCGTTACCGTTCGTGAAGTGGTCCGGTGGTACAAGGTGCCGCACGAGCAGCTCATCATCGTGGTCGACGATCTCGACCTGCCGTTCGGACAGATCCGGTTGCGTGCCCGTGGCAGTGCGGGGGGCCACAACGGTCTCAAGTCAATCTTCGGGTTGCTCGGCACGCAAGAGATCCCCCGCCTTCGGATCGGCATTGGACGCGGCCCGGGAGCCGCCAGGGCGCATGTCCTTGCCCGTTTCTCAAAAGAGGAAGAGGCGGATCTTCCGGCGATCATCAGCGCCGCCGCCGATGTTGTCGAACGCTGGGCCGACCACGGCATGGTCGAGGCCATGAACGTCGCCAACGATCCGGCCAATCAGCCGCTCGTTGCGCGTTAGGTGTAACCCTATTGACCTTGTGTCTACCACCGCGAGGGCCGAACTGATGACGGATGACGAAAACGCCGGCAACGCTGAGCGATCATCTACGTCCTTCCAGTCGCTCGGCGTGATCGGCGCGGGGACGATGGGTAGTGGGATCGCCCAGATCGCGGCGGCAGCCGGCATTGAAGTTGTTTTGGTCGACCGGGCCGATGCGTGGCTCGATCGCGGCCTCGAGTCGATCGCCGATAACCTCGACGGGCAAGTTCGCAAGGAGCGTCTGACCGAGGCCCAGCGCGATGCTGTCCTCACCCGGATTACCGGTTCGACCGCAATGGATAACATCGCCGGATGCGACCTCGTGATCGAGGCGGTCAATGAATCCTTCGCGACCAAAGCCTCTGTCTTCAGTGCCATCTCGGATGTCATCAGTCCGGACGCCATCATCGTTAGCAACACCTCTTCCATCTCCATTACCGCCCTCGCCGGCACGGTGCCCAATCCCGGTCGGGTGGCAGGCATGCACTTCTTCAACCCTGTCCAGGTGCTCAAGCTGGTCGAGGTGATCCGGGGTCTCCAGACCAGCGCCGGCACGCTCGAACGGGTTCACGACTTGGCAACGAGGGTCGGAAAGACCGCCATCGACGTGACGGACAGCCCCGGCTTCGTTGCCAATCGCCTCCTGATCCCGATGATCAACGAGGCAGTGTTCTGCCTTGCCGAGGGCGTCGCCGATGCGGCCGCGATCGACGACGTGATGAAGCTGGGAGCCGCGCATCCGATTGGTCCCCTCGCGCTCGCCGATCTGATCGGACTCGATGTCTGCCTCGACATCATGGAGACGCTTCACAACGATTTCGGTGATGACAAGTACCGGCCGGCCCCGCTCCTGCGGCAGATGGTCGCGGCGGGAAGACTCGGCAAGAAATCGGGGATTGGCTTCCACGACCATGGGGCGGAGTGACGAAAGGGATCACCATGAAGGACGCCTCGTCAACACCTGCACCAACCGAGCGACGGACGATCCGCATCCTTGTCGCCAAGCCAGGCCTCGATGGTCACGATCGCGGAGCGAAGGTTCTCGCCCGTGCCTTTCGTGACGCCGGGTGCGAGGTGATCTATACCGGCCTTTTCCAGACCCCGGAGATGATCGCCAACGCCGCGTTGCAGGAGGATGTCGATGTCGTCGGGCTCAGCATCCTGTCTGGTGCCCACATGTCCCTCTTTCCCTCGATCATGGACGCGCTGCGGGCGGTCGGGCGGGACGATGTGCTGGTCGTCGCTGGGGGCACGATCCCGGAGGATGACATCGCGCTTGTCAAGGAGCTAGGTGTCGCGGCCGTATTCGGGCCCGGAACGCCCCTGCACACCGCAATCGACTTCGTGCGGACGCATGCGCCCGTGCGGACCGACACGGCCTGACGGATGGTGTCACCTCCATCATCGAGTCTGTCCCGGCGCGTGCTGGAAGGAGATCGCGCCGCCCTCGCCCGGGTGTTGACCCGAGTCGAGAACGACGACGACGTGGGTCGTGCCGCGCTCGAGAAACTGTATCCGGAGAGTGGCAATGCCCACGTGATCGGACTGACCGGCCCACCGGGGGCCGGAAAGTCGTCGCTCGCCAACGAGCTAATCCGGCAGTACCGATCGCAGGGAAGCAGGGTTGCGGTGATTGCGATCGACCCGACCAGCCCGTTGACCGGCGGCGCGACACTCGGTGACCGGATCAGGATGCTGGAGTGGCATGCCGACGAAGGCGTGTTCATCCGCAGCATGGCGTCCCGGCGATTTGGAGGAGGGTTGGCCGAACAGGCGCTGGCTGTGGCGAGTGTCTTCGACGCCGCTGGCTACGACCCGGTGATCATCGAAACGGTGGGGACCGGTCAGGACGAAGTGGCGATCGCCCAGCTCGCGCTGACGACCATCCTCGTCCAGGTGCCCGGGATGGGCGACAGCGTCCAAACGCTCAAGGCCGGCGCCCTGGAGGTCGGGGATGTGCTCGTGGTAACCAAGGCCGACCAGCCCGGTGCCGCCGAGCTGGCCCGCGACCTGCGGCGGATGCAGACGCTCACGCTCTCCGACGCGATCGACCCATCGGCATGGCGCCCCCCGGTCGTCTCCACGAGCGCGTTGAACGGAGAGGGCATCGAGGAGCTCCTAGCTGCGATCGCCGAGCATCGGCAATGGCTCGACACGTCAGGAGCGTTGCGAGTGCGCCAGCGAGCAATTGCAACAATCGAGTTGACCGGTCGCATACGGAACCAGATCGTGCGGTCACTCGGGTCCCTGGACCACCGATCCTCACACGTTGCCGAGGTCATCGACGCGATTGTCGAGCGCCGGATGACACCCCACCGCGCAGCGAGCACCCTGCTCAATGCCGGAAACATACCCAAACTGTCGGAGGGGACGATCGTGTATCGTCCCTGTCCACCGTAGGTGGACCTCCGGGCGACATGGCCAATTCTCGTGCTTTCGCCGCAGGTCACCAGTGCCGGCTACCAAGCGACGCAGCACAGATGCGCTGCTGATACACGATCGTCCCCTACATCGCACTATCGTTCAGACCAGGAGTGCCATTGACCGCTCGGGCATGGGCGGCACGGTTCGCGATCAGGCCGGCCATCGCGCCCGCGCCGATACCGTTGTCGATGTTCACGACCGCGATGCCTGGTGAACACGACTGGAGCATCGACATCAGCGCCCCGGTTCCGTCGCCTCCGTAGCCATACCCTACGCTGACAGGGAGACCGATGACCGGAACGGTGATCAACCCGGCGACTACCGCCGGCAGCGCCCCATCCATGCCGGCAGCCACGATCACGGCATCGACGTCCGCTTCCACAACTGCTCGCAATGGCTCGACAAGACGATGCAACCCGGCGACGCCGACATCCGCGACCATCATCGTCGAGCACCCCATCTCCTTGACCATGACCTGGGCCTCGCTTGCGATCGACCGATCCGATGCCCCCGCGCTGATGATGGCGACGCGGCCGCCGGTGAGGGACAGTTGGGCGCCCTCCCAAGCAAGGATCGCGGTGCGTGCTTCCCGGTCAATGGTCAACTCGTGGCCATCCGGAATCAGTGCCGGCAGATCGCCCGCCTGATCGTGCCGGAGTCGACTCGCGAGGGCACGGCCGCTCGTCCCTGCGAGCCGGATGAGCGATCTCGCCACATCCTCCGTCGACTTCCGCTCAGCGAGTACGACTTCGGGCACACCCGTGCGCCGTCCCCGCCCGGAGTCCAACCGCAAGCGAGGAGCGCCTTCGCCCGTCACCCGAACGGTGTCGTCATCACCGCGAACCCCGTCGAGCGCCCTTCGGACATCGATAAACGGATCGCTCACTTTCCTGGCTCTCCATGGGCAGCCTGATCCATCGCCGTGTCGATCATGCCCGCGAGATCCGTGTTCGTGAGCTCTTCACCGGACCGGCATTTTCGGAGGCGCGCCAGGAATTCGACATTTCCCGCCGGGCCGCGGAGGGGAGAGGCAACCATACCAAGTGTCGTCAAGCCGTTTTCAGCAGCGGAACGGACCACTCTCGCAAGCACCTGACGATGAATCTCCGGATCACGCACAACGCCGCCCTTGCCTACCTCATCGCGCCCGGCCTCGAACTGCGGCTTGATCAGCGGCACACATTGCGCACCGTTCGCCAGAATACGTGCGACCACGGGGAACATCAGGGCCAGGGAGATGAACGACACATCGATGACGACGATTTCCACCGGCTGCGGCAACGTCTCGAGATAGCGGGCATTGACGCGCTCCATCACAACCACCCGATCGTCCGTTCGCAGGCGTTCGTCGATCTGACCGTAACCGACGTCAACGGCATAGACCTTCGCCGCACCACGCTGGAGCAGGCAATCCGTGAACCCGCCGGTACTCGCGCCGAGATCGGCGGCGATCATGCCCTCGACATCGATCTCGAACGTGGCGAGCGCGTGATCTAGTTTCTCGCCGCCACGACTGACGAATCGCGGTGCGGCCCGCAACGACACCTCGTCCCTGGGCCCCGTGGGATGACCGGCACGGGTTTCCCGTTGCCCGTTGACCAGGACATCCCCAGCAAGGATCAGCGCCTTGGCACGAGAGCGTGTCTCAGCCAGCTCGCGGTCGACGAGCACCTGATCGAGGCGCGGTGGTCTAGGCATGAAATGCGATCACCGCCATTGACCCTGCGCGGCCACACGCGCGGCGAACGGGGCGGTCTGGGCATGGCAGAGCGCGACGGCAAGGGCATCAGCCGCATCGTCCGGCTTTGGGACCACATCGAGATTGAGGATGATCCGGACCATCTCCTGCATCTGGTGCTTGTCCGCCTTGCCGTAACCGACGACTGCGAACTTCACCTCGGAAGGGCTGTATTCCGCCACCGGCACTCCCGCCTGGGCAGCGGCGAGCAAGACTACACCTCTGGCCTGACCAACGGCGATCGCGGTGGTGACGTTGCGGGCGAAGAACAACTGCTCGACCGCGAGCACGTCCGGGCGGCAGGTCTCGATCAGGCGCGCGGTCTCGCGATGCAGGATCAAGAGCCGGTCAGGCATTGGCGCCCTGGAGTCTGTTTCGATCACGCCGACATCGACCAGGACGGGATCTGAGTCGCCCCGGATCACCCCGTATCCGAGGAGAGCCGTCCCTGGATCGATTCCCAGTGTGACCATTCCGGCGTCAGGCACTGGATCCCCTAGCTGACCTCGGCCAGGACTTCGTCGGAAATGTCCAGGTTGGAATACACCGACTGGACATCATCGAGATCTTCGAGCCTCTCGAGGAGCCGGACGGCCTTGACCGCTACATCAGGTTCAGGCTGGAGCATCGTCTTTGGTTTCATGACCAGCTCCGAGTCTTCCACCTCGATTCCCTGCGTCGTGATCTGCTCCTGGACCTTGTGAAGTTCCTGAGGGCC
>CADCWI010000028.1 GCA_902806355.1 uncultured Thermomicrobiales bacterium | reverse complement strand
CCCTGCACGAACGGTGGGGTGCAAAGGACGTTGTCGCCCAGTGATTGCCGTTCGCCTGGGAGCGAACCGTGACGAACGAAGGGTCAAGTCGCCAACGGCGCTCCTCGGCTCAGCCCCGGGCGAGCCAGCTCCAGTGTCCAACCTTGCGGTATTGTCAGATATCGGCGTCGAGCGCAGTTGGTGCATTGACCAGGCGCCGGGGATCAAATCGGGTGAGCCCGGCGTCACCTCCGCAGTCGTCTCCATGACCGTGCCTGTCGCATCACTCTCGCCGCTGATCGGTCCAGACGCTCCACGGACGACCGATCCGGCAACGAGGTCAGTTGCTCCCGTCGGCGGAAAGACGCGAATGGGATTCCGGAAGGGTCGCTTCATCGCCTGGTAGAGTCCCGTTTCCGTTATGCTGCCGGACCAACCATCACTCGCATGGCCAGGGCGCTGCAGAACGACGTGCTGATCGAACTATGGTTCCTCGAGGCTATCACGCAGGATGTGCATGTGTTCCAGGGCCAGGCCGGTGCCGATCGCGACACATGACAGGGGGTCATCCGCAACGTAACAGGGAACGCCGGTGACTTCTGTGAGAAGATCGGGCAAATGCCGCAACATGGCGCCACCGCCGGTAAGGATCATTCCCTTGTCGATGATGTCCGACGAGAGCTCCGGAGGGGTTTCCTCGAGGACTGCCCGCACTGCACCGATGATCGACTCCAGCGGCTCGGTGATGGCATCCGTCACTTCGCTGGATGATATCTGGATGGTTCGCGGCAGCCCGGCTACTTCGTCGCGACCCCGGACCTCCATCATCATGTCCTCTTCGAGCGGCATTGCGCTGCCGATCGCGATCTTCACCTCTTCCGCGGTCCGCTCGCCTACCCGCAACGTGTACTTCCGCTTGATGTAGGAGCTGATCGCCTCATCAAAGCGATTGCCACCGACACGCAGTGACCTGGCCACGACGATCCCGTTGAGGGAGATCACGGCCACCTCGGTCGTGCCACCGCCAATGTCGATGATCATGTTGCCCGAAGGATCGGCAACCGGGATACGGGCGCCGATAGCGGCCGCCAGCGGCTCGCTGATCAAATAGGCACGGCGGGCACCCGCGTTCAGGGCAGCGTCTCGAACGGCGCGCCGTTCGACGCCGGTCACCCCGGCGGGGACACAGATCATCACGTCCGGCCGGATCATCGAGAAACGACCGCACGCCTTGTTGATGAAGTATTCGAGCATCTTCTGGGTGACGACGTAGTCGGCGATGACGCCATCTCGCATCGGCCGGACCACTTCGATCGTGTCACGTGGTTCGCGGCCGAGCATATTGCGCGCTTCGAGCCCGACAGCCTTGACCTTCCCATCCTTCGCGGAGATTGCGACAACGGAAGGTTCGTTGATGACGATGCCTCGCCCCTTGAGAAAGACGATGACATTCGCGGTGCCGAGATCGATTCCTACCTGTTTTGGCAAGCGATGCTCCCCCGATCTTGGACCGGTGATCGCGGGCAAGATGCCTGAAATACACTGGAAAACAAGGCTATGGCAACAGCCTCAGTGGACTCGGATTGTATCATAGTGGCCCTTCCGGACCTTGCAGGAGCATCGGCGTGGGGACTTCCGTTGGCGAGTCGTGGCGTCAAGGAAACCAGCAATCTGTTCTTTCGATGCAGCGTATGGAGGGTTTCGATCAATGAATCAAGATGATCCCGAGTCGAATACCGTGCCTGTTCCCGCCTGGATCACCAACATTCCCAAGATCGAGCTGCATGTTCACCTCGAAGGCACCGTTGCACCGGAAACACTCCTCGACCTGGCGGCCAGCAACGGGATCGATCCTGGCTTCGGGTGTGTAGAGGATGCGCAGGCATTCTTCGCCTACAGGGACTTCCCACACTTCATCGATGTGTTCATCCGGGTCAGCGAGTGCCTTCGCTCCCCCGCTGACTTCGGCCGGATCGTGCGTGAATACGGCGACCGCCTTGTCGCACAAGGGGTGATGTACGCCGAGCTCCATTTCAATCCGGAGCCTCATGCCAGGCTCAGGGGAATCGAGTTCCACGCCATGTTGGGAGCGATGAACGCGGCTCGGCTGGAGCTCCGGTCACGGTATGGTCTGGAACTCCGCTGGATCGCGGACGGCGTGCGTGACGCGGCTTCAGGCCCCGCTTAAGTGGAGCGCACGGTCGACTGGATGATCGAAGCCGGCCCGTCGTCAGGGATCGTCGGGCTTGGTCTGGGTGGCGATGAGCGCCGCACTCCTCCGCATCTGTTCAGCGAGGCATTCGCTCGCGCCCGGGAAGCTGGCTTCCACCTGACCGCCCATGCCGGTGAAACCACCGGCCCGGAACGTGTCTGGCAAACCGTTGATGTCCTCGGAGTCGAACGCATCGGTCATGGGATCGGCGCCAGGAGTGATCCTGCGCTCCTGAACCTCCTCGGAGAACGGCATATCGCGCTTGAGCACTGACCCACCAGTAACCTTCGTACCGGAGTTATTCCCGATCTTGAATCCCTGTCACTACGCGATTTGATGCGTGTTGGCGTACCTGTTTCCATCAATAGCGACGATCCGGCGCTCTTCAACACGTCACTCGAGCAGGAGTATGCAAGGATCGTTGAAGCGTTCGATCTGACAGTGGAGGAACTCATCACCATCGTGGAATCTGGAATCACCCAGAGCTTCGCCGGCGAACAGACCAAGGCGATGTTACGAGGTCAGCTGCGAGATGCTTCTGACCGACAGTTCCGGACGACTAGGACCGACTCTTCCCTTCCATGACCGCTTCCATCAGCTCCAGGTACTCGCCGACGGTGTCGTTCGCGGTGATGGCCCGGACCACGATCTCGTCGAGCGTGCCATCGTACCCGGCAACACCGTCCCGTATTCCCTCCGCCGTATCAGAGCGGACAGCGGTGTCGATCGCTCGAACTCCAAGTCGCCCAAAATTCGCCGCATACGACGGGATGCGCGCATAGCGCTCCGCTTCCGCCTCCAGACGCTCCTGAGCGTGCTTCCCGAGGGCGGTCCGGACGTAGAGCGCCATCCTGGAGCTGTCCCCTCCACGCTCCCGGACCGCCTGTTTCATGTCCTCGACGGCTTGGCGTGCGGCTGCCGGCGTGAGCCAGTTGAGCAACACGCCGTCTCCCCGTGTCACCGCAACCGCTCGCATCTTGGGCCCAAGCGCACCAACCATCACGTCGCACGACAAACCTGTATGGAGGGCGTCGATCGAAGACGCGATCCTGCGCAGCGGACTCGGAGGAGTGGAACTGCCGATACCAATGGTCAGCCGCTGCTCAGGGAGTTCCAGACGACGGACAGCGGCGATGATCTCGTCCGCCGGTCGACGATCGACCGGGATCACGCCCGTGGCCAGTCCGAGTGTAGATGTCACCTCCGCCGCCACCGCGAGACTCGCCAGCGAGTCACCGTCGGGCGTGTCATTCACCCAGAGAGTCGAAAACCCCGCTTGCTCCAGACGCGGAGCGATCTCCCGCACGATATCGTGAGTGAGCGATCCGGCGATCCCGAAACCAAACGCTGTCGTGGCCAATGCAGACTCCTGTTATCCCGGTTGATCCGGAAAGGCCCGTGCGGGTTAACGGGCGGTGAATCCGAGTCCAAGGCGCTTCAACGAGACATGCCGCCCCTGCCCGATGATCAGGTGATCGACCACCGTGATGTCCAGGAGACGACCGGCTTCGACAACGTCGACTGTCAACGTGACATCGGCACTGGATGGCGTGGGGTCGCCCGACGGGTGATTGTGAACGAGCACGATCGCAACTGCGTTATGTCGCACAGCGTCGCGGAACAGCTCCCCTACCCGCACGGTCGCCTCGTTGGCGCTTCCCTGGTACACGGTCCTGATGGCGAGCACTCGGTGTTTGGTATCGAGCAGGATAACGCGAAGTTGTTCCTGCTCGAGCGCGGCCATGTCGATTCCGATGAGCTGGACCACGTCCTCCGGTGTCGTGATCGTCGGTCGGTCATCTCCCGAGATCGCCGCCAGCCGTCGGCCAAGCTCCAGTGACGCCTTGACCTTGGCCGCCTTCGACTCCCCCACACCACGCTCCCGGGCGAGCTCCACGAAATCCAGACGCATCAGGCCCTGGAGCCCACCGTGCGTGGTCAACAATCGCTGAGCCATTGCAGTCACCGACTCGCCCTTGATCCCCGTGTTGAGCGCTATCGCCAGCAACTCGCCATTGCTCAGGATCGATGCACCGTAGTGTTTCAGCCGTTCGCGAGGTCGCTCGTCCGGCTGAAGCTCCTTGATCGTCAGGTGATAGCGCGGTTCCGTCATCGCTCGCCCTGCACTGTCTGAATCCCCCCGCGCATCACCGCGACTCTACGGCGTCTTCACCACTCATGCTTGGACCGATGCCGATTCATCCGGCGGTGCCTTATCCACGAACGGTGAAGGCGCCGCAGCGGTAACCCGGGTCTCCTTGACGAGGAACAGCAGCGTTGCCGACGCGATCAAACCCGCCGCCATCAATGCAAGAGCGCTCCCCCGCAGTCCCAGCCCGTTGGCGATCAGGCCGACGGCCAGCGGACCGGCAACCATTCCGACATCACCGATCAAACGCCAGATTCCAAGGAACTCGCCCGTCGCACCCTCCGGCGCGAGATCGGCTCCGAGAGTCATCATCGATCCGGATCCCAGCCCGTTCCCGAGGCCGATGACCATCCCCGCCACCATGAGACCAATGAAGCTCCCGGCGAATGGGACCATCCCGATCCCGATCGCCATGATCCCGAAGCTTGGCACCGACGCGAATTTCCGCCCGAAACGGTCCATCAGGATTCCGGCCGGAAAGAACATCGACATGTCGACGACGGCCGATACCGTCATGATCGTCCCGACCTCCGCCGGGTTGAGCGACAGCTCGGTAGCACCCACTAGCGGAATCAGGAGCTGTCGTCCCTGGCGGATCATCTGGGCAAACAGTTGGGCGACGCCCGCGGCGGCAAGGTCGCTGGAGTTCGTCCGGACCGTCTTGGCCACAAGGTCCCACCGCTTGCGCCCCGAACCACGGCGCTCCGTTGTCTCGGCGTGGTCGCTCGGGATGAACGCCATGGCTGCCCCGAAGGCAAGCACTCCCAATCCGCCCGCTACGAGAAATGCTGCGGACGTACTCGCCGCCGTCGCGATCACACCACCAAGGGCCGGGCCGCCGAACATGCCGATCCGGTTGATCCCACCGAAGACGGCAATCGAACGCCCACGGTTCGCGACATCAACCGTCTGTGCGATGAACGAGTGACGCGACAGGCCCCATAACGCCGTGCCGACACCGGAGAGCAGTCTCAGACCGACGACGGCCTCCGCGCTCAGTGGCAACGCGAGGCTCATCGTCCCGATCACGACCAACGCAGATCCGATCAGCATCGACCGTCGCAGCCCTATCCGGTGCAGGACGACGCCGGCCGGGACATCGCTCACGAGTGTGCCGATCGCTGCGGCAGAGACGATAACACTGACAGCGGTCAGGCTAACGCCAAGATCAGTGGCGTAGAACGGCAGTGTCGCGAGCAGCAGGCCCTGCGCCATCGCCAACAGCGCTGTCGGCAGATAGACGGCGAGAACGAGCTCGGAGCGGCGCATCAGGAGCACTCTCTGTTGAGAAGGAGGCATCGACAATGGTGTTTGGGCGATCCTACCAGAGGCACTGAGACGTGCGTAGCCCCTGTATCAGCGCGATGACGAGAGCGATGTACACTTTACGGGGCAACGCAGGGGCTGCCAACGGGCACCCGATCAGTACATTCACTTGGGTGATTCGTCCACCATCGGTATCGTGAACCCCTCGGTCACCATGCTCCCCCAACAATCACGCCGCTCATCTCGGCAAACATCACGCAGGAGTTTCAATAGTGGTCCTGAGACGACTCTTCAAGCGCCAGGCAGCGCCTGACGTTCAACTGGACAAGGGTCTGGAAAAGACCCGCCGGGGTGTATTCGGAGAAATTACGCGACTATTCGATCGGTCGGAAATCGACGAGGAGCTTTTCGAAGATCTTGAAATGCTCTTGATCCAGGCCGATGTCGGATGGGATGTCAGCCAGCAGCTCGTCCAGGAACTCCGCGACCGGATCCGGGACGAGCGGATCGTCAATCCCGCCGACGCCCGGGAAGTGTTGCGCCTGGAGATGATCACGCTTCTCGAGCAAGCAACACGAAACCGAAAGGTCAAAATCCTCCAGCGCGGCGTGCCATTTGTCATCCTAGTCACCGGTGTCAACGGGACCGGCAAGACGACGTCGATCGCCAAGCTCGCCCGCTATCACCAGAACTTCGGACGGACGGTGATGCTGGCGGCCGGCGACACGTTCCGGGCTGCCGCGATCGATCAGCTCAAGGTGTGGGGTGAACGGCTGAACGTGCCGGTGGTTGCCCACCAGCAAGGCGCCGATCCCGGAGCTGTGGTCTTCGACGCCATGCAGGCGGCACACAACCGCAATGTCGATGTCCTCATTGTCGATACCGCGGGCCGCCTCCACACCAAGCACAACCTCATGGCGGAGCTGCAGAAGCTGCGCAAGATCATGCAGCGGCAGGTGCCGGACGCCCCGCAGGAGGTCCTGCTAGTGATCGACGCCACCACCGGCCAGAACGGCCTCGTGCAGGCCAACGAATTCACCAAATCTGTTGAGATAACGGACATCATGATCTCGAAGCTGGATGGAACCGCGCGGGGCGGGATCGCCTTCTCTGTCGCCAAGGAGATAGGAACGCCGATCACCTATATCGGCACCGGGGAGAAGGCCACCGACATGGCGGAGTTCCGCCCGACAACGTACGTCGACTCGCTGTTCTTCGGCGATGGTGAAGGGCTGTAATCGATGTTCGAGACATTATCGGACCGACTGAACGAGACCTTCGGGCGACTTGGCCGAAAGGGTCGGCTCACCGAAAAGGACGTCGATGACGCGATGCGCGAGGTTCGCCGCGCGCTTCTCGAAGCCGATGTCAACTTCAAGGTGGTCAAGGACTTCGTCGCTGTGGTGCGTGAGCGCGCGCTGGGGCAGGACGTCATGCGCTCCCTGTCACCGGCCCAGACGGCGATCGGGATCGTCAATGAGGAGCTGATCACCATCCTCGGCAAGGATCAGGTCCCGCTCAACACTCCCAACCGACCGCCGCAGATCATCATGATGGTTGGCCTTCAGGGGTCAGGAAAGACGACGCATTCCGCCAAGCTCGCGCTTCACCTCCGGAAGCAGGGCCTGAATCCGCTGATGGTTGCGGCCGATGTGTACAGGCCAGCGGCGGTCAATCAGCTTCAGTCGCTCGGCAAGCAGGCCAACCTCACGGTCTACGAAGAAGGGACCAGGGCGAATCCGGTCGACATTGCCTACAACTCCCTGCGGTTCGCCCAGGAGCGTGGTCACAACCCGGTCATCATCGACACCGCCGGTCGACTCCAGATCGATGAGCCGTTGATGCAGGAGCTGGTGAACATCCGGGACGAGCTCAACCCGTCGGAAATCCTGCTCGTGGCCGACGCGATGACCGGACAGGAAGCGGTTGGCGTTGCCCAGACCTTCAACGACCGCCTCGGCGTGTCTGGCCTGGTGCTGACGAAGATGGACGGCGATGCTCGCGGCGGTGCGGCGCTTTCGATCCGGGCCGTCACCGGTGTGCCGATCAAGTTCATCGGTACCGGGGAAAAGCTCGACGCCCTGGAACCTTTCTATCCCGATCGGCTCGCCAGCCGCATCCTTGGCATGGGCGACGTCCTGTCCCTGATCGAGCGCGCCCAGGAGCAGACCGACGACAAGGAGGCCGAGCGCCTCCAGTCCCGGATGATGAAGGGGCAGTTCGATCTTGAGGACTTCCTCGATCAGCTGCAGAAGATCAAGGCGATGGGACCGCTCAGCCAGTTGATGGACATGATTCCCGGCCTCGGTCAGCAGATGCGTCAGGCAAAGGCGCAGATCTCGGATGACGACTATAAACAGGTCGAAGCCATCATCCGGGGCATGACCCCCTGGGAACGTCGTCATCCTGAGCGTATCGACCACGCCCGACGGCGACGGATCGCCAGGGGAAGCGGGGTCGAGCGACAGGATGTCAACAGGCTGCTGTCCCAATTCAAGGACATGCAGAAGATGATGGGACAGTTCAGCCAGATGGCGAAAAAGGGCAAGATGCCCAAGAACATGCCGTTCGATCTCTGATTTAGTAAATCGGTAGGACCAGGGGGCGGGCCCGCAAAGCCCGCCCTTCTCTTGACTGACGGGTTTAGTCTATGCTAATTTAGTCTCAGTGAAATGGAAGCAGCGGCGTTGGCGCATCATTCTCCTTCTCATCAAACTCAACGATCCTGGACGCCTCGCCGCCCGCTGCTCATATCCGCATCGACGCTCCGACAGGTTGCCACGTGACCCGAACCTCGCCGTCCGCTTTGAATTCTGTCCCGGTGTCATCTCGGTGGCGCCCGTTCCTTGCGCTTCTCGCCCTGCCGATCATCACCGGATGTGGACGCATCAGCCAGGGACAGGAGCTTCCCGACCTGGGCGATCGCATCATCCGCGTCACGGCGACGACTGGTCAGGTTGCCGACCTTGCACGCCAGGTCGGCGGTGAGCGTGTCAGTGTCGATGGCCTGATGGGACCCGGAGTGGATCCACACCTCTTCAAGGCCAGCGAGCGAAACGTCGAAGAACTCATCGACAGCGACGCGATCTTCTTCAATGGACTGCACCTCGAAGGCAAGCTGGGCGAGTTGCTCGAACGGCTGAGCGAACGGCGCCCCGTCTTCCCGGTTGGTGATGCGATCCCGGCAGACTTGCTTACATCGCCGGCCGAGTTCCAAGGCAATCCGGATCCCCATGTCTGGTTTGATCCGACCATGTGGGCATACGCGTGCCGCTCGATGGGCCAGGCCCTGACCTCTATCGATCCCTCCCATAGCCAGGCGTACGCCGATGGGGTCGCCTCATACACTCTCCAGCTGGATGAGCTCGACCGCTATGCCGCCGAGCGATTCTCTGCCATCCCCGATCAGCAGCGGGTGCTTGTCACGGCCCACGACGCCTTCGGGTATCTCGGACGTCGATACGGTCTCGAAGTCGTCGGCTTGCAGGGAATAAGCACCTCGACAGAGGCTGGTATCCGGGATGTCCAGCGGATCGCTGACCTGCTCGTCGAGCGACAGGTGCCATCGATCTTCGTCGAGACGAGCGTCCCACGACGGACCATCGAAGCGGTGCAGGTCGCCACCACCGATCGAAATTGGCAAGTGTCGATCGGCGGCGAGTTGTTCTCTGATGCGCTGGGGGACTTCGACACCCCGGAAGGGACGTATCTCGGCATGTTCCGGCACAACGTGGATACGATTGTCGCCGGCCTCGAAGGAGAAGACGCGGAATGATCTCAGCGCCTGTCCAGTCCACTCGCCCAGCCCCTCAAATCGACTCCATCACGCCAGTAGAGCCTGTGGAACCTGTGATCGCTGTGCGTGACCTGACGGTTGCCTACAACGAATCACCAGTGCTCTGGGATGTCGATCTCGATATCGAACCGGGGAAGATCACCGCGATTGTCGGACCGAACGGCGCCGGCAAGAGCACGCTCCTGAAAGCGATTCTCGGATTGGTACCTATCGCGGCGGGCTCTGTGCGGATCTTTGGGGAGTCGCTTCCCAAGGTCCGGTCCCGGGTAGCTTATATTCCGCAACGTGGTTCGGTGGATTGGGACTTTCCGACCGACGCGCTCGATGTCGTCACCATGGGTCGATACGGCCGCATCGGCTGGTTCCGGCGACCCGGTTCCACCGATCGTCATGTCGCCCTGGAGGCGCTACGCAAGGTTGGCATGAGCGCATATGCCAAGCGGCAGATCAGCCAGCTTTCGGGCGGACAGCAACAGCGCGTCTTTCTTGCGAGGGCCCTGGCACAGGAAGCCGATCTCTACCTGATGGATGAACCGTTCGTCGGCGTCGATGCCGTGACCGAACGCGCGATCGTCGAACTGCTGAGGGATGTCCGAGACGCCGGGAAGACGGTTGTCGCTGTGCACCATGACTTACAGTCCGTCCCCGAGTACTTCGACAATGTGGCCCTGCTCAACGTGCAGATGATCGCCGCCGGGACGGTGCCTGACGTTTTCACGGAGGTCAATCTCCGGTCCACGTACTCCGCGGCCGGTGCTCCAATTCTCGATCCAGTGGGTAGCGGGACCCCTGCAGCAGTCAGTGACCATGAGGCCGACCAGGGAACGCAACGATGACAACGATCGGCTTGCTCGGTTTCGACCTGACGTGGGATGCGACGCTACAGAACGTCATCATCGGTTCACTCCTCCTGGGGTTGACCAGCGGAGTGCTCGGATGCTTCGCGGTGCTCCGCCGCCAGAGCCTGATCGGCGACGCGCTCGCTCACGCCGCGCTGCCAGGCATCTGTCTCGCATTCATGCTGACCGGAACCCGATCGAGCGGCTGGCTTCTCCTGGGAGGCTTGCTGACAGGCCTGATCGGGACACTGGTCATGCTGGCCATCACCCGGTGGTCGTTGATCACGCAGGAAACGGCTCTCGGCATCGTCCTGAGCGTATTCTTCGGCATTGGCGTGTTGCTCCTGACGCGGATTCAGCATACGGATGACGCTGGCCAGAGCGGGCTCGACCGATTCATCTTCGGCCAGGCCGCGACGATCCTCCCGGGAGACCTGATCGTCATGGGCATTGCCTCCGCGATAGCGTTAGGGACGGTTGCGCTCCTGTTCAAGGAGTTCAAGCTCCTCGCTTTCGATCCTGATTTCGCCGCGTCGCTCGGCTTCCGGCCAGGTTTGACTGGAACGCTCCTTGCCGGCCTGGTTGTCGCGGCGGTGATGATCGGACTTCAGACCGTGGGAGTGATCCTGATGGTCTCGCTGCTGATCGCGCCAGCCGTAGCGGCCCGGCAATGGACAAGGCAGCTCACGTCCATGATCATCGTGTCCGGGTGTTTCGGCATGGTGAGCGGTCTGCTGGGAGCTGTATCGAGCAGTCTCTTCGATCGCCTCCCGACCGGCCCAATGATCGTGCTCTTCGCTTCGCTACTGGTCATCGTCTCGCTGCTGCTCGCTCCCGAGCGGGGATTGCTCTGGAACCTTCAGGCTCGCCGGGCGCGGTCCCGGACCTTCGCCGCGCGCCTCGAGACGACGGTTCACCACGACGTGCCGGCATGATGAGCGCATCCCTTGTGATCATGATCACCGGTGCCCTGGTGGGAGCATCGTGCGGACTTGTGGGGGCCTTCCTGGTCCTTCGCCGCCTGGCGCTGATGGGTGACGCGATCAGCCATAGCATCCTGCTCGGAATCGTTGCGGTGTTCGCGATCACTGGTTCTCGCTCTCCAGTGCTGATGATCATCGGAGCCGGAGCGGTCGGCATCCTCACCGTGGCGCTGGTCAGCTGGATCGAAGGCAGCAGGCTGGTCAGGGAAGACGCGGCGATCGGTCTTGTCTTTCCGTTCCTGTTCGCCATCGGCGTGATCATCGTTTCCCGATTTCCATCCCAGGTACATATCGATGTCGACGCGGTGCTCTATGGAGAGATTGCCTATGTGCCGCTCTATCGGCTGGAAATGTTTGGCTGGGATCTCGGCGTCCAGGCATTCTGGACGGTCGGCACGATGCTGGCGATCGATTTGCTCTTCATCGCGCTGCTGTACAAGGAACTCAAGCTCTCGACGTTCGACGCTGGCTTTGCGGCGGCCCTTGGCATGTCACCGGTTCTGCTGCACTACCTGCTGATGGCGGCGGTCTCCACCACGACCGTCGTGGCTTTCGATGCCGTGGGCGCGATCCTGGTCGTTGCCCTGCTGGTCGTTCCTGCCGCGACGGCTCAGCTTCTCACCCGACGCCTGACAATCTTGCTGGCCCTCTCGGTCGCGATCGGCAGCGGGTCGGCGATCCTTGGCTACTGGCTCGCCCGGGTCATCAACGGGTCGATCTCCGGAGCAATCGCGGCGGTACTTGGTGGGATCTTCTTCCTCGCGTTCATGTTCGCGCCGACTCAGGGTCTGGTGGCTCAGATGGTCCTCCGGCGGCGCCAACGTCGTCGTTTCGTGCAGGACCTTGTTGTCGCCCACGTACGCGCCAAGAACGGGCCTGTGCCCGCGCTGACGCTTGGGTCGGCATTCGGCTGGCCGGAGGCAGCAACGGCCCGGGCGGTTTCGGATGCCCGGGAGGAGAACCGGCTCGTTCTCGATGAGCGCGGACAGCTGGATGTCCCGCGATCGTCGCCGGGTTCCGGCGCTCCCTCATGAAGGCAGCCGCTGCCTGGCGCAATTTGCATCGCCTTTGGCTCCTGACGATGCGATAGAATGTGAATTCATCACCATGATCCGAAAGCAGGTTGTCGCTGCCCGGATTCCCGTTTCGCCGATGCAGGAGCAGGCCGCATGAGCATGCCGAGCGCGCCGGAAGACAACCTCCCAAGCCGTGAACGCTTTGGGGGGGATACGAGGGTTACGCATGCCATGGAGGATTACCTTAAGGCTGCGTACGCACTCGAGCAGGAAGGCGGACCGGTCACGACATTGAGACTGGCCGAGGCGCTTGGCCTCAGCGGTCCATCCGTGACGAACATGATCAAGCGCCTCGACGACCTGAAGCTGGTCGTTCACAATCCGTATCACGGCATATCGCTCACGGCCTCCGGCCGTGGTGTCGCCCTTGAAGTCATCCGCCATCACCGGCTGCTGGAGCTTTACCTGGCGCGGGCGCTCGGATTCGAATGGGATGAAGTGCATCAGGAAGCGGAGCGCTTGGAGCATCACGTTTCCGAGGAGCTGGAACGGCGGATGGAGCGGGCTCTCGACTATCCGGAGTTCGATCCCCACGGTGATCCAATCCCGACTCGCGCTGGCACGATCCCGTCGGTCGAGGATGTCGCGCTTCCGGACCTCGAGATTGGCGTCACGGCTACCATCAGCCGCGTTAGCGATCGGGACGCGGAAAAGTTGCGATACATGTCAACGCACGAGCTCCGACCAGGCACATCACTGACCGTTCGCGAACGGCTCCCGTATGATGGTCCAATCCGGATCCGGATCAACGATGATGAGCAACTGGTTCCACTCGCGATAGCTTGCCTGGTACGCGTTCAGGAAGAAGAAGCGTCCAAGGTATCCTGATTGCACCGTTTACTTGCGCAACCATTCCTCTCGCATCTGGCCGAGCGCGTCTGGACCGAGTCCCGGGGTCTCGTACATCCCGGCCGCACGCCGTTGGCGAAGTGCCTCGTACAGGGAGACTGCGCAGGCGACCGAGATGTTGAGGCTTTCGACCATCCCGTGCATCGGGATCAGGTACGTGCCATCGGCCCAATCCGCGGCAAGATCCGACACTCCCCGCTTCTCGTTGCCGAGGACCAACGCGGTCGGCTGACGAAAATTTACCTCGTACACATCCTGGCTGTCCGCCCGTAGCGCCGAGGCGAAGATGGTGAAGCCTCGTTCACGAAGGTACTCGTAACATGTCTCGATCGACGTGTGCGTGTGAAGCGCGACCCACTTCGCCGCCGATCCCGACGTCTTGCGATCGAATGCCTTCCGCGGCGGCGGATCGTTGACGTAGACCAAATGCACGTCCAGCACGCCAACCGCATCGCAGGAGCGCAAGACCGCGCTGGCGTTCCATTGATCGTGCACGTCTTCGAGGACGATCGTCAGTGACGGCTGCCGGCGTCCCAGGACATCATCGATCCGTTCCTGCCGCCGGGACGTACGTGGCCACCTCGACGTCTTGACAGGGCCGGGCTCATCCAGAAGCCCGTTTCGCTGTGCCGGTGGGATAGGTCGACTCGACGCGGACGCACTGGGACGGTCAGTCACCGTCGTGTCCTGTCGCCGCCGGGTCGCAGCCGAGAGAGCCAACTGCGATCAGGGTTGATTCCGCGCTCCCGCTCGTAAGCTCGTTCCGTCGTCGGAGCCGACGGGTCGATAATCTCCACGCCTAAAACGTAGAGCACGACTCGATTGACGATGCTCGCGATCAGAGCCGGACCGAACAGCAACATTGGCACCACGGTGAGTGTCATTACCACGATCAGTGCGATGCTGAAGACGCTAAGGGTGATGGAGACGAAGGGTCGACTGACCAGCACGAACATCGCGCCACGGAACGCGTTCCGCGTTCCCGACTCCATCGTGCCCGCCACGGCATAGGCATACAGCATGAGCACCCAGATCAGCACCAGCATGATGAGCCAGAGCGGAGACATTGCCGCCAGGATCTGATTGGTGCCGCCAAAGAAATAGAGGTTCCAGATCAGGATCGCCATCAGCGGAACGGTGAAGAGGAAAACGCCCCAGGACCGCCTGAACGACGACGTGAACACATCTACGGCGTCCCGGAATTCTGGCGTGGACACTTGCCGACGCGGATCCGCCATGGCATAGAGGGCGACAGTCGCCGGAGGACCGGGAACGACCAGGACCACGCACAGCCACCACAAGAGCGAAAACCAGACCAGGCTGAGAAATTGCTCGAAGAGATCCCGGATGCCACGCCAGACGAGCTTGAAGAACACCACCAGTACAGCCTGCACTCTTGCAATCGAATCATCAGGAGCTCGACGATCGAGAATCCCTGTAGTCTACATCGTCGCTTCGATTGGAATTCGGAGAGAGGCATGGACCGCGTCACACCATCCGCTACCCGGGGGGCCGATCGAGCTCCTCGACGATCGTCAGGAGGAACCGCCGATCGAAAGTCGGTGCGCATCGGCCGCACGACCAGGTTCCCTTGCGCCGGCGATCGACCCGCAGGCCGCACCGCGAGCACCCGTATCGGTACTTCACCGGCCGGCGCTCGACAGGAAGCAGCGCCGAGCGGATCTCGGGCAGCGAAACGCCAGTGAGCCTGGACACACGATGGGCGATCCGGTCGTACCCATGATGGGAATGCCGGCGCGTGTCGCCATCGATGTGGTCCCGCATGTGCAGGAGTTCTTCGGCGACGACGACCTCGAGCGCGTACGGGCGAGAAACATCGATCCGGTCGAGATTGACAAGCACTACATGACGTTGGGCGGAACGAACGTGGCAGTACGCCCCGCCAATCGCTCCCCGGACAGACCGGCGGCCGATCCACCGCGCAAAGGTCGGTCGGTGAGTGGTAACGTACAGGTCGTCGACCGGAAGCGACAGGAGAACGACGTACTTGAACACCAGGTCACGAACACGATCATCACACGACTCCAAGATCATGGGGGAAGATCAGCTCCTGGCGGTCCTTTGGACGGATCGGCAGTCCAGCGCACGGCGACTCTCGTGGCCCTGGCGGCGCACCATATGACGCGACCTAGAATCGAAGCGCAGCGTCACCAGGAACGGCCACATGTGTTGATCGTTTCCGATGATCCGTCCCTTGTGGCATTCCTGTCAGAAGGGCTTCCGCTGGGGGGGTTCTGGACCTCGGTCATCGCGAGTGGACTGCAGGCCCTGGAGGTGTTTCGTCTCAGGCAGTTCGACCTCGTCGTGATCGATGCGACGCTGCAAAGCTTCGACGCCTTCGAGCTGATGCGCCGCCTGCGTGGATCGTCACAACGCGCGAAGGCATCAGCCGCGCGAACAGCCGCGCCATTTGTCGTCTTTGGTCCATTACCAGAAGATCACCAACCGTCTACCGAAGCGCAACTCGGCATTGCCACATGGATCGAACCGCCCGCAGAGCTTGAGGAGGTCGTGCCCGCGTTGCACAGGGCATTCGCGCAGTGGCGCACCGATCACCCGGACACACCACTCGCGGATGCGGCAGCGCTTCGGGATTTCTGACGTTTTTTGCGGCCGCCATCCATCGCTTCTATCTCTCCGGTGACGGTAAAGATGACCCGCTCGCAAATGTTCGTCACCCGATCCCCGATTCGCTCGATATTGTGGGCGGCCCAGAGCAGGTGCGTCGCCCGATTGATCGTGCCAGGATCCGCCAGCATGTACGTCAGCAGCTCACGGTAGACCTGATCGTACAGATCATCGACCTCATCATCCCGAATCGCCACCCGCCGGGCCTGCGCTTCGTCCTGTTCGACGAATGCCGTGATCGAACTGCTCAGCATCTCGCGGGCGACCACACTCATCCGTGGAATATCCACAAGTGGCTTAAGCAGTGCTTCGTCGGCGGTCTCGACCACGATCTTGGCGACCCCGGCCGCATGATCGGCCATTCGCTCGAGGTCCGTGAAAATCTGGAGTGCCGCAGCGATCTGCCGCAAGTCGCCAGCCATCGGCCCCTGGGTGGCGATGATGCGCAAGGCACTGTCTTCACCCTCCCACCTGGCGGCGTTGATCATCTTGTCGTCTTTACGAACCCGTCGCGCGAGATCGACATTCTGGTACTCAAGCGCCTCGATGGCTCGCGCGATGGCCTTGTCGACCATGCTCGCCATCGAAACGACCTGATCGCGGAGATCACGAATCTGATTTTCATACGCTGCTCGCGTCATGGACGATTCTCACTAGGCGGGTGACCGCCGGAAGCGACGGGGCATCTCAACGTTGCTGCGCATCGAGAGCGCGTTCATCCGAAGCGCCCCGTGATGTAGTCCTCGGTGCGTCGATCATCCGGGTTGGTAAAGATCTTTTCGGTCGGCCCGGTCTCGACCAGAACACCCTCACGACGCTCGTTGAGGGAAAAGAATACTGTCTGGTCGGAAACTCGCGCTGCCTGCTGCATGTTATGCGTCACGATTACGATCGTGTACCTGGTCTCCAGTTCCCGGAGGAGTTCTTCGATCTTCAACGTCGAGATCGGATCGAGAGCGCTGGCTGGTTCATCGAGCAGGATCACGTCAGGACTGATCGCCAACGCCCGGGCGATGCAGAGTCGCTGCTGCTGCCCGCCGGAGAGCGCCATCCCGCTATCCTTGAGTTTATCCTTGACTTCGTCCCAAAGGGCAGCCTGGCGCAAGCATCGTTCGACATGCTCATTGATGTTGCCCTTGAACCCGTTGATCTTCGCCCCCCAGGCGACATTGTCGAAGATGCTCTTCGGAAACGGGTTCGGCTTCTGGAACACCATGCCAATCCGGCGCCGCACTTCCACCGGATCGACCTTTGGCGAAAGGATCTCCTGACCGAAATACAGGATGCTGCCATTGACCCTGGCCGTCGGTACCAGGTCGTTCATCCGGTTGATGCATCGCAGGACGGTGCTCTTGCCGCAGCCTGATGGTCCGATAAAGGCAGTTATGCGATTCTTCGGGACATCGATGGTGACATTCGTGACCGCGAGTTTCTCTCCATAATGGACGGAGACATCACGCAACTGGACCACGGACTCCAGCTGGGTGATGCTGTTCTCCGCCTTGAATCCATCGGCCGCGACCCTGGGGATGTTTGGAGTGACGCGCGTTTCGGTCGCCATGGTTACCACCTGTTCTTGTCGCTGAGACGCTGACGAAGGATGATCGCGATCGCATTCATGCTGAGCAGGACCGCGAGCAGGACGAGAATCGCGGCGGCCGCAAGATGCTCGAATTCCGCTTGCGGTCGGGTGGACCAGTTGAAGATTTGCACAGGCATGGCCGTGAAGCTGCTGAACGGTGAATCGGGCCTCGTCAACACCAGGCTGGATGCGCCGACAACGATCAATGGCGCGGTCTCGCCGATCGCCCGGGACATCGACAGGATCATCCCGGTCAGGATCCCCGGCATGGCGGTCGGCAGAACGTGATGCCGAACCGTCTGCCATCGAGTCGCCCCCAGGCCATACGATGCTTGCCTCAATCCCAACGGAACCGCCCTGATTGCTTCCTGCGCTGATATTACGACGACCGGCAGGATCAGCAGGCCCATCGTTAGTGCGCCCGCCGAGAGCGAACGCCCCAGGTTCAGCCACTCCGCGAAGAAGACGAGACCGAGAAGACCGTAGACGACCGAGGGCACACCCGCGAGGTTGGAGATGTTGGTCTGCAGGAATCGCGTGTAGCGATTGCGTGGCGCGTACTCCTCAAGATACACCGCCGTGCCAACTCCCACGAAGAAGGAGAAGAGGGAGGCGCCGACGACGATCCAGAATGACCCCCAGATCCCCGAGTTCATGCCCGCGTCTTCAGCCCTGCGGGAAGGCATCTCGGTGATCAAGTGCCAGGACAGCCAACTCCAGCCCGGCTCGATGACCGACCAGAGCAACATTCCGAGGAGGACCACTCCAAGGACCGTTGCGGCAAGAAACAGGTACTTCCAGGCTGCACCGATCGCCTTTCGCGCCCGGATTCGCGGCGACCACCGAACGACGGGTGTATCCAGCGCCCGCCGTGCGACTTCAACCTCAGAATATGCGCTCATTCGTACTCCTTCCGAAACCGTTGAGCGACCCACTGGCTGAGGATGTTCATCAGGAGTGTCATCAAGAACAGGAGCAAGCCAACCCCGAACAGGGAGTAGAACGCGGGCGTGCCACGAGCTACGTCTCCGCTAAATGCCTGGGCGATAAAACCGGTCATCGTCTGCATGCTCTCGCGCGGATCCCACGGCCCCGCGGCACCTTGTCCAGCAGGACGGCTGCCCGCCGCAAGGGCGACGATCATCGTTTCGCCGATCGCCCGGGAAATTGCCAGGATGAACGATGCGATCACTCCGGAGACCGCGGCCGGAACAACGATCCGGACGGATGTCTCGAACTTGGTGGCCCCGAGGCCGTACGACGCTTCGCGCAGGGATCGCGGCACCGCACGGAGGGCATCTTCGGAAAGGGACGCGACGAGCGGCAAGGTCATGATCCCGACGGCGATCCCAGCGGCCAGTCCATTGAACACCCCTACGTCGAACAGGGGCTGGACCAGGTTTGGCGTAATGAACTTGAGCGCAAAGAACCCGTAGACGATGGTGGGGACACCGGCCAGGATTTCGAGGATTGGCTTAAGGATGGACCGCGCACGGTGTCCTGCATATTCGCTCAGGTAGATTGCCACCATAAGACCCAGAGGAAGCGAGATACACGCGGAGATGAGCGCGATCATCAATGTTCCCCGGACCAAGGGCAGTACGCCGAAGTGCTGATTGCTCGGGAAGAGCGCCGTCCATTCGTTTCCGAACAAGAAGCTGCCGATCCCGGTCCCCCGGAAAAAGTTGATGGATTCATAAACCAGGATCAGGATGATGCCCAATGTCGTCAGCACGGTAAACGCCGCACACGCCACGAGAATCCATTTGATCAGCGATTCCGAAAAGGCGCGGTTACGCTTCCCGGAAAGGTCCATTGCGGGCGGTCTCCCGCCCATGGCCACATCAGCCATCAACGTCCTTCCTCAACCTATGGGGCATTCCACCGTCTCACTTTGGCGCCTGGTCTCATGCATATCGTGTTCGAATCCCTACAGGTGCTCACGGAGCGTTTCGCCGCGTCCCCGTCAGAGCGAACGGTTGACTCCGACCAACCACTCGCCGCCGGTGGGCCGACATTCATCACGCTGAGCCCTGCCGCATGCGGCAGGGCTCGGTCACGCGGGAGAGCGCGATCAGGATACGGGAGTCGCCGGAGTTGCGGGGGCGGACTCGGACTGGCTGTCAGGCTCGATCTCGCCGCTGATCGCTCCTTCGACCTTGGTCTGCTGCTCGATCTCAAGCTCGCCAGGAAGCGGAATGTATCCGACATCTTCGGCAAGCTCGTCGCTCGTGGCTAGGTAGAAGCGTATGAACTCCTGAACCGCAGGATCCGTCTGCAGGGCTTCGGCGTTCACATAGATGAACAGCAGGCGGGAAAGTGGATCGTACGAGCCGTCGGCGATCGTCTCGACGGAGGGCTCGACGGGACCAGAACCGCCGTCGATCGGAACCGCCCGCAGGCTGTCCTGATTCTCGACGTAGTAGGCGTAGCCGAAGTAGCCGAGCGCATACGGGCTTCCAAGCACGCCCTGGACAAGGACGTTGTCATCCTCGCTCGGGTTGTAATCGGTCCGCACCTCGGCCTCGCCGAGAATGGCCTCGTTGAAGAAGTCGAACGTCCCAGAGTCCGAGCCCGGTCCGTAGAGCTCGACCGGCTCCTCCGGCCAGTCCGGGTTCAGGTCGGACCAATTCGTCACCCCGCCATCAGCGCTCCAGAGCTGCGCCAATTGGTCCACGGTCAGCGACTCGACGAAGTCGTTTTCGGCGCTGACGACGACGGTGATGCCGTCCAGGGCCACATCGAAGCGATAGTAGTCGATACCGTTCTGCGCAGCGAGCTCCGCCTCGTCGTCGGCGATCTCGCGGGACGCGTTCGAGATGGCAATTTCACCATTGGCGAATCGTTCGAAACCGCCGCCCGATCCGGAAATGCCATTGGTGATCGCTACGTCCGGGGCGATGCCCGCGAATTCTTCGATAACGGCTTCGGTCAGTGGGCCCACGGTGGAGGAGCCGTCCGACTCGAAGCTGCCGCTAAGCTCACCGATGTCTTCTGGTGCTTCGTACGGCGCGGGCGTCGCTTCCTGGCCCTTGGCCACTCGTGCCAACACAAGGCTACCCACTGCGCCGGCAACGACGCTTCGCCGGGTCACTGTTCCTCGCTCGAAATTCATCCGGAAACGCCTACCTCTCACGTTCTTCTCGTCCGATGAATGACCGTCATTCACCACTCCTCGTCGCCAGGCAGGCTTGGACGCCCGGCCTGGATCGACGGCCCGTTACCTCGGTGATTCATCGATCACGACAAGGGAGATGTTCCAGCCGGTGCCGCCTGCGCCTCGCCAGCGAGCACGAACCGGTATCCGGCACCGTAGACGGTGCGGATGCCCGCGTCTTCGAGGCCAGCCAAGCTCAGCTTGCCGCGAAGCCAGGAGATGTGAACATCGACCGTTCGCTCATCGACGAACACGTCACTGCCCCAGATCATGTCCAGCAATTCCTGCCGGTCAAACACACGTCCGGGTTCCAGCGCCATGGTGACCAGAAGACCGAATTCCTTCGGCCGCAGCTGGAGCTCGGTTTCTCCAACAACGGCGCGTCGCCGCTCCGGCTCGATCCGGAGATCGCCCCGGAACAGCACCCCAGGCGGTTTCGCCGAAGCCACGGCGCGTCGCCGCACTGCGGCACGAATGCGGGCCAGCAGCTCCCTCAGCGCAAACGGCTTGACCACATAATCGTCAGCACCCAGCTCGAGACCGTCGATTTTGTCCTGCTCCTCGCCCCGTGCGGAAAGCATCAGGACAGGGACATCCAAATCCCGGCGGACCGACCGCAGTACCTGGAAGCCGTTGAGTCCGGGGAGCATGACGTCGAGGATGATGAGATCAAGGGTGTCACCGAACTCGGCGACGACTTCCAGAGCCGAAACTCCGTTGTCCGCCGTGGAAACGGTATACCCCTCACGATTCAGATTGAACGCAAGCGTGCTGCGCAACGTGGGATCGTCCTCGACGAGGAGCACATGCGCTGCTTCTTCGCGTTCGACCGTTCTCCTCACCACTCACCACTCCGCTCACGTTGACGCCGTTGCCAGTAGCCTGGCCAGTCTCTGGTCACGGCAACATGGTAGGAGGCGGAGATTAAGGAGCGGTAACATGAATGTTAAATCGTGGTGTCACAATGTAAAAACTGACTCGCTACCGTGGTGGCACGGGCGAGGTGACCGGACTGGCCACCGCCGTGCCCGCATTTGCACGGTCGGCCGAGCGCGCCGGGCCCCGATCGAGCAACGTGCTGGCCGCTTGCAGGAACGGATCGACCAAGACCCCGTTCATTTCGTCCGGGCTGACGACGAAATCGGGATGGATGCCTTCGTTCTCGATGCGCTTCTTGTCTGGAGTGAACCACTCGGCGACCGTGACCCGCAGGGATGCTCCATCCTCGAAGTCGAAGATTCGTTGCACCGATCCCTTCCCGAACGTGTCCGTGCCAAGCACCACTGCCCGATCATGATCCCGCAGCGAGCCGGCGACGATCTCCGCGGCACTGGCGGTCCCGCCATCGACGACCACAACCACCGGAAGCGCACTTGGGCCGGGTTCCGGATTCAGGATGGGAAGACCAACCTCGCCACCCGGTCCGGGAGAGACGTCCTCATACAGGGCTGGTCCATTGGCATCATCGACGAATCGTCCGATCGTCTCCTGGGCCGAGGTGACCCACCCTCCGCCGTTGCCCCGCAAGTCCAGGATGATCCCGGTTGCACCGCTTTTGTCTGCCGCCTGCAGGGCACCATCGAGCTCGGCCACCGTCCTGTCCCCGAAGATGTCGATCCTGATCCAGGCATACGAGGTGCCTTCGAACATCGCGAAGGAGACAGGATGCACGACGATCACTTCACGTTCCAGCACCACGTCGCGAGCGCGCTCACCGGTGGCATCGCCGATCCTCAAAGTCACCGGTTGCCCGATCGGTCCCCGAAGATCGCCAGTTGGGGCAGAATCGGTCCCCACCTGGACGGGGCGATTATCGACCCGCAGAACCCGTTCACCCGCGCTGACACCCGCGCGTGACGCGGGTCCTTCCGGCGAGACGCGATTGATGACGAGCGCGCCTCCCCGGACGGTGAGCTCCACTCCAACGCCGCCGTACTCGCCCTGGAGCTGCTCCGATGCGACCTGGGCCGCTTCCGGCATCAGGTATTGTGTGTACTCATCCTCCAGGCTCGTGAGCATGCCGCCGATGGCATGCTGTTCCAATGCCCGGTTGAACGCCTCCCGATCGTCGCTTTCGGTGGGACGATAGTAGTAATTGTCCTGGACCAACGATGAAACGGCTTCGAAGTCCCGAAAACCGGCGTCATCGAGCGATGAATCGAGCACATAACGCTCGATGATCAGTCCCATGCCGAACCCGGCAACCAGTACGAAGAGAAACAGCGCAGTCATCCTCAGGACATAGTGCACGACGCTAAGTCCATCGGCGCCAGCCGCCCGTTGTGACCGGGAGCCCCTGGCCCGCGACGGTGGTTGGATGTGTTGTGCCATCTGTGCGACACCTTCCTGATGGATGTCGAACTTCCTCTCGCAACGCCTGAGCGACGTGGAAGTCGATCCCGGATACAGTTGAGGTTCACTTGATTGAATTGTTTTGTATGGAAGATGACAGGAACTGGAAGAGGGTTGACCCATGCTGCTGGTCGTGGACGTTGGGAACACGAATACCGTCGTCGGGGTATTCGGCTTGGACTCGCCGGAGGTTGTCACGACCGCCCGCATGTCTACCCGCCGTGACCGGATGCCCGATGAATGGTACGCGATCCTCGCTCCCGTCCTGGCGCAGTCCGGCATCAATCCACGAGTCATCTCGGCGATGGTGATTTCCAGCGTCGTCCCCAATGTCACTCGCTGGCTCTCCGCCATGGGAGAGGAACGGCTGGGTGTCACGCCGATGCTTGTCGGCGTCGATCTTGATCTCGGCATCGGGATCGATTACCCCAACCCGGCAGAGATTGGACCGGACCGGCTCGTCAACTCGCTCGCCGCCGTGGAACAGTTCGGCGCACCTGTCATCTCGATTGATTTCGGCACGGCGATCAACTTTGACGTGGTGAACGCGCAGGGTTCCTATATCGGCGGGGCCTTGGCGCCGGGGCTCGTCGTCTCGCTCGACGCCATGGTGTCCCGAGCGGCGCGGCTCTTCACCGTCGAGCTGGCGAGACCGGCGCACGCGATCGGACGTACGACATCCGAGGCGATCCAGTCGGGCGTCGTCCTTGGCTACCTCTCGATGATCGAGGGGATGATCGTTCGCATCAAGGAGGAACTCCAAGGTGACCCCGCGGTGATCGTGACCGGAGGGTATGGGGAGATCTTCGCCGAGGCATCGTCCCACATCGATGCCTTCGCTCCCAACCTGACGATCGATGGGCTACGCCTGGTCTATGAGCGCGTAAAGCGGCACTGACCCCGAACCACCGGCCCGGCATACATGAAACCGGGTGGCGTTATTGCCAAGACCGCATCCATTCGTATACTTCGGGGATCAGGATCACATGCCATTAGGTGCCACGTCAGCAGCACCGGGAATGCATCCTCGGCGCTGCCTATGCCCGGAGGTGACGCATGCAGCAGTACCCCGCCGAACGTATCCGAAACATCGGTCTGTTCTCGCATGGTGGCGCTGGCAAGACTTCACTCGTGGAAGCCTTTCTGCTCGTCAGCGGCGGCACCAACCGCCTCGGCCGGATCGAGGACGGCTCCACCGTCTCCGATTTCGACCCCGATGAGGTCAAGCGCGCGATGTCGATCAGCACGTCGGTCATCCCGATCGAATGGGAGGATCACAAGATCAACGTGCTGGACGTGCCCGGCTATGCGGATTTCATCGGCGAAGCGCACGCCGCGATGCGGGTAGTCGACGGCGCCGTGATCCTGATCGACTCCTCGGCCGGTGTCCAGGTCGGGACGGAGCAGGTCTGGAAGATGTGCGAGGAGTACAAGCGTCCCCGGCTCATCTTCGCGAACAAGATGAACAGGGAGAATGCTGACTTCGAGCGCACCGTGGAATCGGTACGGCAGGTGTTCGGCAAAAGTGTCGCGCCAATCCAGTTCCCCATTGGATCGGATCGGACCTTCAAGGGCGTCGTGGATCTCCTGAGCAACACGGCGATGGTCTTCAGCGACGATGCCGCCGGTGCAGTCGAGATCGTCCCGATTCCAGAGGAGCTGGCCGAGGAGTGCGCATCGTATCGCAAGGCCGTCGTTGAGAGCATCGCCGAGCACAACGAGGAGCTGATGCTTCGCTACCTTGACGATGAGGACATCTCGGATGAGGAGCTGTTCAGCGAGTTGCGTGCGTGCATTGAGGATGGAACGGTCACGCCCATGCTGTGTGGCGCGACGCAGTACACCCGTTGCATCCAACCGCTTCTCTCCGCGATCGTCCGCGAGCTACCGCCCGCGTCCCAGCGAACCGAGCCTGCCACGATCAATGGTGAAATCGGCGAGCTTACCGCCGATGATGACGCTCCTCTCGCGGCACTGACCTTCAAGACGGTCTCGGACCCACATGTCGGCCGGCTTTCCTATTTCCGGGTCTTCTCCGGCGCAGTATCGGCCCACTCTCACGTCCGGAACGCCTCTCGCGGAACCGACGAACGGATCGGCCAGCCGTTCTACCCGTTCGGGAAGGACCACATCGCGGCCGAGAGGGTCGGAGTTGGGGACATCGGGGGAGTTGCCAAGCTGGCATCGGTCATGACGGGTGACACGCTTTGCGCGAACAATACGGACATCGTGCTCGAATCGATCGGTTTCCCTGAGTCCAGGTATTCCGCTGCCGTTCACGCCCGCTTCAAGGCTGATCTCGACAAGCTCAGCCAGGCGCTGACCCGGCTTCACGAGGAAGACCCAACGTTGATCGTGTCCCGGGATACGGCATCGAGCGAGACAATCGTCAGCGGTATCGGCGAGCCCCATATCCAGATCGCGCTCGATCGGATGACCCGACGCAGCGGCGTTGAGGTCGATATCACGTTGCCGAGGGTGGCCTATCGGGAGACGATCAGTACTCCGGTCCGGGCGGAGTACAAGCACAAGAAGCAGACGGGTGGTGCGGGACAGTACGGTCACGTGTTCCTGGAACTCGAACCTCTCGGCGAAGGTGAGTTCGAGTTCAGCGCACAGGTGGTGGGCGGTTCCGTTCCCCGGAATTATTTTCCCGCGGTAGAGAAGGGAATCCGCGAGGCGCTGGAGTCTGGACCACTCGCGGGATTCCCGGTCGTGAACGTCAAGGCAACGCTGACGGATGGCACCTATCACGACGTAGATTCGAATGAAATGGCGTTCAAGATCGCCGCGAAGGAAGCGTTCAAGCGCGGAGTTGGGGAGGCCCAACCGACCCTGCTCGAACCCGTCTCCAGGGTCTGCGTGACGGTTCCGGATGCGTTTCTTGGTGACGTCATGAGCGATCTCAACGGCAAGCGTGCCCATGTCAATGGAATCGAGCCGGGTGAGCATGGTAATTCCCGGGTCGAAGCCTTCGCACCCTCCGCGGAGTTGCAACGCTATGCCATGGATCTCCGGTCGATTACGCAGGGACGGGGATCTTATACCGAGGAGTTCGCCCATTATCAGTCAGTTCCGCCACACCTGGTCGACGGAGTCCGGCAACGTGCAACCGCCGCTCCCCAACCCTCGTCGTAGAGTAGCGGACGGTTTACCCTGTGTCCGTACACTACTGAGCGCGGTATCGGATGATGCGCGCATCGGCGGCAGAACTCGAGTAGAAGCACCCTCGTGCCAAAGGAATCACTTGTATGCCATCAGGATCACCGGCATCGTCGACATCCCGCTCCAAGGTCGTGCCGAGCGACCAGGGTACCGACCCGGCTCGCTTCCACATCGTGTTCGATGGTGGATCTCTGGGGAATCCCGGCAAGGGATACGGCAGCTACGAGATCAGGCAGGACGACACCGTGATCCGCCATCAGCGGGAGGACTATGGAAATCAGGTGACGAACAATCAGGCGGAATACCTGACGTTGATCAGGGCGCTTCAGTGGCTAGCGGAAACCACAGGCAACGACGCCGCTCGAACGCGAGTGCTCGTCAACGGTGACAGCCAGCTTGTCCTCAACCAGTTGCTGGGCCGATGGAAGGTCAAGAACGAGGGCCTCCGGCCGATGTACGAGCAGGCAGCGCGGCTGATCAAGGCGTTCGGGCGCGTCGATTTGATATGGCATCCTCGGGCGAAATCCGTCGAACGTCTGGGTCACTAGCGGAAACGGGACGGCTCTAAGCTACCTTACCGATTGCCTCAGGGCGATTGAGCCTGTCAGCACGAACGCCAGACACGCAACGACCAGCGATGGGACGAAGGCCAGACCGAGCAGGGTCTTGAAAATCACCACGGCGAGGAGCGCCACCACGAGTCCGGCGAAGGCAGCCGACCCGAAGCGCGAAGCGCGGTGCTGATCCGGGTAGGACTTCACAGTTCACTCTCTCCCTGGCGACAAGACGCAAGTTCGAAAACCGTCTCTTACACATGGAGCAACTGTACCGTGCCGGTGTCCATCTACCTCGCCTCGCCGCTCGGCTTCGCCGCCTCAACTCGGTCCTTCATGGACGAGCTGACCGGGCGGCTTCGGCAGCATATGAAGTTGGTGAACCCTTGGGACGATCAGCGTTTCGCCCCGGCGTTCGCAGAGCTCGAGCAGGTCGATAGCGTCAGCGAACGGGCAAACCGGCTGCATGTGATCAATGTGGAGCTGGGACGATCGAACCGTGCGAGTATCGATCACGCAGACGGCGTCTTCGCGGTTCTAGACGGGGTCGATGTGGATTCCGGGACCGCCGCGGAAATCGGCTATGCCTTTGCGCGCGACAAGTATGTCGCTGGACTACGAACGGATTTTCGTCTCGCCGGGGACAATCCCGGCTCGATTGTCAACCTGCAGGTTCAATACTTTATTGAGACGAGCGGTGGCATGGTAGTAACTGAAGTGGATGACTTCGTCGAACTCGCGCGTCGGTTCGCCGGATCACACGGGCAACAGCGCGAGGGTTGACCCTCTCGTGGTAGGCGACCTATACTTTCCGAGCAATTGGGTGATTAGCTCAGCTGGCTAGAGCGCCACGTTGACATCGTGGAGGTCACTGGTTCGAGTCCAGTATCGCCCACCAGCCGCAGAACACCGGTGTCCGAAGAGGGCACCGGTGTTTTGGTATAGTGGCCGGATGAACGTGCAAACCTTCGATCGATGCGTCCAGCCTTCATATCGACTGCGATTCGTCCCCGTGACACCGCTCACCTCGCCGGTGGACCTTACGTGAGGTACGGGCGACTTCTGGTGCTCATCGCCATTGTTTGCATGGCTCGGCCGTTGCCTCTGATCGCCATGTCGGCACAGGAAGTACCGGAGCTGCAGATCAACTCCAAGCGATATATCGTGGTGGACGTTGAAACTGGCCATGTCTTCGCCCAGAAGGGCGCCCATGACGACGTGCCGATTGCCTCCCTGACCAAGGTCTTCACCGCCGTCCAGGCCATGGCGATGGCGCCGCTCGATACGCCAATCACGACAGAGGACAGTGACCTTCGATCCCCAGAAGGCGACTATTTCGGATCGTCAGGCACCGTCATGGGATTCGGCGTTGGGGAGACCTACACCCTTGAAGACATGCTGTACGGCATGCTCCTGCCATCCGGCAACGACGCGGCGAACGCGATCGCGAGAACGCTTGGAGCCCAGCCTGGCGATACTGCCAAGCAGGCTACCCAACGGTTCATGGACTTGATGAATCAGCGTATCGCCGACATGGGATTGACCGACACACACCTCGTGAACCCGCACGGCTGGGGCGTCCCGGGCCACTATTCGAGCGCCTGGGATGTCGCGGCGTTTGCCCGCTATGTGAGCAACGATCCATTGTTGATGGAGATGCTCGGCACGACCGAGTACACGGCATCCAACGGGCTCCAGGTGACCAACACCAATCGGCTCCTGAAGGAGAACGAGTCCATCATCGGTGGCAAGACCGGTTTCGACCTGGATGCCGGTTATTGCCTGATGAACATCGCGGGCCAAGGCGATGAGCGGATGGTGGCGGTCACGCTGGATGGTATCGCGCCCGGCGACTGGTATGACGACAATCGCCTGCTCCTGGAGTACGGATTCGATCAGAAACAGCGGCTTCTCGCTTCCGGAGAATCGTTTGCTGGAGACACGGCCAGCTTCACCGATCCCGCCTCCGTGCAGATCGCTCGAAGCGTCGTGTCCGGGGGCGCGGTTTCCCGCTCCACCGGTCAGCCGGCACCCGCACAGGCTGAGGACAGGCCAGCGCTCGAAGAGGCCGCACCGGTGACCGGGGGCGGTTTCTCGGAGCGCAACGTCTGGATCGCGATCGCCGCCGCAACCGGTTTGATCCTGATCCGGGGCGGTATCACCTACCGCAACCCAGGCCGGCGAAGAGCCCACGTTGACATGCGGGCGAGCGGAACCTAATATCGCGTTAGAAAGTGCATAGCGAACGCTGTGATCAGGATGCGTCGCTTTGGCAGGCATGACAGCGAATCCGGACCTGGTGGAAGCCGGAGCACAGCCGCCATACGCGGTACCCCCTGTGAGCGGGGTCCGGAACGTGATCCTCTTCGAGGGCAACAGTACGGATTCTCGGACGCCCACCGTTATCGGGCTCAATAGAGCGAACGCTGCAGGTCCTCTCCCGCTGTGTTCGAAACTAGGGTGGAACCACGTCGGCCCGGCGTCCCTTGCGGACTGCCGGGCCGTTTCCTGTTGCATCCGAAGCGCCGTTGATGACGGCGAGTTTCAAACCCGGGAGGGCATCATGTCCACGGAAGTTCAAGACATCTCGAACATGGACATTGCGATCGACACAGCTGACACGCGAGAGTTCGAGTTGGCGCGCATGCGGCATTCCGCCGCCCATCTAATGGCCGAGGCCGTCCAGGAGATGTTCCCGGACGCGAAATTCGGGATCGGGCCCGCGATCGACAATGGTTTCTACTACGACTTCGACCTGCCACGATCGCTCACGCCAGACGACCTCAAGCAGATCGAACAGCGGATGCGCGCCCATCGCAAGAAGAACGAGCGCTTCGAGCGCAAGGAAGTGTCACGTGCCGAGGCGCTGGAGATCTTCGGCGACAACCCGTACAAGGTCGAGCTGATCGAGGGATTTCCGGAAGGAGAGACGATCTCGACGTACCAGCAGGGGGATTTTCTCGATCTCTGCCGGGGCCCGCATGTTGAGTCGACACGAGATATCGGCCCGTTCAAGCTGCAGTCGATCGCCGGAGCCTACTGGCGAGGTGACGAAAAGCGTCCGATGCTCCAGCGGATCTACGGCACGGCATGGTTTACCCAGGAGGAACTGGACGCGCACCTTCACATGCTCGAGGAGGCGCAGAAGCGCGACCACCGTCGGCTTGGACGCGAGCTCGACCTCTTTTCGGTTTCCGAAGAGATCGGACCGGGCCTGATCCTCTGGCATCCCAACGGGGCGATGATCCGCTATCTCATCGAACAGTTCGAACAGGAGGAGCAGCTCGCCCGGGGCTACGACCTCGTCTACACACCGCATATCGCGTCGGAGAAGATCTACAGGACATCGGGGCATCTGGAGACATATGGCGAGAACATGTACTCGCCAATGTCGATCGAGGAGGTGGACTATTACCTCAAGCCGATGAACTGCCCCGGCCACATCATGATCTTCAAGGACAACCTCCATTCGTATCGCGAGCTGCCGATCAGGTTCGCGGAACTTGGCACGGTTTACCGGTACGAACGATCCGGCACCCTGCACGGCATGCTCCGTGTCCGCGGCTTCACGCAGGACGATTCCCATATCTTCTGCACCCCTGACCAGGTGGTCGAGGAAGTCGCCAACGTGATCGATCTCGCTGCCCACATGGCGGATGTCTTCGGCTACCGGTTCGAGACCTATCTGGGGACGCGCCCCGATAAGGCGATCGGTGATGAAGCGACCTGGGACCGCGCGATCGATGCGCTCAAGCAGGCGCTAGAGTCGCGTCAGCTCGATTACCACCTCGACGAAGGGGAAGGAGCATTCTACGGCCCCAAGATCGATATCAAGTGGCTGGACGCGCTCGGTCGTGCGTGGACAGGCCCGACGATCCAGGTCGATTTCAACCTTCCGGAACGGTTCGACGTGAACTACATCGGCGAGGACGGCGAGCGGCACAGGGTCGCCATGATTCACCGCACGCTGCTCGGGTCGATGGAACGGTTCGTTGGTGGCCTCGTCGAGCACTATGCCGGCGCATTCCCGGTCTGGCTCGCGCCCCTCCAGGCCGTGATCATTCCGATCACCGACGACCAGACGACGTTCGCGGAAGTGGTCCGGAATCGCCTGAAGGAACGCGGGATCCGGGCCGATGTCGACTCGTCCGGTGCCCGGATGCAGGCGAAAATCCGCAACGCGCAATTGCGAAAGGTGCCGTACATGCTTGTCGTCGGCAAGCGCGAGGCTGAAGCCGACAGCGTCTCGGTCCGGCTTCGGTCAGGTGATGATTTGGGAGCGATCAGCGTTGATGCGTTCGTCGACATGATCCTGCCGCTCATCGAAAGTAAATCGCTCTCGCTTCAGCCGGAAGGGATCGCCGTCGGGTAAGTTTGCGGATTGCCGTCCGGGCATGGTGACTCTTTCAAGGAGGCAAATCCATCCTGGCATCAATGAACCGGATGGATTTGCCTCCTTGGATATGTCGCCCACTGGGGGGCTATAGAAACGAATAGGATACCCAAGGGGAACCTGCGCTAGAGGTCTGGGCGTCAAGCAACGCATGACCACCGGTGCCGGCTTACGAAAGTGCGAATGCTTGCTTCCGAGCGTTCGCACTGCTCAGCCTATCGCGGCGATCAGGTGAGCAATGCGACAGCAGCCAGCGCATAGGAGCGTGTCGCCTGGATCACCTCGTCCACGCCCACCCATTCGTCCGGCACATGGGCGAGTCTGGGATCTCCAGGACCGTAGATGATCGCGGGAATGCCCTTTCTCGCGAAGTACCGGCCATCGGTGGCCATGCTGAAACCCGTTAATTCGGTCGAGAGGCCGAGCTGCTGGTTAGCGCCGATCATCGACTGCACCAGTGGGGCGTCCTCCGCCTGCAAGGTCGCGGCGCCGCCCCATCCCGGGTCTTCGACCTCGATTCTGATTCCCGGCATGCCAGCAACTGCTCGCCGGGCGATCTCGCCGATCTCCTCCCTGACCCCATCGGGCGATTCACCCGGCACGAGGCGGCGATCGATAAAGATCCTGGCGAAGTCCGGCACAACGTTGGCCTTCACCCCGCCTTCGATCATGTTCACCGAGCCAGATGAGTGGTGAAAGAACGGGTGCGTCCGCGTTTCCAATACTGGCCAGTGCTCCCGGCGCAAGGCCACGATGATCTCTGCGATGGCCTCGATCGCATTCATCCCCTCCCATGGCAGTGCGCCATGGGCCGTTCGACCGCGGACGTTGATATACATGGCACCCGAGCCCTTCTCGCCAAGAGCGACCCGGTTCATGGTCTGCTCGCCGACGATCACATAGTCGGGGGAGATGAGCCCGGCATCGGTGATGAACTTGGCGCCATGAATGCCGGCGACCTCCTCGTCCGCAACTTCATTGACGATCAATCGGCCCTTGAGCGGGACACCGGATTGAGCCAGCGCGATGCCCGCCACGACCTGTGCCGTCACGCTCGCCTTGTCGTCGCCAGCTCCACGTCCGTAGATGCGGCCGTCGACCAGATCGGCGGCAAACGGATCATGGGTCCAGGCACTCTGCTCTCCGGTAGGGACGACATCGACATGGGCGTTGAAGCACAGTTCCGGGCCATCATCGTTCCCAAGCCGTGCAATCAGGTTGGGCATCGTCGGGCGGTCATGAACGATCTCGGACGTGAAACCGGCGACCGTGAGGGGGCGGGCGCAAGCGGCAATCACCTCGCGTACGTCCCCGGGAGGATTGATCGACGGGATACGCACGAGGTCGCGATGAAACTGGACGACCTCCTCGTCGACAATTTCCATCAGGACGGCACGCTGTACATCCGTGAGCCCTCCGATGTCCGAAGGTGGCGGATATGATGGGTTCATGCAGGCATGTCTCCGCTGGTGAGCATCTTGCTCGAGAGTGGAACAGGCAGCCAGAGTGCTGCCACTCGAATTCACTGGGGGCGGCACGTACCGCCGTCACGTTGCCAGGAGTGTTATACACATGACTGAATCAGGAAAGCGCGTCGCGGTCGTCCTTGCCGCCAACTTCGAGGACGTCGAGGCCACATCACCGATCGAAGCCCTGGAGAAGGCGGGCGCGACCGTAACGATCATTGGCACCGAAACCGGTGAGATCAAGGGCAAAAAGGGCGAGGTCCTCTCCTCCACCGTGACGTTCGCCGACGTCTCTCCGTCCGAGTTCGACATGCTCCTGATCCCCGGCGGCGGATCTCCCGAGAACCTCCGAATCGACGATAGTGCGGTGGAATGGACACGCCAGTTCGTGGATTCAGGGAAACCAGTTGGCGCGATCTGTCATGGCGCCCAGCTCCTGATTTCGTCCGATTCGCTCAAGGGTCGAACGCTGACCGCGGTCAACAAGGTGCGAGACGATATCAGGAATGCCGGCGGCAACTATGTCGATGAGCCGGTGGTCGTTGACGGGAACCTGATTACGTCGCGTGTACCTGATGACCTGCCGGAATTCAACGAGGCGCTCACCACGGCACTCAAGCGCTGATGGGATTGATCCGGGGGTTGGCCCATCCGCGCGGATGAGCCAACCCTCCAGGGTGACACCACCAAGGTTCTCCATCTGGTAGGATCGCGAAGGACAACAGACTTCGCGAAAGGTTTCCCATGGCGATCAAGCCAGACATCGAATCTCCGATGGAAGATTCGGCTACTTTTCGGCTCCGGGATGCGGAAGCCTTTATCTTCGACATGGACGGAGTGCTGTATCGAGGAAAGACGCCGCTGCCGGGCGTTCAGGCCCTGTTCAATGCGTTGACGGTCCGGGGCATCAAGTTTCTCCTGGCGACGAACAATTCAATGGCCACGCCAGCCGCTTACGTCAGGCGAATGGCGGACATGGGTGTCGATGTCAGCGAAGCCGATATCCAAACGTCAGCCACCGCGACACGTGACTACTTGCTCGGAGAGCTGGAACCCGACGCCCGGATTCTCACAGTCGGCATGCCGGCTCTCGATGAGCAGATCTTCACGGGCACGGCGTTCCGGCCAGCCACTGATGACGTGGACGAACATGTGGACGCCGTCGTCGCCGGTCTCGACCTTGAGTTCACTTACGTCAAGCTCCGGCGCGCAATGCAAGCCATCCTCGACGGCGCCCGCTTCGTGGCCACCAATGCTGATGCCACGCTCCCGATCGAAGGCGGCGTCCAGCCTGGCGCGGGCAGCATCGTCGCCGCGATCGCTACCGCCTCGCGGACACAGCCCGTCGTCGTCGGCAAACCAGAGACTTTGATGATGATCAAAGGCATCGAGCTGCTCGGTACCACAGCCGGGAAGACAATCATGGTTGGGGACCGGCTGGACACGGACATTCTCTCCGGACACCGCGCAGGCCTGCGCACCGCACTGGTTCTAACCGGCGTGTCGCAACGCGAGGACCTCGAGCACGCGGAGGTGTTGCCCGATTTCATCTTCACCGACCTGCCGGCCATGACGCAGGCGATCGTCGGTCATGGCTGACGGGTCGCCGCTTCGTATCGCGACGGCACCGGTGAACTGGAATGTCTCCGACCTCCCCGGATGGCGTAAGCACATCCCGTTTCCACAGATCCTGGATGAGATGCTTGGGGCGGGCTTCCGCATCACGGAGTACGATGCCGCGCTCGGCAGCGACCTCGAAGCGATCTCCGAAGAGATGGCCAAACGGTCGATGCTGTTCTGTGGCGCCTACTTCTGGGTCGATACCCAGGATCGCGCCGCGTTCGAGCGCGATCTGGCGAGCGTCACCACGCGGTGTAGCCTGCTCCAGCGCATCGGCTGCAACAACCTCATCGTGTCGGATGTATTGAGACCTCAACGGGTCGCCTGCGCGGGGGTGGTGCCCCTGGACGGGTCGCTGTCGTTGAACGCCGACGGGTACGCGGCGATGGCGACTCGCCTCCATCAGGTGGCCGAGATGGGCGCCAGGTACGACATTCGTGTTCATTATCATCATCACGCCGGAACCTTCATCGAAGCGCCCCGGGAGGTGGATGAACTTTTGACCCGTCTGTCCGGTTCCTCGGTCGATCTTTGCCTCGACACCGGCCATTACGCCTTTGGCGGTGGTGATCCGGAACAGTTCATCAAGGATCACTCGGATATGATCGGATATTTCCACCTTAAGGACGTGGACCCCGCGGTGCTGCAGCTGGCGAAGACACTGCACTGGGGATTTCTCGAAGCGCTGCGCCATATCGTGTTTCCGCCTCTGGGACAGGGGTCGGTCGGCGTCGGCGGAATTGTGCAATCGCTCGTCGACAGGAACTATGACGGATTCGTCGTAATCGAGCAGGACACCTCTCTCGGGGATCCGACCGAGACAGCGCGCGCGAACCTCGACTTCGTCGTCGCCGCTGCGGCCCGTACGCGCCAACTCGATCCGGAGCAGGAGCACACCCCATGACCACCATCCGGCTGACGACCGCCCAGGCTCTGGTACGGTTCCTTTCCGCCCAGTTCACTGCCCGGGACGGAGTCGAGCAGCGACTCATTCCGGGAGTGTTTGGCATCTTCGGCCATGGCAATGTGACAGGCATCGGCCAGGCACTGGAGGAATACGGAGCCGACCTCCCCTTCTACCGGCCGCAAAATGAACAAGCTATGGTCCATACGGCGGCAGCCTATGCGAAGATGACGAACCGGTTGCAGACATTCGCCTGTACGACATCGGTCGGTCCCGGGGCGACAAACATGCTTACCGGCGCCGCACTGGCGACCGTCAACCGTCTGCCCGTGCTGCTGCTGCCGGGAGACACCTTCGCCAACCGCATCCCCCACCCCGTGCTTCAACAGCTCGAATCTCCATACAGTCAGGACATGAGCGTCAATGACGCCTTTCGACCCCTCTCTCGCTTCTGGGATCGCATCTCTCGCCCCGCACAGCTGCTGAGCAGCCTTCCGGAAGCGATGCGAGTCCTGACGGATCCTGCCGAGACCGGAGCCGTCACAATCGCGCTCCCCGAAGATGTCCAGGCCGAGGCATATGACTTCCCGACCTCTCTGTTCGAGAAGCGCGTCTGGAAGATCAGACGACCGGTACCCGAACGGGAAGACCTTGAAGCTGCCGCTATTGCAATGTCCCGTGCCGAGCGACCGTTGATCATTGCCGGCGGCGGTGTGATTTATTCGGGAGCGACGGAGGCGCTGGCCACGTTCGCCGAGGGGATGGGGATTCCCGTCGCTGAGACGCAGGCGGGAAAGGGCTCGATCCCGTGGGACCATCCGTGGAACGTTGGTCCGCTCGGGTCAGCGGGCGGACTCGCCGCGAATCGGCTTGCGCGGGACGCAGACCTGGTGATTGCGATCGGCACGCGGCTCGCCGACTTCACCACGGCATCGAAGACGGCCTTCCAGCATCCCGACGTGACGTTCCTGGGAATCAACGTCAACGCGGGCGACGCCCACAAGCTGCGCGGAACGCCGCTGATTGGCGATGCACGGGCGACGCTCGAGGCACTCCAGTCTCTTGAGGGTCAGACCCGAGCCTCTGGGCAGAGGGACACGTTGCGGGAGCGAGTCGTCGCCCTTTCCGGAGAATGGACCACGGCCGTCGACCAGCTCATCGAGCCTGACGCCGCCACCGAAATGACGCAGGCGCAGGTGATCGGCGCCGTCAATGCCGCTGCCGGTCCAAGGGATGTCGTCGTCTGTGCCGCCGGAGGCATGCCGGGCGACCTCCTGAAGCTCTGGCGAACGCGCGATCCCAAGGGGTATCACGTCGAGTACGGGTATTCGTGCATGGGATACGAGATCGCCGGGGGGCTCGGCGTCAAGATGGCGGCACCGGATCGCGAGGTCTTCGTGATGGTCGGCGATGGCTCCTACCTGATGCTGCACACGGAGATCGTGACCTCGATCCAGGAGGGCTACAAGCTCGTCATCGTGCTTGTCGACAATGGCGGGTTCCGATGCATTCGCGACCTGCAGACTTCCTCGGGAACCCGGTCGTTCGGCAACGAGCTGCGATTCCGGAACGCCGCATCTGGACGGCTTGATGGTGACTTCGTGCCGGTGGACTTCGCCCGGAATGTGGAGAGCCTGGGAGCGGTCGCACGTTCGGCCTCGACGATCGACGAACTTCGTGAGGCGCTGGTAGCGGCGAAGCGCGATGATCGGACGACCGTCGTGTACGTTCCGCTCACCTCTCAGGATGCCGTGCCGTCCTTCGAAAGCTGGTGGGATGTACCGATCGCCGAAGTCAGCGGTCAGGAATCAGTCAGGGCTGCGCGTGTCGCGTACGAGGACGCCGTCAAGCGCCAGCGCCACCTCGTCTGATAACCATCTGGGATGTACCTGCCAGCGAGCGGTAGAGGAAATGAGCCAGTCGATTCTCTGGCACACGCATTGTTGCAAAAGCAGTCCAGACCAACGCGTGACCATCCATCGCTTGGGTGCATCACGGCTCGGCATTCTCTGCGGTCGG
>CADCWI010000027.1 GCA_902806355.1 uncultured Thermomicrobiales bacterium | reverse complement strand
TGTGATCGACACTGAGCGGGGCATTTGGCCAGGTCGAAAGGGTATCGGTCGCGGCGACGGATGCTCGGTGCAGGCTGAAGTCCGCCCGAAGTGGAGCCGGATGGTGCTCGTACGCGACCCAGTGGTTGTCGATGTCGCCGACGAACGCGAGCAGCAATGGACCGAACTGGGCCGCCCACCCCTCCCACTCCTGATCGAACGCATCGTAATCCTCGTCGCGAATGAACACTTCGAGATCTACATCAGACCACTCGTCGGCGCGCCCCTCGGAACGGGAGCCGTAATCCAGCAGGCCGGTGATTCGCTGGTCAACGCGAGCGGCGTCGATCACCCGCTGCAGGAGGTCGTCGGCGGAAGCCGGTGGGGTTGGTGATGCAGGCTGTTGCGTCATCTCGGTAAACCAGTGGGAGCTGAAGGACTCCAGAAGAAGCGTGCAACCGGCCGTCCCATTGCCAGCTGCCAGGGTCGACGTGTCCACAGCAGACGGCAGGTCAGACCCGCGCCCGGGGCCGGTACAACCTCCGTCGCGCGCTACTATAGCTGGTGCAGCATTCATTGACGTACCGCTGCGCCATTGGAAAGAGCGTTATGCAGGATACCAACGGACCGCATGACCCGGCATCGTCAGACTACGACCACGAGTTCGAAGCGATCTCGGAATGGCTGGGTGATTCACCAACGACCGTGATCTCCAGGCACTTCCTGCGCGAAGGCCAGGCGGAAGTCGTCTGTGTCGGCAGCCCGCACGATCCGGAAGCGGTCGTGATCCAGCTTACGGGGTACCCGGAGGAACCGACCGCGTTCGGCGACGCCGAGGCGATCGCCAGCGTCCTGCCGATGCTCCAGGGGTGGACGTCCATCAACGTCCCCGCCGATGCGGCTGATGCCCTGATCGATCCGGTCAGGCATGCCGCCGGTGCGGCATCGGTGCGATTGCTGGACGATATCTATCACGAACTGACCGATCCTGTCCGACAGGTTCATCTCCCGGATGTCCGCCTCCTGACCACGGACGATCACGATCTGCTCCGGTCCGCGCCGGCGGAGCTTGTGGGAGACAGCGCGGATTCCCTGATCGAGGAAATGACGTGGGGCCATCTCGGGGGTGCGATTCGCGACGGAGGGCTCGTCTCGATCGCGCACACGTTCGCTCGCAGCGAGCGGCACGTCGATATCGGTGTCGCCACGATGCAGGCGTGGCGCCAGCAGGGATTGGCGACGGCCGCCGCCGCCGCGGTCGCCGGGGCAATCCAGCGTGACGGCCAAATCCCGGTCTGGAGTTGCGGCGGGAACAACGCCGCGTCGCTGGCGATCGCGGCCCGGCTTGGGTTCCGCGAGGTCGCCCGCCGCACGTATCTCGTGCCTGGATTCGAGGCTGAGGAGACCGGTCGATGACGCACGATAATGGACAACAATCTCACATGCGTCGTGCCCGGATGTTAAACCCTTGGCGGATGGCTATCGTGGGACCAACCGACGCGCTAGAATTGCGTGGGGTAACACCAAGGTGAACGGAGCGTGGCATGAGTTCGGAACAGGGACCGTCGCATCTCTTTGACCTAGATCCGCCACCGTCGACGATTCGGCGGATTGCGGGCGTAGTCATTGGCTGCGCCGTCTTCGGATTGTTTGCCTTCCTTTTGTGGTTCCTGTTTGCTCCTGTCCCCGCGACCGGTGCTTCCTCGTCGGAACCTGTTGTGGATTCCATCTTCAACATGTGCGGCCAGCTCTCCATTCCGCCCATGTTCAGCGATATCGCCGGGCTGGCCCTCCCATTGTGGTCACGCTTCTGCAGCGCGGTGCAGCACTGAGACTCCAGTCCCACGCGGCGGCATGGCTGATCCTTAAAGTGGCGGGATCTCCGGTCAGGAACCCGTCCTGACGCGCGTGGCAGCATACTCGTCATCCCTTCGCTCTCGATACGCCGCGTCGATCCTTTCTTCGGAAGGGTTGGCCTCTTTGAACGTCGCTGAGTAGCTGGCTGGCGCCGTGTAGCCATATCCCAATCCATCGGGAGCAATCTCCTCCATCGTGTCGATCAGTCAGCGTTCTTCACTTCCCGCGCCATCGATCTGGGACTCCGGCCACATCACCCTGACCATCGGAACCATCCTCGCCGTGACGATCGTCGCCTTGCAGGGCATTGCGCTCGCGACGATGGCGCCCGTGCTCGCGGACGACATCGGTGGACGTGACCTGTACGGTTGGATCTTCACGGCGTTCATCCTGCCGCAGATTGTAGGAACCGTCCTTGGCGGCCAGGAAGCCGATCGCCGCTCCCCAGCCACGGTGTTCCTCCCGCACCTCGTGCTCTTCGCGATCGGGTGCCTGGTCGCTGGCGCGGCCCCTTCGATCTACGTTTTCTTCCTTGGCAGGGCACTGCAAGGGTTCGGCGCGGGAGGGATGTTCTCGTGCATCTACGCCGTCATCGGGGTGGCCTATGAGGATCGCCTGCGACCGGCGATCCTGGCGGCGGTGTCGAGCGCCTTTATCGTCCCGTCCTTGATCGGGCCGACGCTCGCCGGATTCATCTCGGAACAGTACAGCTGGCGATACGTGTTCTTCGGTTTCCTGCCCGTGCTCGCGATCATCGCGCCGCTCACCCTGCCCGCGTATCGCCGTGTCAGGCGCGGACGATCGGCGATTCCGAACGCTGGCGGAACGAGCCGGCTGGCGCTCGCGGTGCTCCTGGCTGTCGGCACCGGGCTTTTCCTGAGCGGGCTCGAATTCCGGCCGTGGCCACGTGCACTGATCGCTTCGGTGCTCGGGCTGGCGTTGCTGATTCCGACGCTGCGACGCCTGCTGCCGGAAGGCTCCTTCTCCGCGCGCCCGATCCTGCCGGGGGTCGTCAGCGCACGTGGACTGCTCTTTGGCGGTTTCATCGTCGTCGAAACTTACATGATCTTCTCACTGACGGAGTTCGGTGACGTCTCCGCGACGCGAGCCGGGGTGGTCCTGACAGCCGGGTCGCTGACGTGGACCGCCGGGTCGCTGATTCAGGCGCGGTGGGATCGAATCTCAGGGCCGGCGATGCGGTCGTATCGCCTGGCGGCGGGAATCGGGCTGACGGTCATCGGCGCCGGAATCATCCTTGGCTGTGTCGCGATCGTCGGGGACATCTGGATCGAGGTCGCATTCGCCGCGTGGCTGATGACCGGTCTAGGGATCGGCCTGTCCTATCCAACGGCGTCCTCGATCGCGTTTGCGCATGCACCATCAGGACAGGATGGGATGGTGTCGTCGTCAACGCTGCTGGCCGATCTGTTTGCATTCTCGATCGGAGTCGGTCTGGCCGGAGTCATCCTTACCCTCGGCGAGGGTCTGGGGGTGGGAACCGTCCGGAGCACCGCCGCGGCGATCGGCGTGGGGGTGGCGATGCTGAGCCTCGCGCTTGTGTGTGCCCTGCGGCTGTGGACGGTACGGGAGCGCGCTGTGCCCTCTTCGTAGGGGCCGATCGTCTATCGGCCCTGTGGAGCGCCTCGGGCAATCACGATTGTCTTGCTGTTCGTCCAGTAGGAAGCATCGGCCATCTCGCCGCAAAGTTCACCTGCGATGGACAGGGACAGTCGCAGACGCGATTCGCGATCGGCCCGTTCAAATGCGGGACGATCCGGGAGAGCGGATGGACAGGGTGCGAAAAAGTCCCAGCCGGTCAGCGGGTGGTAGCGGTTCCGACGAATCCCCCGCCGGGAACGTAGTTCGGCGACTGATGCCGAAAGTAGGTGTTGTACACGTCACAGTAACGGCCACCACGCATCATCAGCGAAGCATGCGTGCCTTCTTCGACGATCTCGCCGTGGTCGAGCACGATGATCCGGTCGGCGTGTTCGATGGTGGACAACCGGTGCGCAATCACGATCGACGTCCGATCGGCGAGCACGACGTCGAGACCTTCCTGGATTTGCGCTTCGGTTAGGGGATCGATGCTGGCGGTCGCTTCATCCAGAATCACGATCGCGGGATCCTGGATCAGGATGCGGGCGAGCGCGACCAGCTGGCGCTGGCCCATCGACAGCGATCGACCGTACTCGCCGACGTTCGTGTCCAGGCCATCGGGCAATGACCCGATCCAGTCACCTTCCCCAACTGCCATCGCCACGGCCATCACCTGCTCATCACTGGCGTCAGGCCTGGGATAGCGGATGTTGTCGGCGACCGTCCCGGAAAAGAGAAACGGTGACTGGGGCACGATCCCGAGTTGCCGCCGGTAGAGTGGCAGATCGAAGGTGCGGATGCTCTTGCCATCGATCAGCAGGTCCCCGCCCTGGAACTCGTAGAAGCGGGTGATCAGCTTGCCAAGTGTCGATTTTCCGGCCCCGGTGTGACCGACGATGGCGAGGGTCTGTCCCTCAGGGATCGTCAGGTTGAACCCGTTCAGCACGTTGATGTGATCGTCGTAGCCGAAGGTAAGGTCGCGGAACTCGATCTCGCCCCGGATCGTGCCGGGATCGTCGTGCGCAGTCTGGACAACTTCGGGTTCGGCATCGATCAGGGCGAAGATCCGCTCCGATGCGGCCAATCCCTGCTGGAATTGCGACCAGAAAGAAGCGATGCTCGTCAATGGCATCCAGAACAGCATGACGCTCTGGAAGAACAGGAACCACTCACCGGCACTGATCTCACCGGAGATCGCCCGGCGTCCACCGAGGAACACAAGCAGCACCGTGCCGAGGCCGGCGACGAAGAAGAGCGCCGGGAAGATTGCCGCGAAGACCAGACCTTGCTTCAGCGTGACCTGGTAGGCCTGTTGATTGATCGGCAGGAACTCATTGTAGAGCGTCTGTTCCTGGCGGAAGTTCTTGGCGATCGCGATGCCGTTCATCGTCTCCTGGATCCGCGAGTTGACGATTGCGATCGATCGCTGTGACTGCTGTGTTGTCTCCCGCGCGATCCGGCGGAATGCGATCGCCATGATGACGAAGATCGGGGTGATCGCGAGCGCGACGAATGCAAGCGTGACGTTCCGGGAGAAGAGAACAATCGTGATGCCGACCACGAGCAGGATCTGGCTCATCAGGTTCATCGTCAACGTGACGACGTTCGAGAAGTCGTCCGAGTCGGATGTCACCCGGCTGACGATCTTGCCGGAAGGGTTGGTGTCGTAGAACGAGAGATCCCTGTCCATCACCGCGCCGAAGGCATCCTCGCGCAGCTTGAGGATGACATCACCAACCACTTTCGCGGTCAGCCATGACCGGAGGAAGTTCAGCACCCAGGCCACCACCCCGGCCCCCAGAAGCCCGAAAAAGAGGATCCAGATCGCGCTGCCCGCACCATCGTTGATGATGCGGTCAATCCCCCAGCTCGCAAGGATCGGCTGGACCATGCCGGCGAGCGTGCTGAGGACGATCATCAGGGCGACGACGGTCATCGCGCCGAATGCCGGCCGGAAGTAACTTAGGATCCGGCGCAGCAGCTCCCGGTCACCGTATGACCGATCGTAATCCTCGGCGTCGAGACCGTTCATGATGAAGCCCATGGGTCACCCTCCCCGGGATACAGGTGCAGTTGCCGGCGCGGTTGCTGTGGTCCCTGGTTTAAGTGAGCGCCCAGAGCTGACCTCGTCGTAGTGCCCGAAGATGCGCTGGTAGAGGGAAGAGCTTTCGAGCAATGTCTCGTGCGTACCCTCGTCGACCAGCTCACCCTTGCGAATCAAAAGCACCTTGTCCGCCCAGCGAATCTGCGAGAGACGGTGCGTGATCAGGAGTGTCGTCCGCCCTTCGAGAATACGCCGGATTGCCTGCTGGATGGCATCCTCCGTCGCGCTGTCGATCGCGCTCGTGGAGTCGTCGAGGATAAGGATTCGCGGTGCCGTCAACAACGCGCGTGCAATCGCGAGGCGTTGGCGTTGGCCGCCGGACAGGGTGACGCCACGCTCGCCGATGATCGTCTCGTATCCCTTTTCGAGCTCGACAATGAACTCGTGAGCTTGCGCGTCCCGTGCCGCCTGGACCACAGTCTCGCGATCGGCCTGCTGTCCTAGGCTGAACCCGATGTTCTCGGCGACGCTGCGCGAGAAGAGGGTGATGTCCTGCTCGATCGCGGAGATCTGGGATCGCAGGGAGTCAAGGTTCCATTCCCGGACATCGACGCCATCAACCAGGATCCGGCCGGAGTCGACGTCGTAGATACGATTGACCAGCTTGGTGAGGGTGCTCTTGCCTGCCCCGGTCTCGCCAACGATCGCGACCGTTTCACCCGGACTGGCACGAAAGGAGATGTCCTTCAGCACCGGCTCGCCGTTGTAGCTGAACGTCACGCGCTCGAAGGCGATCTCGCCGCGAATGTCGGCGGCATGCCCGCCGAGGTTCTGGTCGAGCTCCGTCTTCTCTTCCATGAGGGCGAGAATCCGGCCCGCGCTGGCGAGGCCGAGCTGCACGAGCGAGAAGGAGAAGGTCGAGATGAACGTCGGGAAGCTGAGCTGCTGGAGCAGGCCGAGATAGGCGATCAGCGAGCCGACTGAAATGCTCCCTTGCTGCACCAGGAAGATCCCGTGAAGGAGGGCGGCGGCGATCGCCACCGCCAGCAGCAGGGTCGGCAGGTAGCGAGCCTGGACAAGACCCTGTGCCACCGTGTAATCGCGATAGAGGCGTGCATTGCGGTTGAAGCGGCTCCGTTCCTGTGCCTCCTGTCCCGTCGCCTTGATAACCTCGATCCCGCGGACCGCTTCATTCAACCCGGCATTGACGACGCCGAACTGCGCGCGCATCTGTTCCGATACTGGCCCAAGGCGCCGCATGTAGTGACGAAGGGTGATATAGAACCCAACCAGGAAGAGGGTTGGCACGAGCAGCAGGCGAACATCGATCAGTGCAATGAACAGGAAAGGCACGAAGAGCGCCGTCATCGAGTCAAGGATCAGGTCCACTCCGGGCGAAAGCATGAACCCGAGCTGGCGGACGTCATTCGTGGACCGCGCCATCAGATCGCCAACCTGCTGGCGGTTGTGGAACGTCTGGCTTTTCCCGAGGAGACTGGTGAAGAGCTCGATGCGAGCGTCGCGCTCCAGGCGCTTGCCCATCACCTCGATCGCGTAGCGCGCGAGGATGTCGAACCCGCCCCGGAGGACGACGACAGCAAGCAGGAGCAATGCGATCCTGAGAAGGGCACCGCTCTTGTCGTCTGACGTGCCAAGTACCTGATCGAACGCGTCGCCGGTGAGGCCGGGGATCAGGCCGTTGAGCAGCGCAGCGACAAGCGAACCTCCCACAAACGCGACGAGCAGGGCTCTGAAGCGAAGAACGTGAGAGACGATCCAACGCAGCGGGCTTCGATGGTCATAGGCCAAGGAGCCCGCTGCGGAAAATTCCGCCGAGTCCGCGGGGTCAGTCGGATTCGGGAGCCGAGCTCGATCTGTAGGCGAAGACGATGCCGTCGTGGTCAAGGGTGCTGGCACTCCGTGTGAGTTCTCGACCGTATTGAGCGAACTCCAGTCTACTCCCCGCCGTGCGTCGTGCCTACCGGTTCGATCGCCCGTTCGGGCGGCGGCATGGAACGAGGGAACACCCGGCCGATCGGCCGGGTGTTCCCTCGTTCACACGATCCCTGTACGACTACTCCAGTATGTGGCGGTCGACCTAGGTCACAGTCAGGGTGCCGACCATTCCCGCTTCCTTGTGACCAGGTACCGAGCAGTAGTACTGATACTCACCAGCCGGCGCATTGATCGTCACTGAGCCGGTCTCGCCGCCAGGGATGAGAGGTGATGCGATGCCCAGCTCATCGATCACGAAGTTGTGCTCGAGTGCGCCGTGGTTGGGGAGCGTGACCACCACATCCGTGTCGGCGGGAACCGAGAACTCCGTCACCTCAAAGGCGATATCGACCATGCCGACCTCGATCCCGCCCGAGGCAGCCGGTGAAGCGACAGGCGATGCCCCCGGTGAGGCAACGGGCGATGCGGCCGGCGTGCCGGTAGTCTGGCTCCCGAGCAGGCTGGACGCGGAACCGCGTATCGCAAAGCCCCCTCCGGCGAGAATTGCCCCTGCGCCTCCCGCTATGGTCGCGGTCCTCAGGAAATTCCGGCGGTCCATGCGAGACGTGGCGATGTTGGGTCGATTTGACAAAGTCACTGCTTGCTCCGGTCGTTGGTCACGTATGGGCGCAAAACGCTCGTACCCACGGGCTGCCGCTACATTCGATTGAGAGCGAAGAGCAGCCTATTGCCCGGCCCCATCTACGCAGTATGCGGACCATCCTTCGCGGATTCCTTCGGTTTGCACCTGCCCGGAGACCTCGAATTGGGAACGCGTTCCATGACAGCGACAGATCCTTTCCAGCGGGTGAGCCGGTCACGACCTAGCCGTCCGGCCACTGGGCGGATCTCGGGGGTTGGCCGGGCTCGATCTCTTCCCGGATGCTCGGTTGATGATCCCATCGGTCCTGCGGCCGATAGCCGAGTTTGAGCATGGTGTCCGTGATGTCCCAACGTCGATTCGGGTTATCGGAGATGGCATAGTACACCCCGTGGTCCTCGGGCGTCTCGATGGCGCAGCGAACGACCTGCACGCAGTCGCGGGGGCTGAGCCACATCGCGCGTCCGATGTCGTTGTCCATCACCGGGACTTCCATGAACCAGCCGATCCTCAGGGCAATGAAGCTCAGCCCGAACGCGTCGTGGTAGTGCCTGCCGAGCGCTTCACCGCAGGCCTTGGACACGCCGTAGAGCGAGTCGGGACGGACAGGCATGTCGTTGTAGACCGGCCATTCCCCGTTCTGGTCATACATTCCCATCACATGATTGGTGGAGGCAAAGACGACACGCCGTACCCCTGCGACACGTGCCGCTTCGAGCACGTTGTATGTCCCCGCGATGTTGTTCTGGAAGACGCTGTCCCACGGGGCGGGGACCCGCGGATCACCGGCGAGGTGGATGATCGTGTCGATCCCCTCGGCGATCGGCATGGTCGCTTCGAGTGAGCTGATGTCCGCCGCGACGGTTTCGGTGTCGCGGATCCCGGTCGGGAGTGTTCGGTAGTGGAGGCGCAGGTCGTACGTCTCCTGGAGACCGGCCGCGAGGGACTTGCCAATTGATCCGCCCGCGCCTGTGATGAGTACTCTTCGCCGTAGTGCAGATGCCATTATCACGTGACTCCTCTCGCTTGGACCGCTAGACGACCTCGAGGTGGTTGGCGTCGCCGAGGGGGGGAAAGGGGGCATGGGGTTCGGCCTGGTACCAGAACGCGGTCGAGGCGATGTCGTCCTGCAGCGGCAGGTAGCGCCGCTTCCCCTCGACCGGCGAGCGCCAGCCCAGCGCCTGGATCGTCACCCGTAGATCGTCCGCGAACCGGATCGGGTCCGGCACATGCCAGCGGTACATCCCGAAGCGCTGCTGGGAGCGGTAGAGCCCGTCGGGGATGATTACCTGCGGCAACCCCAGGTAGGGCGTCGAGAACAGCCCGTACTGGCCGATCGGCTGCTCGAAGTCCCAGGCCCCGCCGAAGTAGTCCTCGGTCCCGGTGCCGCAGATCGTCGGCCACTCCCCATCCCCGTCGAGGTAGAACTTGATCTCGCCCTCGCCCCACCAGCCGGTGGTGTTGACCCCCCAGGCGAGATAGGTGCCGACGTAGTGCCCCTGGCCATGGACCCCGTCGAGCAGCGTGTGGACCTCCTGGTAGGCGAGCGGGTTGGAGCGGCGCCACTGGGCGTGGAAGTAGGCGCAGTCGTCGGGCACCTCGGTCAGGGCGTAGGTGATCTGGTAGTAGAAGCCGGCGACCGGGTCGGGCGTCAGGTTCTCGACGGTGATCCGGGCGTGCTGGCGAAAGGGCAGCTCCCAGTAGGCGTTGAAGCCGCCGGCGGGGTTGACCGCGATCGGCAGCGAGGCGACGTTGGCGCGCTCGCCCCAGCCGTTGGCGAAGAAGTCGCCGAGCGGGGTCTCGACCGAGGGGGTGGGCTCGTCGTCCCAGTACATCCGGAGCACGAGCCGGCGCCAGTGCTGGGGATGGACGGTCAGCCAGATGTGCTGGATCGCGCCGGGACCGGCGATCGCGGCCAGCGTTGCCGTCTCGTGGCCGGCGAGATCGATGCTCGGCGAGACCTTCCAGCCCTGGCCCAGCTCGCGGGCCGGGATCGCGCCGGTGCCCGCGGTGGCCTGGCCGCCCGCGCCCTTGGCCCCGGTCGGGTTCTCGGCGCTGATCGAGCGCGTGACGGCGCCCGAGAGGCGGCTGAGATTGCCCAGATCCACGCCCAGCCCATTGAATGCGGTCACCGTGTCCGTTCCTTTCCTGTTCTTGTCGCACCACAATCCGTCGATGACCTCAGCCCGGGAGGTTCCTGATCCTCCTGTGCCAGCCGGGGTCAGTATCCATTCAGCCAGGGTTGCTGGGAAGGCCCAAGCATGGCGTGTGCGGGACCTGCTGCATCACGGGGGCCTCAGCGATCTCGATCGAGCGGGGTGGATAGGCGCGCTTACGGCTTCGATCGATGAGCAACAGGCCCCTGTTGTGTCCGTTTTGACGGGAAGCCGTGCGTACGTTCGCGACCGCTTCGGGACCCGATTGGAGATGTGTTGACTTCGACACCGATGGCACGTCCGATGCGTTGAATTGACATGGGGAAACGGGCGAATTATGATCGACAGTGGCCGCGTACGAAGGAGTACGTACACCCCGCATGAAACAAGTTGAGGGACTTGTTTCATCAATCTCCGATACGTCATTAAGCACGAGCGGCATTCCACGAGCACGGACTGATGCTGTAGCGGAAGCCAACCTCTGGAGAGAGAACATACCGTCATGACCGAGAATGAACAGCGCGCTAGAGACATTTTGACCCGTGAGGACGTTCTTATCAGAGGTGTTTCCGTTATTGGCATGATTGCCATGTTTTTGCTCGTCCTGTTGGCGGTAAATCCGTAAGCTGGAGACAGCACAGACTGGCACCATTTGGACTGCTGGTATTGGCCAGTGCGCATCCATGATTGAACCTGAGGCGGCGTCCACAGCGACGCCGCCTTTCTTGTACATGTTTTCGATGCTGAATCCTGAAGGCGCGTGGACGGTCTTGATGGACCGGCCGGCTTCGAGCTTGCCGGGCTTGCCCTATTGACGAGCATCAGGTGGTCGCGCGTTCCTGTGGGGCTCCAGAGCGTTTTCGTGGAGCTGACGGCGCCGAGCGACAGTAGCAGCGGGTCAAGAGTCCACGAACGTGGTCCATGTCGAGAAGGAGACATCATGTTCACGGTGGATGACTATCGCGTGCGGCCCGGCCAGGAGTTCGAGCTGAACGACTGGGATCCGGACGACAGGGGCGATATCCCAGGCAAGCAGGACGGGAAGGATCTGCTGAAGGCGGATCTCGACCGGATCACGTCGTTGCAGGAACGTCTCTTCGCGGAAGCCGAACAGAGCCTGCTCGTCGTCCTCCAGGCCACCGACACCGGCGGCAAGGACGGCACGATCAAGCACGTGTTCGGGAGTGTCAATATCCAGGGCTGTCGCGTCCGCAACTTCAGGGTCCCGAACGACGTGGAGCGGGGACATGACTTCCTGTGGCGCTACCACCAGCACACGCCGCGCAATGGGTACATGGCGATCTTCAACCGCTCCCACTATGAGGATGTCCTTGTGGTCCGGGTGAAGAACCTCGTCGACGAGAGCGTCTGGTCATCGCGCTACGATCAGATCAACGACTTCGAACGGATGCTTTCCGCCAACCGCACCCGCATCCTGAAGTTCTACCTGCACATCTCGAAGGCTGAGCAAAAGGAACGGCTCCAGGCTCGCCTCGACAACCCGGAGAAGCACTGGAAATTCTCCACGGGTGACCTGGCGGAGCGTGAGCGGTGGGATGAATATCAGCGAGCGTTCCACGATGCCATCGCGAATTGCTCAACCGAACACGCGCCGTGGTATGTGATCCCCGCGAACAGGAAATGGTTTCGCAATGTCCTCGTCGCGCGGATCGTGGCCGACACGCTCGAGGAGATGAACCCGCGCTTCCCGGAACCTGAACCCGGGCTCGATACGGTGGTCATCCCGGATTGACGGCACCCACAGATGTGTTGTTCGGGCGGCCTGACGAGTTCACTCCAAGTCTGTCCCTTGGAATCGGTCAATATGGAGTGAACAGGACGGAGCAGGTGACGCGTATGGGCAGGGTCATCTTCATGTCCGCCCATGCTAGACGAGGCTAGCTCCTGACAGTGACCTGAACCTCGTCATCGACGACGCGGACCGCATACTTCTCGGTTCGGACCGCGACCGGGAAGGCCGCCGGCTCGCCGGTGCGGATGAAGAACGCGCCCCCGTGCATTGGGCATTCGATCTCGTCGCCGTCGATCGTGCCGTCGGACAGCGACGCATCCTCGTGAGTGCAGGTGTCGTTGAGCGCGTGCAGCTCACCGTCGAAATTGATGAGGCAGACCGGTTCATCGTCGACTTCGACGTACATCAGCTCGCCCGGTTCGAGAAAGCCCGCCTTGGCGACGGTCACCCAGTGTTCAGCCATGCGATGTCATTCCTGTAGCGCTAGAGCGTGAGTCGTTGAAGGGAACACCGCTCGTTCTTGGAAGGGCTGCCTCCCGCGGCGTTTCCTGAAAAACAGCGGTCAATGTTCCAGGCAAGCCACGGTAGAAAGTTCTGTCGTGGCCGCCTGGCTGTTCGGTGCATGTCCACGGTGTGCCGGCGATCCGTGCACGGCGAAGACCAGGGCTGCAGCGGGGCAACACGCCCTTCCTCGTTCGTGGAGAGCTGCGTCATGATGTGGCCGGTATCGCCCTAAGCCAGGCCCGCGTCTGCGCGGCGATGCGGGCGAACTCAAGAGAGATGGATCGTTGCCGATCTCCGAGCACCAGCGGAGTACCCTGGTCCGCTCCCTCCGACAACCGCGTATCGAACGGGATCTGCCCGAGCACCGGCACGCCCTCGTCTTCCAGTCTCGCCGATCCACTGAACAGATCGATCGTCTTGCTGCAGTGAGGGCACGGCAGGTACGCCATGTTCTGGACCATACCGATCACCGGGATGCCGGAGCTCCTGAGGAGCGACACAGTCCGGCCAGCATCCATCTGCGCGAGGTCCTGCGGCGTGGTGACCATGAGTGCCGCGGAGATCGGCAGTTGCCCAAGCATCACCTGCACTTCCTCCCCGGTCCCCGGCGGCGCGTCGATCACCAGGATGTTTGCCGACCAGCTCGTCTCGAACACGAGTCTTCGCAACAGCGCGGCAATGGTTTCCCGACCCGAGATCGTCGGCGCCATGGTGTCCGCGAAGGTCAAGCCGATCGAGGCGACCTCCATTCCGTACCGGGCAACAGGTCGGAGCCATCCCGACGGCGGAAGTACGGAGGTGCGCCAGAGGTCCCACTGGTCATCGCTCACTCCTTCCGGAGCGCTGATGCCGAGGAGGTGGTGAAGATCCGGAGCGTTGAGGTCTCCATCGAGCAAGCCGACCCGCTGGTCCATGGCCGCCAGCGTGATCGCGAGATTGACGGCGATCGTCGATTTGCCGACACCCCCCTTGCCGCCGAGGATCACCACGATGTGCCGCCCCTCGCCAAATCCGGTTCCGCCTCGATGGATCACGTTTCCCGAGCGAATTTCGATGTCCTGCCCGGGACACTGTTCGCGAACGATGTCATGGACGTCGGCAAGGCGGGATCGCGAGACGGCCGACGACCCAAGGGTGATCGCAAGCCACGATCCTTCCTGATCGATGTCGTGGACGCCTTCATCAAGCAAGGGTGCACCATCGGCGCCCCAAACGCTCTCCAGAACCGCCCGCAGGCGTTCGGTGTCGATGCGCTGGCTATTGCTCACCTGAGCGTCCTTGTCGATGTCGCGGGCTGCCAGCATGCGGGCCAGACTGGTTGCCTGACCGTGAGAACCGACCCCGTCCCTCTGAGCGAAGCGACGGGCCGCTCCTGCTCGATTGCCGCGCAATCGCCTATGAACACTCTCCCGGCCCATCGCTCGGGATGACATGGAGCCCCAGACAAACCACTACTCGTCCTCGAACTCCTCGTTGGCCTGGTCGATGCCGTAGATCCCCGCCTTGAGCACCTTGAGGCCTAGCATCGCGCATTTCAACCGTGCCGGGCTGACGGGTATGCCGATCTCGTCGAGAAGTTCGTCCTTGCCGATCGCCTTGACTTCGGTCAGCGATTTTCCTTCGGCCATCTCGGTCAGGATCGAAGCCGATGCCTGGCTGACGGCGCACCCTCGCCCGGAGAACCTAATTTCCGAGATGCTATCGTCCGCGACACGGACATCGATCCGGATCTCGTCCCCACAGAGTGGATTCACGTCCTCGTAACTGAAGTCCGCCGGGTCGAGCTGGCCGCGATTGCTCGGGTTCTTGTAGTGCTCGAGGATGATTTCGCGATAAATGCTGTCGCCGCCGAAACTCATGATGCATCTTCCATGAACGTGCGCTCATCCCACTGCTGGCGGCATGGCTCGCCACTGTCATTGCCACTCGTTGCCGCGCCGGGATGGACACGGGTCTCCGCACCGAAGATGGCGTTCACGCGGTGAATCCCCTGAACAAGCCGATCGACATCCCGTTCGTCGTTGTAGATGTAGAAACTGGCTCTTGTCGTCGCGACGACATCGAGCGCACGCATGAGTGGCTGGGTGCAATGATGCCCGGCGCGGACGGCAACGTTCTCCTCATCCAGGATCGCCGCGACATCGTGCGGATGTACCTCACCAACCGAGAACGACACGACCCCGGACCGGTCCTCCGCTTCCCTGGGGCCATGGATGCAAACGTTCGGAATCTCCCGCAGGCGCTCGAGCGCATAGCCGACGATCTCCCGCTCATGATCCCAAACGCGATCCATGCCGAGCCCGGTGAGATAATCGACCGCGATCCCGAGACCGATCGCGTCGGCGACGGCCGGCGTGCCCGCTTCGAACTTGGCAGGCACATCCGCCCAGGTCGTTGTTTCGAGCTCGACCTTGCGGATCATGCTTCCTCCGCCGAGAAACGGGGGCATTGCATCGAGCAATGTCCGCTTGCCGTAGAGCACCCCCGCGCTCATCGGGCCGAGCATCTTGTGTCCGGACAGCGCCATGAAATCGCAATCGAGGTCCTGGACATCGACGGCAAGGTGCGGCGCGCTCTGGGCACCATCGAGGACAGTGATTGCCCCGGCGGCCCGTGCCTTGGCGATCATCGCCTTTGCGGGATTGACGGTGCCGAGGCTGTTGCTAACGTGGGTAAAGGCCACGATCTTCGGTTCCTGCGACATCAGCTCGTCGAAATGGTCCAGGTCGAGTCGCCCGTCGGGCGTGATCCGGACATGCCCGAGCCTTGCGCCCTTCTCATGGGCCAGCATCTGCCACGGCACGATGTTGGAGTGGTGCTCCATCGTCGTGAAGACGATCAGGTCACCGGTGGTGACGTTGGCACGCCCCCACGATTGGGCAACGAGGTTGATCGCCTCGGTCGCGTTCCGTACGAAGATGCACTCGCGAGCGGACCAGGCATTGATGAATGACGCGATCTTGCGGCGAGCCTCCTCGAAGCGCGCTGTTGCCCGTTCCGAGAGCTCGTAAACACCACGATGAATGTTCGCGTTGTACGTCTCGTAGTACTCGCGCAGGGCGTCGATGACGACCGCCGGTTTCTGCGAGCTGGCTGCGCTGTCGAGGAAGACCAGAGGCAGGCGTCCATCCCGGGGACGTTGGTGCAGGATCGGGAAATCCGCCTTGATCACGGCTCCGTCTAGGCGGCCACGGCTCACCGTCGGCGGTTCTGGTATGTGCTGTCCTGGAGCTATCGCCATGAGCATCGCTCCTGTCTAAATGACACACTGGGAGGGCAGACACCCACGTCTGCCCCGAGCTACGAGCCCGTTGCACACGCCACGGACGGCGGCCCGGAACTGTTCGCCATGGCGAGACAGTTCCTATATCTCTGCCTCGGGAGGCCACAGGGGCCTCCCCTACATGCATCGGTTTGCCGTTTGCAACACCGTACGGGCCGACCTCCGTGTCGGCCCGAATCGTAGACACGAGTCGACCTCTGCACGGGAAGCTGCGACCGGTCTAATACCCGACCTTGGCGGCGATCGCGCCTTCGAGGAATCCCTGGATCTCCTCGACCGGGATCCGGTCGATCACCGGCCGAAAGAACCCTTCGACCACCAGCTTCTGCGCTTCGGCGCGGGGGATGCCGCGCGCCTGGAGGTAGAAGATATGCTCTTCATCGACTTGCGAGACGGTCGCTCCGTGGGTGCATCGGACGTCATTCGCCCCGATCTCCAAGTTGGGGATGGTGTCGGCGCGGGCCGTGCGGCTGAGCACGAGGTTCCGGTTCTGCTGGTACGCGTCGGTCCGCTGCGCCCCTTCGGAAACCTTGATCAACCCGGAGTAGACCGAGCGAGCCTTTTCCTTGAGAGCGCCCTTGAACTCGAGATCGCTTGTCGTGTAGGGCGACTCGTGCAGTTGCCAGGTATGGTGGTCGAAGAACTGGTCGCCGTCGGCGAAGAAGATGCCGAGCATCTCCGCCAGCGCGTTCTCGCCTCTTAGGTGGGAACCGATCGAGTTCTTGGCGAACTTCGATCCGAGCGTGACCTGCAACGACCGCAGTTCGGAATCACGACCGAGCACCGAGCGCTCGGTCATGAAGTTCCAGACATGACGCCCCCAGTCCTGGACCTGGACGTACCGGAGCTTCGCATTGTCCCGAAGGATCAGCTCCACCACCGAGGAGGTGAACGCGGCATCGTCCTGCGTGTCCGACTGGAATGCATCGACGAAGAATGCTTCGGCGCTCTCCTCGAGCACGATCAGAGAGTGGGTGAATGCGGCGCTGCCAGCCGGGGTATCGAGCGCGAACGCCCGGAACGGAAGCTCGACCGAGACGCCCTTCGGCACGTACAGGAACGCACCGGTCTGCCAGAAGGCGGCATGCAGTGCTTCGAACTTGCCGAAGCTCGCGGGCACGGCCAGTGTCATGAAGTGCTCGCGGACGAGATCCGGGTGGGACTGGATGGCGGAGGTCAGGTCCGTGAAAACGACTCCCTGTTGCGCGGCGTCCTCAGCGGCTTCGGCGAAGCTGATGCTCCCGTTCCTGCCGACGACGATCCCGGCCCGGTTCTCGGCCTCGCCAAACTGAAGGGCCGTGCTGGATCCACCGTTCACCTGTTCAAGGGAGGTAACACGCTCGAGATTCGGCGGGGCCGGCGCGAAACGATCGAGCTTGAGCCGGCGAAGGTCGGTGCGTCGCCACTCCTCATCGTTGCGGGCGGGATACGGCAGGGATTCGAATGTCTCCCACGCGTCGAGACGGCGCTGCAGCACCCACTCGGGCTCCCGGCGAGCGTCGGAGAGGGCGATCACGGCTTCGCGGGTGAAATGTGCGAGGTGTTCGGGGTGGAGTTGGGGTTTTCTGGCTGCTACTGCTTCCATTGGTTCCTCGATCGGCATGGTCACCATCCGGAGATGACCGGGCAGCGACCATGCTCTACTGCGTGACGTGCGTCTGTCCCGCTATCCGACCGAGCCTTCCATCTCGAGCTGGATCAACCGGTTCAGCTCGACCGCGTATTCAAGCGGGAGCTCCTTGGCGATCGGCTCGATGAACCCGTTGACGATCATGCTCATCGCCTCGGTCTCGTTCAGGCCGCGGCTCTGGAGGTAGAAGATCTGCTCGTCCGCGACCTTGGACACTGTCGCCTCATGCCCGATCGAGACCTGCTCCTCCTCGATCTCCATGTACGGGTACGTGTCGGTCTTGCTCGTCTCGTCGAGCAGCAGTGCGTCACAGACGACATTGCTCTTGACGTCGTGCGCGCCCTTGTGAACCTTCACGAGTCCGCGGTACGAGGAGCGGCCGGTCCCCTTCGAGATCGACTTCGAGGTGATCTGCGAGGAGGTGTGCGGTGCGGCATGCACCATCTTGGCGCCCGCGTCCTGGTGCTGGTCATCGCCGGCGAAGGCGACGGAAAGCACTTCGCCGCGTGCGCCGGGCTCCATCATCCAGACCGCTGGGTACTTCATCGTGACCTTGGAGCCGAGGTTGCCGTCAACCCATTCCATGGTCGCGTCCTTGTACGCCGCCGCCCGCTTGGTGACGAGGTTGTAGACGTTCTTCGACCAGTTCTGGATCGTCGTGTACCGGCAGCGGGCACCTTCCTGGACGATGATCTCGACCACCGCCGAGTGAAGGCTATCGGTGGAGTACGTCGGTGCCGTGCAACCCTCGACGTAGTGCACGTAGGAGCCAGGGGCGCAGATGATGAGCGTGCGCTCGAACTGGCCCATGTTCTCCGCGTTGATCCGGAAGTAGGCCTGGAGCGGCACTTCGACCCGGACATTCTCCGGTACGTAGATGAATGATCCGCCTGACCAAACGGCCGAGTTGAGCGCCGAGAACTTGTTGTCGGCGTACGGGATGATCGTCCCGAAGTACTGCTTGACGAGATCGGGATGCTCGCGGACGGCCGTGTCCATGTCGAGGAAGATCACACCCTGCTGCTCGAGATCCTCGCGCAGCGAGTGATAGATCACCTCGGACTCGTACTGGGCGCCGACACCGGCCAGGAACTTCCGCTCCGCCTCGGGAATCCCGAGCTTCTCGAACGTGTCCTTGATGTATGCCGGAACTTCATCCCACGTCTTGCCCTGCTTCTCGGACGGGCGGATGTAGTAATAGATATCGTCGAAGTCGATATCCTTGATCGCGGGACTACCCCAGTTCGGCATCGGGCGCTTGTCGAAGTGGTCGAGCGACTTGAGGCGGTAATCCCGCATCCAGTCCGGCTCGCCCTTCATGTGCGAGATCTCTTCGACGACCTTGCGGCTGAGCCCCTTCTTCGACTTGTAGAAATAATCTTCCTCGTCACGGAAGCCGTACTTGTAATCGCCGATATCGACCTGCGGCTTTGGTGTTGCGACCATTGATGATCTCCTCTGGCGATGGAATGCGTGTGCGATCCAGTGTGTCTCGTCGCCCGTTAGACCGGAGCGGCGAATTCGGCGCGAAGCTTCTCGTAGCCTTTGGACTCGAGCTCCAAAGCCAGTTCCGGGCCACCGCTCTGGACGATCCGGCCATCCATCATGATGTGGACGAAGTGCGGCTTGATGTAATCGAGCAGGCGCTGGTAATGCGTGATCAGTAGGGTGCCCATGTTCTCGTTGGAGAGGGTGTTGACACCCTCGGACACGACGCGGAGCGCATCGATGTCGAGACCGGAATCCGTCTCGTCAAGAATCGCGAGCGTCGGTTCGAGCAACGCCAGCTGCAGGATCTCGGCCCGCTTCTTCTCGCCGCCGGAGAACCCTTCGTTCAGGTAGCGCGTGGCGAACGAGTCATCCATCTTCAGCAGCTGCATTTTCTCGCGCATCAGGCGACGGAACTCGCGCGGGTTCATCTTCGGGATCTCGCCGCCGCTCTTCTCGGCCCGGGCATTCCGGGTATTGGTGACGGCCATCCGAAGGAAATTCGCCATCGAGACGCCGGGAATCACCGTCGGGTACTGGAAGGCCAGGAAAATCCCGAGATGAGCTCGCTCGTCCGGCTCCATCTCGAGAACGTCCTCGCCATAGAACCGCGCTGAACCCTCCGTGACCTCGTAGGTCGGATTGCCTGCCAGCACGTTGGCAAGGGTGCTCTTGCCAGAGCCATTGGGACCCATGATCGCGTGAACCTCACCGGTGTTGATCGTCAGGTTCACGCCCTTGAGGATTTCCTTGTCCTCGATCGAGGCATGCAGGTTCTCGATCTCGAACATTGGGGCGTTCTGCGTATCTGCCATGGCGTACTCGTCCATCCTCCTCTGATTTGCCCCGTCCCATCCGCGGGGCCGGGTAGCGTGAGTTCGCGGATCGTGGTGGTCAGGTGCCCTTTCGGCTATCTCTGCGCCGACGCACAGTCAGGGCAGGTTCCGGCAAAAACCGTGTGATGGCTGGTGACGACGAATCCGGATTGCTCCTCGGCGACATGCGACGCCATCAGGGCAACGGGCACATCGACATCCATGATGACCCCGCACGCGAGGCAGTGAACGTGGTCATGTCGATCGACCCGCTTGTCGAACCGGCTTGCCTGGTCGGCGAATGTCAGTTCCTGGATCAGGCCGTGCTCGGCCAGCAGGTGCAGGGTGCGATAGACCGTTCCGTAGGCGATCGTCGGATACTGGCGCCGCACACGCTCGAACAGCTCGCCGGCCGTCAGGTGGCCCTCGGCGCCTTCGACTTCGGCGAGGATGACCGCGCGCTGGGTCGTGTTGCGATAGGTTGTTGGAGTAGGCGCAGTCACGCTCCCGTTGCCTCCTGGGTGTTCACGCGTTGGCGGAACTCGAGTCACTCCCGTCTAACTGAGAATGAGTCTTGTTTCCAGATCCAAAGTATAGCATCGCGGTCGGGATTCGGCGACCGGGTATCCGCGCCGATAGATGCCCGGGTCACGCCTGTAAGCAGTATATCCGATCCAGCACATCGGATATGGATGCGCGGTCACCTTTTTCGGGTGTCGTCGGCCAAGCCTGCCAGGATGGTTTGTCCTTCTGCGCTCCTGCGCCAAGCCCAAACGGAGATCTCGGGTGGCGTGACGCCGTGTGTCGAGAGCGTTGTCCGAATCTGGCTGCGGTGCTCTGTTGCATGATGGAGGATCTGCGCCAGGAGGATCGATCGCCCAAGCGCGAACTCCACGCCGTCATCCACATCAACGAAGAACATGTCCTCGGTCAAGCTACCGACATACGCCACCAGAGCTGAATCCGAAGCCGTGGCCACAGCGCGCAATTCATCCCACCCTCCGAACGGACCATCCTGCTCATACTGCGGAACTTCCGGCGTGTCTGGAATGATCCTCACGTAATCAGCGTTACTGGAGATCAGGTGCCGGACGGTGTCGATCACGTTTCCGTAGGTGCCGGGCACGGTGAGACGCAGTTGCTCCACCGAGAAGTCCGCAAGGAAGTCGATCAGTGTCCGGTTGGACCAGGCATGGTGTTCAAACAATCTGGCGAGCAAGGTGTTGGGCGATGTTTCGACAGGCGCTGTTCTGGGCACGGCAATACTCCACGTGAAGTTGATCGGGTTGATCCTTCCGCAGTGGCCAAGCCGAATGGCAGCCTAGCAGGTTTCGCGTTCATTAACGCACGTACCGTTGGATCATTGACATGAGAACGGTTGGATCGGGTTCGCCCGGTGCTAGGTGAGCTCCACACCTTATGGATATCGCCCGCGATCGCCGGTGGAGTCCCTCTTTGACCAGTCCGGAGCGACGACCAATGATCCGCCTTTGTCGCTCTGGCCAAGGTGACAGGTACATCTCTATTGCATATCGGTCACATGACAAACCACTCCCGTACCAAGCACGGGAGTGGTTGAGTCGTTTATGTCCACCAATAGGTCAAAGCGCCGCGTCGGACGCCGCCGTTCGTGCGTCAGAACGCGTCTTGATCAGGCTTGCCGCCGCCGCAATCGAGATGGTGATGACAATGACGAGGAGCGACAACCAGGTCGGAATCTCCGGGATAACCGTGATGTGTTCGCCGCCGTTGATGAAAGGCAGCTCGTTCTCGTGCATGGCGTGGATGATCAGCTTGATGCCGATCCAGCCCAGGATCACCGCCAGACCAATTGACAGGTAGACGAGCCGGTTCAGCAGATCGCCGAGCAGGAAGTAGAGCTGCCGCAGTCCCATCAGGGCAAAGGCGTTGGCCGTGAACACGATATACGGTTCGCGCGTAAGTCCGAAGATGGCGGGGATGGAGTCGAACGCGAACAGAAGATCGGTGGAGCCGATCGCCAGCATGACGAGCGCCATCGGCGTGATCATCCGCTTGCCATCGATCTTGACCGTTATCCGGTCGCCGACATAGGTCTCGGTCGTCGGGACGATCTGGCGTACCCGCCTGATGAATGCGTTCTCTTCGTAGGCTTCGTCATGTTCCCCGCTTTCCTGAGCCAGTCTCCAGGCGGTGTAGAGCAGGAACGCGCCAAAGACGTAGAAGATCCAGGCAAAGTTCTCGATTACGGCGGCGCCAACGGCGATGAAAACGCCGCGCATGATCAGCGCCATCACGATCCCGATCAGCAGCACCTTCTGCTGGTACGCCTTGGGCACCGCGAACGTATTCATGATCAGCAGGAAGACGAAGAGATTATCGACCGAAAGGCTTTTCTCGGTGATGAAGCCCGCGAAGTATTCGGCACCGTGCTGGGTGTCCCAAACGAGGAGCACGACGACGCCAAAGAGCAATGCGATGCTCACGAAGAACGCCGACCAGAGAGCCGACTCACGAAGGGTGGGTTCGTGCGGGGTTCGAACGTGAGCGAAGAAGTCGAAGAGCAGAAATCCAATGATCACGGCGATCGTGATCGCCCAGACCCATAGCGGAACAGACACGAATTCCTCCAGTTGATTAACGTCACTGGAGGTCTCTTCCACCGTTGGTCATGGACCGGAACGATGGACGGCGCCAGGAGGATCGCATCCTGCCGTGTTGACGACACCGTCTCGAAAGGAATACTCCCCTCCACACCAAGTCTTCGTCGTCGATTATACGCATCCAACGGTACGGGTGCTGGAATGCGTCCGGAGCATCGTGCCGGCACGGGGTCTGGTAAAGTGGCGGGTATCCGAAAGCCGACCGATGGGTCGCCTGTGATTCGGGGACCGAAGACATTTCCGCGCTTTGAGCCGGGCGTGCTTTGGAACGGACAACGTGAAGATCGGGTCGCTTCGCGGGTTGCTCCCGCCCGAGCAGAGAGGTTCAGAAGGAACGCATGGACTGGTTAACCGATCCGGCAATTTGGACATCGTTGCTGACACTCACGGCGCTCGAGATCGTGCTCGGTGTCGACAACGTCGTCTTTATCTCGATCCTCTCCAACAAGCTCCCCGCGAATCAGCGGGACCGGGCCCGATATACGGGTCTCGGCGCGGCGATGGTCATGCGCATCCTGCTGCTGTTCTCGATCAGCTGGTTGATCGGGTTGACCGAACCGTGGTTCTCGATTTTCGGCCAAGACTTCTCCGGGCGGGACCTGATCCTGCTGATCGGTGGCTTCTTCCTCATCTACAAGGCGACGACGGAGATCCACGAGAGGCTCGAAGGGCATGAGTCCAAACAGGAAGTGAAGGCGGCTGTCTCGTTCGCGAGCGTAATTGCCCAGATCATGTTGCTGGACATCGTCTTCTCCCTTGATTCGGTGATCACCGCCGTCGGCATGGCGGATGAGCTGGGCGTGATGATCGCCGCAGTCATCATCGCGGTCGGCGTAATGCTGGTCGCCGCCAAGCCGCTCTCAGAATTCGTCGAAAAGCACCCCACGGTCAAGGTGCTGGCGCTCAGCTTCCTCCTCCTGATCGGGATGTCGCTTGTTGCCGAAGGCTTTCACCAGCACATTCCGAAGGGGTATATCTACGGCGCGATGGCGTTCAGCGTCCTTGTCGAGATCATCAACCTGCGGGTACGCGCAACCCAGGAAGGTGAGCCGGTCCACCTGAAGCAACGCTATGCCGGTGAAGATGCGGTAGAGAACTTCGCTGCCCGGAGAGCTGGCCAGTAGAAACACTCAGGCGGAAAGTTGGAAGGCAACGCACAGCACGGCGTCCCCATCTGAGGATGCCGTGCTCTGTTGTCGGGAGTTTTGTATTCCGGTCGCATCGAGGACGACTCTGCGCTGTCCCGGCGAAAACCGGCCCCGCTGGCGTTGAGGATAGCTCTGGTGTCCATCCCCCGAGACGAGGCGCCACGCAAACCCGTCCTTGCAACGGTGGTCTCATTCGTGACGGCGAAAGGATTCACCAGGATCTTGAGCGATGCCGTCGAGCGGGTTTGACCACGGCGCGGTTTCCCGGTACAAGGATCGGGAATTTCACCGGCGGGCGGTGCGAATGTGACATCTACAGCGCGACAGGAGCAGACGGATCATGGCAGCGAAGCCGAAGGTGGCAGTGACCAGGCTCATTCCGGAGGCGGGACTCGACATCCTGCGGCAGTCCTGTGATGTCAGGCTCTGGGAAGGCGATCTCCCCCCGGATGGAAAGGAGCTCGACACGCTCCTGGATGGGGTCGATGGCGTGCTTTCCCTGCTTACGGAGCGGATCGACGGCGACCTGCTCGATCGCCATCCGTCGATCAGGGTCGTCAGCAACTTCGCGGTTGGCTTTGACAATGTCGATGTGGATGCGGCGACCGCCCGCAAGGTGGCAGTCTGCAATACGCCGGGGGTGTTGACCCAGGCGACGGCGGAGTTCGCGTTCACGCTGCTCGTCTCTGCCGCACGGCGGGTCGTCGAGGCCGCTCGTTATGTCCAGGATGGCAAGTGGCAGACGTGGGGTCCCAGATTGCTGCTCGGGCAGGACATCGCCGGAGCGACGCTCGGGATCGTCGGCTTCGGCCGGATCGGCAAGGAGCTGGCCCGGATGGCCTCCGGGTTCAACATGCGTCTCCTGGCCCAGGACTCGTATCAGGACGAGGCAGCAGCGGCCGAGCTTGGCGTCACCTTCGTCGAACTCGACGAGCTGCTTCGGGAATCCGATTTCGTCTCCCTGCACGTCGCGTTGACGCCTGAGACGGAGCACTTGATCAGCACCCGCGAGTTGGGACTGATGAAGGCGACCGCCGTCCTGATCAACGCGGCGCGCGGCCCGGTCGTCGACACCGATGCGCTCGTTACCGCGCTACGGGACGGTGAGATCTTCGCCGCCGGGCTCGATGTGACCGACCCGGAGCCGTTGCCCGCCGATCACCCGCTAATCTCATTGCCGAACTGCATCGTGGTTCCACACATCGCCTCGGCGACGGTCACGACACGGGACGCGATGGCCGAGCTGGCCGCTCGCAATCTCCTGGCGGTGCTCAACGGCACTACTCCCGAAGTGATCGTCAACCCGGAGGTCCTAACGGCTTAGGAAGGTCGCAAGCTCTCGTCGGTGGTGGCATACGCTCGCGTTCTTGGAGTCTCGCAGGCGTAGGGCCGATCCTTGTGATCGGCGGCCAAGGTAAACGAGATTGAGCAAGACGTCTCGTGTCGAATGGCGAGTGATCGCGGATGAACATCAGGTTCATTCCTGCGTCACGAACGTCCCCGTTTCGTAGAGCCAAATTCGATGCTCGGCCGCGAGTGTGATCGCATGGATGCAAGGCGTTTCCCAGGAGTGATGCGTTCATGGCAACCGATGCCCTGAATCGGGCGCTGCGCGACTATCTCGAATCCCACCGCGACGAAATTGCGGGGATGCTCTTGGGTCTCGTCGCCATTCCCAGCGTCACCTGTAACGAGGGGCCGGTGCAGGCCGCCTTAGCCGCCCTCATGCAAGATCGCGGACTGGAGCTCGATGTCTGGGAGGCCGGCCCCGAAGAGATTGCTCCATACCTGGTGCATGTCGGTGAGCAGGAGGTGTGGCGGGGCCGGCCCAATATCGTCGGTCGCCTGACCGGGTCCGGCGGCGGGCGATCGCTGATGATCCAGGGGCATGTCGATACCGTTGATCCAGGCGATCCCGCTCTCTGGACCCGGCACCAATGGGGCGAGATCGCCGATGGGCGCGTCTATGGCCGTGGCGCGGCTGACATGAAGGGCGGGCTCGTCATCTACCTTGCGGCGCTCGATGCATTGCGCGGCACCGGAACGCATCTCAAGGGAGACCTGCTCCTGGCGGCGTCCGTTGGCGAGGAGAACGGAGGGCTTGGTGCGCTCTCGACGATCCTCCGTGGACACCGCGCCGATGCCGTGATCGTGACCGAGCCGACCGCCCTCGCGCTTGTAGTGGCTCAAGGCGGGTCACTGGTCTTCCGGATCACCGTCACCGGTCGCTCCGCGCATGGTGCTTCCCGCAACGAAGGTGTCTCGGCCGTCGACTTGTACATTCCCATTCACCAGGCATTGCTGGAGTGGGAGGCCGAACGGAACCGGACGCTCAGTCACCCGCTCTACGATCGATTCGACAACAAGTTCCCGATCAGTGTCGGCGTCGTGCAGGCTGGCAACTGGGCGTCCACCGTGCCCGAAACACTCATCGCCGAGGGCCGGCTCGGCTTTCTTCCCGGTGAAACGATCCAAGAGATGCAGCAACAGACCGAAGTGCTGATCGCACGGGTGGCTGCCAAGCATCCGTGGCTACGCAATCATCCCCCAGTGGTCGAGTGGTTCGGCGGCCAGTTCGCCTCCGCCGAGGTGGACGTCGGAGCACCGATCGCGCAGGCAATCGGCGCCGCGCATCGCCAGGTCACCGGTCGGGAAGTCTCGGTCGAGGCCATCACCGCCGGCACGGATGTCCGCCTGTTCACGGAGATCGGCAAGATGCCGGCGGTACTCTACGGTGCCGGCGACGTTCGGACCGCTCACGGACCAGACGAAAACGTGGAGATCGACCAACTGGTGACCGCCGCTCAAACGCTCGCGGTCACGATCGCGGATTGGTGCGGCGACAGCTGATCCCGCTTCCCCGCCGAGGAGAGCGACTCCAGGCTCGCGAGTGTGTCGAGAAACCGTACAAACCGTACAGAATCATAAAACCGTACGAAAGGTGATGGCCCTCCCATGGTGAACTCCAATCTGGCTCCTCCCGCATCAACGTTCACTCCCGAGCGGGCGATTTACGACCTTCGAACGGCCTCGACGCCGCGTTTCTCTCCCGACGGGAGCCGGATCGTCTTCGTTCTCGGAGAGACGAGTCGCGAGACGGACAAGCCCACATCCCAGGTGTGGCTGATCGAACCGGACGGAGGGAACGCACGGCAATTGACGCACGTCGGGACATCGCACGCCTCGCCCGTCTGGTCGCCGGACGGCCAATCGATCGCCTTCGTCTCCCGCCGCGACGGTGACAAGCCGTTTGCCATCTGCCTGCTCCCCCTGGAAGGCGGAGAGTCGCGGGAGCTGGTACGCCACCAGGCATCGCCGGCGTCCCTCGCCTGGTCTCCGGACGGCGGGCATCTGGCGTATACCCTGCCGGTCGATCCAGACAATCCCAACGAACACGAGCGGGACAAGGACGCGCCGCCATCCGTCCGGGTCGTGACCCGGATCGATTACAAGCAGGACAACCGCGGCTTTCTCAATAACACCCGCATGCAGGTGATGCTGGTCTCCACCACATCCGGAAAGACACGGCAGCTGACCAGCAACGCGGTCGATCACACCGAACCGCAGTGGTCGCCGGATGGGCGGACAATCGCCGCGAAGGTGCCGAACCGGAATGGTATGCGCTCCCAGCTCGGGCTGATCGATGTCGTGTCCGGCGGAGTGGAGCTGGTCGGGCCGGAGGATGGGGTGCTGGGGACCTGGACATGGTCCAGCGATGGCTCGTTCATCCTGTTCGATGGTGACGATCAGCCCACCGCCCAGACCGACTACTTCCGCTACGACCTCGCGACGGCCGAACGGCGGCGCCTGACGGACGACATCCCCTTCTCGCCGGAGTCCGGTTTTCCGACCATTTCCAGCCCGGCACAGCCGGTCTGGCTGGATGACCGGACGGCCCTCGTCCATGCGGTCGAGCACGGGGCAAGCGGCTTGTGGACGATCGACGCGGAGAGCGGAGCGGTGAGCGAGGTCACTCGGTGGGACGCGACACACGCGGGCCTGTCGATGGACGCGGCGGGCAACATGGTCGTGCAGGCGTGGTCCTCGCTCGATGGCACGGGCGAGCTGGTTGTCTTCGATCGCGCATCCGGTGACACAGAGGTGATCACCTCGTTAAACACGGCGTTATTCTCCGAAACGCCCCCGGCGAGGTGGGAAACGTTTTCGATCGAACGGGGTGGGGAGACGATCGAGGCGTGGTTGTTCATGCCTCACGATTTCGACCCGGCGCAGTCGTACCCCGTCGTGCTCGACGTTCATGGCGGGCCGCACGGCAATTACGGATACAGCTTCAATACAGGAGCGCAGGTGCTCGCCAATGCCGGCATGCTGGTGGTGGCCAGCAACCCGCGCGGATCGGGGACATACGGCCGGCGCTTCGCAAATCTCGTCCGAGGTGACTGGGGCGGCGAGGACTGGCTCGATCTCCAGTCGGTTCTCGACAAGGTGCTGGAGCGGCCCTATGCGGACGCCGATCGCACCGGCATCTACGGCTATTCCTACGGTGGGTACATGACGTCGTGGGCGATCGGGCAGACGAACCGGTTCAAGGCGGCGGTCTGCGGCGCACCCGTCTTCGACTTCGAGTCTTTCTATGGCACGAGCGATATCGGACACGACTTCGGTGAGCAGCAATGGGGAGGCACGCCACAGGATCGGATGGCGTGGATGACCGAGCGGTCCCCGGCGACGCATGCGCACAAGGTGACGTCGCCGACCCTGATCGTGCATGGTGAGGCGGATGAGCGATGCCCTATCGGGCAGGGCGAGCAGATGTTCGTCGCGCTCAGGAAGGCGGGCGTCGATGTCGAGTTCGTCCGGTACCCCGGTGGATCGCACCTGATGCTGCGCGGCGGTCCGGTCGCCCACCGGATCGACTATTACGTCCGCGTCGTCGACTGGTTCAGGAAGTTCCTTCTCGAGGATTCATAGATCGCCAATCATGCCATCGTGAATTGATGACCGAGTTCCGGATTGGTAACCCCTGGGTTCGCCCTGGCTGCCATCCATCGAGAGCAAAATGGGATTCCGGCGACTTCGGGGGAACCCAAAGACGATGCTTTGGCAAGGTCACGGGAGATCGCAATAGACCGCGTCCGCCCAAAAGCAAAGGCGAAGCACTTGAAGGACCGCGCATAGACAGTCGCTATGCGACTGTCTATGCGCGGACGCGGCGTAGCAGTGGCTTCGCCTTCGCCCATGGGATCAACCCTGCGACACCAGTCGAGCGGGAATGTCACGAGCATTTTCCGTAGGCGAGCTTGGCGTCGAGCACCGGTTCGCTCCAGTCGCGAAACCCAATCTCGGAAGCTCACCACGCGGACGGGGCCCGCTGGATCCATTCCCAGAGGGTGAGCCGCTCGTCAATGAGAAGCGGAACGCGATTGCGATACCCGGCGCGAGGTGGGCACCGCAAGAAATAGGCATCAAGGACCGCGCCGGCCGAGGATCGTGCGAGTCCCAACCGTCACTGATGAGCAGCGCCGCCACACCCGCCCTACCAGCGCATCGGCAAGGCGCAATGCCAGGACTCCTTGCCGCAACCATCGGGCTCTGGGGGGAATTATACTCCCGGCGATTCATCAAAATTCCGTGCGCAGGAGTTCGAGGTCCAGTTCCTGCTCGAGGCGAAGGCGAGCGTCATCTCCGATCTCGCCGCTGTTGCGCGCGACAATGACGGCGTTCCTGGCGGCTGTGATCACCTCCTGCAGCAACTGGTTGTGCGAATCGATGTGATCGGAGTCGTAGTCCTCGACCCGACCACTTTCCGGAAGATGCTCCAGGGAGTGGTTGAATCTGGTGCGAAGCTCGATGACATGCCCGAGCGGGACCCAAGGCTCTGGTTCGAGCTCGTCCAGGCGCTTGAGGATCGTGCTCGCGGCCAGGCGGCGGGCGGCGATGAACTCGCTGTCCAGCTTGCCATCATCCTCGAAGTCCAGCTTGCGAAGGAGCCAAGGTAACGGCAAGCCCTGTCCCAGCAACGTGACGACGATCACCATGAACGTGATGAACACGATTTCTTCCCGAAACGGGAACGGTTCGCCGTTGTCGAGCGTCAACGGCAAGGCGAGTGCGGAAGCAAGGGAGACGATCCCGCGAAGACCCGACCAGGCGATGATGAAGGTCGCCGCCCCGCGTGGAATCGGATCCGCCTCTCGCAGGCGTTTGCTCAGGAAGCGCGGCAAGTACGTCGCGGGATAGACCCACAGGAATCGAGCGAGGATCACCGCGAGGCTGATCACGAGCCCCTGTCGCAGCAACGTGCTGAGATCGTCCGTAGCAATCTCATCGACGATCTCGCCGACCTGCAAACCCATCAGGATGAAGACGAGACAGTTGATCAGGAGGATTCCGGTAGCCCAGACCGACATGCCTCCGGCCCGGGCCTCGGGTGCCAGCACGGAGGACTGTCTTCGACTGAAGGTCAAGCCGGCAGCGACGGTCGCAAGTACGCCTGAGACGTGGATAGCTTCCGCGAGCATGTAGATGCCGAGCGGCGAGATCAGCGTGGACGCGATGACTAGCGACGGTTCGGGAATCCACTGGACGACGCGGCCCAGCAGCTTTCCGGCGAAGATGCCAAGGATGACGCCACCGATCGCGACCAGCACGAACTGCGCGCTTGCGTCCCAGATCGAAAAGGTTCCGGCGACCACCGCGGTGACGGCGAAGCGAAAGGCAATCAACGCGCTGGCGTCATTGACCAGGCTTTCGCCCTCCAGGATCGTGACCGTCCGGTGTGGCACGCCGAGTCGCTGGAAGATCGACGTCGCTGCGACGGCATCGGGCGGAGACACGATTGCGCCGATCACAAACGCCACGGGCCAAGTGATGTCCGGGATCAGCATGCGGGCGACCACCGCCACGATCGACATCGTGGCGAGGACGCCGCCAATCGCCAGCAGCCCGATCGGTCGGCCGTTGGCCCTGAAGTCCCGCCAGGACGTGAAATAGGCGGCGCTGAAGAGGATCGGTGGCAGGAAGAGCACGAACACCAGTTCCGGATCCAGAGCAACGTGGGGCATGCCAGGCGTAAACGCGATGGCCGTCCCGCCAATGAGCAGGACCATTGGATAAGGGATGCCCAGCCGGAACGCGATCACCGCCAGCACGAGAACCATGAACAGCAGGACGATGATGAGCTCGATCCCGTGCATCGGCGGAATTCCCTTTCTGAAGTGGCGTACCAAAGATTGAAAGCGGTCAGGAGTTGAAGCGGAGTTCTTCGAGATCGAGCGTCCGTTCGACGCGGCGCCGGGCTTCGTCTCCGATCGTACCGTTGTCGCGCAGCAGCAGGACCGCTTCCCGCGCCGACGCGATCAGTTCATCGCGAAACCGTGTTGGCTCGACGAGGTCATCGACGAGGTCAGCATCGGTATCGCCGGATGTGGTTCGTGAATGGTCGGCGATCGCCTTTACCCGGAAGACGAAGGGTTCCATCTGGAGATACAAGGCAGGGTTCTCCGTCCGGACTACGTCCAGTCGCTGTCCGATCGCCGACATCGCCGCTCGCTTGGCGATGTCGTATTCCCGCTCGACGGAACCGTCGTCGGCCAGTGACAGCTTGCGCATGAGCCAGGGCAGCGGCAGGCCAAACCCCACCAGCGAGACGACGATCACGTTGGCGGTAATGAGGATGATGTCCGTACGATGCGGGAACGGATCACCGTTCGCGATCGTTATTGGCAAAGCGAGGGCAGTCGCAAGTGAAACGACACCACGCAGACCGGTCCACGAGATGAAGACGGATTCCCGCCAGTTGACCGGCCGATGGAGCCCCCGCCGCGTGAGCTGGTAGATCCCAAGCTCAACGAAAACCCACATAAACCGCGCGGCGATCATCGCCAGAAGGACAGCGGCACTCTGGATGAGGATGCGGTCGTAACCCGTGACGGGCAGCTCGGTTCTGAACTGGCCAATCGTGATTCCCATCAGGATGAAGACCATCCCGTTGATGACTTGCACGGTCAGGTCCCAGATAGCGCGGCCCCGGATCCGGGTGCCCGCAGTCTGGACCCGAGGCGTCATCCAGCCGAGATAGAGCCCGCACGCCACGGTAGAGAGGACGCCAGAGACGCCGAACTCTTCCGCCAGCAGGTAGGTCGCTGCGGGAGCGAGCAGGGTGAGCAGAATCTCGATGATGGGATCCTCGACGTAGGGGAAGAGCCGGATCAGCAGCCAGGCGACCGCGATCCCAATCGAAAGTCCGCCCAGTGTCACCATCACCATCTCGGTCAGGGCGCCCATCAGTGAGAATGTGCCAGAAACGACAGCAGCCACCGCGAACCTGTAGGCGACCAGCGCACTGGCGTCGTTGATCAGGCTCTCGCCCTCAAGCACGGTTTCAACCCGTCGGGGAGCACCGAGTCGGCCGATGATCGAGGTCGCGGCGACCGCGTCGGGAGGCGACACGATCGCACCGAGCACGAATGCGGCTCCCCACGGCAGATCAGGAATAATCCACTTGGCAACGATGGCGACCAGGATGGTGGTGATGAAAACAAGTCCGAAGGCGAGGCGGCTGATCTGGCGGAACTCCTTGCGAAAGTCCCGCAGGGAAGTGGTGTAGGCGGCCTGGAAGAGGATCGGAGGCAGGAACAGGACGAGGGTGAGCTCCGGGTCGAGGTCGATGATCGGAGTCCACGGGATCACTGCGAAGATCGCCCCGCCGAGCAGCATCAGCAGCGGATAGGGAATCCCGATCCGATCCGCCAGCCAGGCGAGCACGGCGATCAGTGCCAGAAGCCCGATGATGAGCTCGAATGTATGCATGCGTCGTTCCTGGGCGAGAGTCCCAATACCCGTCCGATGAGCGGCGCGTGGTGATCATGCGCTCATTGTCGCAGCCGAAGGCGGTGGCGCACACCTGCTCGAAGAGGCAGGCTCCTCCACGCCTGACCTGGATCGAGCTGCCTTTCCGCGACTCGACGGATTCCAGCCGCCGCACCAAGCCGCCGCACCAAGCCGCCGCACCGGGCAGTGGCAGTGACCCAGATGGCAGAAAACCGTACCGTTTTTTGTTGCACGGTTTTTACGGTTTTCACTGGTTGGAGCGTTGCGGGACGGGTTTGGCAGGGTTGGGCGGGTGTTCAGCGGACCTGCGGTCAGACACTGAGGTCTGCCCCTACGAATCCGGGTTCACCGGGTGTTCAGCGGAATCCGCGAGTGTGGAGCATGTGGGTGCCGCGTGAAGGCCCGGCCCCGCTGCGGGGCACCGCCTTCCGGGGCGAAGCGCGGATCGACGCGTCAATGCGCAGGTGTTCCGGTTCTTGTCATGCAATCGGTCACAGGGCGGTACGCCGGCGCGTATACTTCAAGTGTCTGTTACCCGATCCAGGGTGCGACCGGCTCATGATTCCCGGTGGTGCGTTGCTGGCCATCTGCAGGAGATCAGCCGCGAGATCGATCCCTTCCCGGAGAGCCGCCCATGTTCCGCTGTAAAGTTTGTGGCTGGATCCATGAAGGCGCGGCGCCGCCGGACGAGTGCCCCTCTTGCGGCGCTCCGGCGGACCGCTTTCGCGCCATGGATTCCGCAGAAGTCGGGTTGACCGCCGGCGAGCTGGCATCGTTTGGAATCGCTGGCCAGGGTTATGACCAGATCGATATCGAAGACAGCCGCCGCATCCGGTTGCTGGCGTTTGTCGACGCTTCCTTCTACTCGCCGTTCATCCTGCGCCATGGCAAGCGGTACCCGATCTATACCGGTGATCCGCAGTGGTTCCAGGAAAACATCCCCTGCATGACGGCGTGTCCGTCGCACACCGACATCTCCCGGTACATCGCATTCATCGCCGATGGGCGGTACGCCGACTCCTACGAGGTGAATCGCGAGCACAACGTCTTCCCGGGGTGCCTTGGCCGGATGTGCGCGCGTCCCTGCGAGGATGCCTGCCGCCGCAAGGAAGTCGATGCCCCGATCGGGATCTGCTATCTCAAGCGCGTCGCCTCCGACTATCGTGGCGAGACCCGTCGTGAACTGGCCCCTCCCCCGAATGGCAAGTCCGCGGCGATTATCGGTGCCGGCGTGTGCGGCCTTTCCGCCGCGCGCCAGCTCGCGCGCAAGGGCTATGACGTCGATATCTACGAGCGCTTCCCGGTTCCGGGCGGTGTGATGTGGACGGGGGTGCCGGAGTGGCGCTTGCCGCGCGACGTGATCGCGGAGGAGGTTGCGATGATCACCGACCTCGGCATCCGCATCCACTACAACATGGAAGTCGGCAAGGATGTTCATCTGGCGGACCTTGCCCGCGACAACGACGCGGTGGTGCTCGCGGCGGGATGCCAGACAGCCCAGTCGATGGGTGTTCCGGGAGAGGATCTGACTGGCGTCGTCTCCGGTCTCCAGTTCCTCGAGGACACATCCCTCGGCCAGAAGGATGTCTGGGTCGGCAGGCGGGTCGTCACGGTAGGTGGCGGATTCACATCCATGGACTGTGTCCGAACCGTGCTGAGGCTCGGGGCAGAACGGTCGGTTATGACCTATCGCCGAACCGTCAACGAGATCCCGGTCGAAGAGCTCGAACTCGAGGAAGCCGAGATCGAAGGTGTCGAGATCATGTACATGGTCACGCCGATCCGCGTGATTGGTGATGATCAGGGCCGCGTCCGGGCGATCGAGCTGGTGCGAAATGAGCTGGGAGAGCCGGATGCCTCCGGACGACGGCGCCCGATGCCTGTCGAAGGCTCGGAGTTCCTGATCGAGTGCGACATGGTGATCACCGCAATCGGCCAGCGCCAGGATAACCGCTTTCTCGGCGACATGTTCCAGTCGATCGATCGGCGAGGTGTTCCCCTGCTCGACCAGAACCTCAAGAGCGAAATCGACAATGTGTGGGCGGCCGGAGATTATGTCGTCAATCCGACCAACTTCATCTCCGCGATCGGTGAAGGCAAGCGTGTCGCCGACCTGATCGACCAGGAGCTTCGTGGCGCCCCGCCGAAGAAGAAGGAGATGGAGCTCACCCGCATTCCGACCGAGTTCATCTCCACGCCGAACCCGCTGCTTTCGGAAGGTGTTGCCGAGTGGTCGATGACGGCAATGAGTCGCCGTCTCGTGTGGGGGGACGATTACGCGGGCGTTGGGCGCCAGGGGATGCCGATGTTGCCGGCGGCCGAGCGCGGCATGGGAACGCTGGACAACACCCTGGAGACGGAGATCGGCTACACCAAGTCGATCGGTTTCGAGGAAGCCAAGCGCTGCCTGCAGTGCCAGCTCAACATCAATATCGATGGAAATCGCTGCATTCTCTGCAACAGTTGCGGCGATGTCTGCCCGCATCAGTGCATCGAGATGATCTCACCCGACCGGCTCTACAGCATCGACAACGATGTCGAGCTGGCGGAGATGGCACGGGCGGAGCTCGGTCCGTTTGCCGCGGTGATGGTGATCGATGAACGCTCCTGCATCCGCTGCGGTCTCTGCGTCGACTGGTGCCCGACCGAGTGCCTGACGATGGAGCACTTCCGGCTGACGCCGCCAGAGGAGCGCGAGAGCGTCGACCTCGCGATCGTGGCCGACTGATCTCGGACGCCTGGCAAGTCCTCCTGTCTGCATACAACGGCCGGCGACCATGCGTCGCCGGCCGTTGTGGTTTCTGGTGGGTTTGGCAGCCCCGGGAGCGTCGGTCCGATGCGGCTGGCACACCCTCTGCGAAGAGCGTCGGTGGATGACGGATCCTTCCGTCCCGTCGAAAAACCCGCGTAAGTCAGTGGAAAGGAATCATCCTGTCATGACCGACCAGGCAAAGAAGCAATCCGAGCAGACGAGTGGTGTCTCGAATGTCGGCTACAACCTGCTGACATTGCTCCACAACAAGCTTGAGGGGATCGCCGCGCTCGAAGCCTATAAGGCCGATGCTCAGGGGAATCAAGAAATCTCTTCGATGCTCGACGAACTGCAGCAGACCGCGGTTCAGGAAGTGGCCCGGCTCAAGCCGCTGGTCATGCAGGAGCTTGGCAAGTAGACCGCCGCATCCAACGGGCGGAGGAAGGCGAACATCGCGGGATCGATCCCGCGATGTTCTTCGTTAATCGGGGCAAGCATGCGGTGATGATGCTCGTCGCGTTGCCGCGAGCATCAACCTTGGAGCGAAACGCCGGATCGCGATGCCGGCCCTTCCAGAGCGCGTGCTGGTCCTCGAGCTCACCGACGTTGCCACGTGCGTCCAGAGTGGCAACACCTCATACGCACTATCTGCGGGTGAATGTGATCAGGATACGCGAGTTCATCCGATCGGATTTCGGCATGGACGGAGCGGTGATCGTTCGCTTCGGTGAAGAGATGCAGCAGATCCATACTTCCAATCCCGTACGGGGCGGACAAGGACGATCCAACGCGCCTTCATGTCATCTTCCTCGATGCCCGGCCGTCCTCACGCTTCCGCTCCTTGACCGAAATGGGCCACAGGATCAACTTTTCTCTCCACAGAGACAGAATGGATGTCCGGCTGGGTCGAGCATGACACGCACGTGCTCCTGGGGTTGGAACTCTGCAAGTGTCGCTCCCAACTCGAGCCCCCAGGCAATAGCCGCCTCAAGGTCGTCGACGCCGATATCCAGGTGCATCGTCATCTGCTGCTGGCCCGGCGCCGCAGGCCACACTGGACGGATCCAGTGTTGTTCGCGCTGGAACGACAGCCCATGCCGGGCGCTCGCGCCTCGACCGTCCGGCGCCTCTATCGCCACCCAATCAGCTTCGTTCTCCACCACGTTCCAATCCAGAAGCTTCGCGTAGAACGCACCCAGCACTTGCGGGTCAGGAGCTCCAATGACCGGTGTGGGAACGTTCATTCGCGGTGGTGACATCGCCCTTACCTCCAGACACCTCAATCTGCTGGGATCAGCCACATGTGGACATGCTGCAATCGTTCTTCCCTGAGCCGGTAGGTCGATTGTACTAACGCGCGCTACGCGACATCACTCCGTGGCTGACGCATCATTTCATTGTCGACCCGCCGGTTCTGGTAGGAGAAGATCCGGGCCGTTGCCGCGCCCGTCGGCCACCCGTCGTCGAAGGTGAGACGAGCGACGGTGAGATGGTGCCAGGGGCGCAGGGCAGCGTTGACGTGAAACATCGGCAGCCTTTCATGTGGCCCGCGATTCGTAGTGAAGCGCCTGGAGAAGAGGGAATCGAATCGCTCCGGCCTCTCGGCTGCACCTGCGCTGGCAAGGTGAGGATGTCGGCTCCGTCGTTCGTGATTGCGATCGTGTGCTCACTGTGTGCCGTTCGGCAGCCTGTCGCGCTTCTGAGGGTCCAGCCATCGGCATCGGTGACGAGCTCGGCGGTGTCCGCCATGACCCATGGCTCCAATGCCAACAGCAGTCCGGGGCGCAGCCTGTACCCGCGACCGGGCCACCCCGTGTTTGGGATGTGCGGGTCCTGGTGTATTGTCGATCCGACGCCGTGACCTCCAAACTCGGTGTTGATCGGATATCCCGCCTCGGTGAGGACCGAGCCAATGGCATAGGCGATGTCACCAACGCGAGCCCCCGGTTCGGCCGCGGCGATCCCTGCGCTCAATGCGCGTTGGGTCGCACTGATCATCGCCGAGCTCGATGCGGGTGTCTCGCCGGAGACCCTTCGGAAGATCGAGTCCGGTCGCGTAGCCACCCCTGCCTTCCCGACCATCGCGGCGATCGCTG
>CADCWI010000026.1 GCA_902806355.1 uncultured Thermomicrobiales bacterium | reverse complement strand
TGGTCCAAAACATCGGTCTCGCGGCCCTGGCCGCGTATATCGGTGGTGGCGGCTTTGGCGACTGGATCCTGCAAGGGCTGGCGATGGTCAGCCCGCCGGTCCTGCTTGCTGGCGCCGTACCGGTTGCCGTCCTGGCGATGGTGGCGGAGATCATCCTGCGCGGGCTGCGCCGGTTCGTCGTGCCGGCCGGCCTCAACCCCAGCCGGCAGTGAGACGGTCGCGCCGGAACGCGCAACGCTGAACAGGCGCCACATCCCGCTGGGCGCGATCACCAACGCCGCCCCCGACGTTGCAACGATTCCCCGAGGAACCTTGGTGGAAACGGTTTGGACGCGGCAGTCATCGGCGCGTCCAGAGCGATGGCATCGGCGATTTCCAGCTCCTGCATGTCGTCCAGATGCCGTTCGCGCTGCCGTACGCGTTCGCCACGGTGGCCGTCTGCGTCGCAAAGGGGCTGTGGCTGATCGTTGTGCTGGCGACGTTCTTGCAACTCTTTTTCCGATCCCGGAAGTTCGGCCATGCCCCGATGGTCGCCAATCCGGGTGGCCGCAGCAGGAACGGAGAGACCAACACGATGCGTTTGTTCAGCAAGATGATGATTCCGATTGTGGTGATGCTTGGGCTGGTGCTCGGCCCGGCGGGGATCGTAATCGCCCAGGATGGTGAAACGCCGACGATCACCGTCGGCTCCAAGAACTACACCGAGCAGCTCATCCTGGGTGAGATGCTGTCGCTCATGCTCGAGGATGCTGGCTATGACGTGGATCGCCAGTTGAACCTTGCCGGTACCGCGGTCGTGCACGAGGGTCTGGTAGCCGGCGAGATCGATACCTACGTTGAGTACACCGGCACCGCGCTGCTGCTGCTCGGTCAGGAGCTTCCGACTGCCGCTGGCAGCTCGGCAACCCCGGCAAGCGGCTCGGCGACACCGGCAGGAGGCTTGGCGACACCAACACCGTCAGTAGCAGAGCAGGTGTACAGTTCCGTGACGGCGGCCTACCCGGAGCAGTTCGGCGCGGCCTGGCTCGACCCGCTCGGCTTCAACAATACGTTTGCGCTGGCAGTAACCCGGGAGACGGCCGAGGAGTACGATCTCCAGACGATCAGTGACCTGCAAGGGATCGCTGGCGAGCTGACGATCGGCGCGGATCCCGAGTTCGTAGCCCGCGAGGACGCGCTGCCGGGGCTTCAGGCGGCCTACGGCATCGAGTTCGGCAACGTTCAGTCGCTGGATGTCGGCCTGCTCTACTCCGCGGTTGACGAGGGTGAGGTCGACATCTCCGCCGCCGCGTCGACCGATGGGCGCATCCCCGCACTCGACCTCGTCCTCCTCGAGGACGACCTGGGCTTCTTCCCGCCCTACTTCGCGGCACCGGTCGTTCGCCAGGAGCTGCTCGACCAGGCGCCGGAGGTCGCGGATATCCTGAACCAGCTCGCGGGCGTGATCGATGACCAGACCATGCAGGGTCTCAACGCCCAAGTCGATGGTGGTGGGCTGGAGCCACCCGAAGTCGCACGGACCTTCCTCGTCGAGCAAGGGCTAATCTCAGGCTAAACGCGGTTTCTCGTCGCTTTCACCACCGCCCCTCTTCCGATTCGGGAGAGGGGCATTCACTTTTCGGCGGAACATGCTACAAGCGATCAGCGGCATCCCCTGCGAGCAGATCGATGCGCGGGAACTGATGTGCCGCTGGCCGCTATTCCGATTCAGCAATGCGGTACGCAGCCTGTATCAGGCCAGCCGGTCCACGGCCCACATGACCAAGCATGCCTTTCCCGAAGTGGACCCGCTCCTCAAGGCACAGGCACAGAATCAGGAGTACGCCAAGGATCTCTCACGTGCTTGCGGGGAGTCATGGAAGCACGCTTATACGATCGTTCCCTGCAAGATCAGCACGAGCATGTCCGCCCGGATGCCGTACCACGGGGTGCGAAACCAGACCGCCACCGAACGGAAGAGGAAAGGGGCAGGTCGAGGCCAAACGGCTCAGTGGCCCGAGAACACCGGCGCCGAACGCTCACCGGAATCGGCGGTTGCCGCTGTGGCCTCGCCCGACTTCGCTGGCTGTGGCGCTGGGTCACCCTTCCGGAGCGGTATCTCCTTGAGGAACAGGGACACACCGAACGCAATGACCACGAGCGGAACCGCCGCCAGGAAGACATCACCGATCGCATCGGCATACGCCGTCAGCACCATCGACTTGCCAGGTTCCGGCAGTGCCTGGATCGCTTCGACGCTGTTGGTCGCGATCTCTCCGCCACCCGCCGCGATCCCGGGCGTATCCCCAAGGTAATGTGAGAGTCGCGTTCCGAGCACCGCGCCAAGGGCCGCCGCACCGATCGCCCCGCCGAGTTGCCGTGTGAAGGTGACCGAGCTGGTGGCGACCCCCATGTCCCGGAAGGCGACCGAGTTCTGGACGGCTACCGTGATCGTCTGCATGGTCAGGCCGAGCCCGGAACCGAAGATGTAAACGTAGATACCAACCTGCCAGTACGGCGTGTTCATCGTGATCGTGCTGAGCAGGAACAGGGCGATCGTGATCAGTACCGCGCCCATCGTCGGGTAGATCTTGTACCGCCCGGTACGGGTGATCAGCAAACCGGCGATGATCGACATGCTGAGGATCCCGACAACCGTCGGAATCATCGCCAGCCCGGACCGCGTCGGGCTGAGGCCCATCACGGTCTGGAAGAACAGCGGCAGATAGATGATGCCGCCGAACATCGCGAATCCGGAGAGGAATCCGAAGAGATTGCCAATGCTGAAGATCGAGTTCCTGAACAACGTCATCGGGATGATCGGTTCGGTCGCCCGTAGCTCGGCGAAGATGAACCCAACCGTAAGCGCGATCGACAACCCAACGAGCAGCAGGGCGGTCCCGGACGTCCATCCGTACTCGCCCCCCGCCCAGTTGAGATAGAGCAGGAGCGAGGTCACCGCACCGACGATCAGCGAGGCGCCGAGGTAATCGATCACGTGCTCGCGGCGAACCACCGGCAGCTTGAGGGCAATCGAGGTGATGACGAGGGCCGCGATGCCAATCGGGAGATTGATGTAGAAGATCCAGCGCCAGCCGGGTCCATCGGTGAACCAGCCACCGAGAAGAGGACCAGCCACGCTGGACACGCCGAAGACGGCTCCGAAATAGCCCTGGTACCGGCCGCGCTCGCGGGCCGGGATGACGTCCCCGATCACGCTCAGCGCGATCGCGAACAACCCACCGCCGCCAATCCCCTGGATCGCGCGGAAGAGGATCAGCTGGAACATGTTCTGGCTGAGCCCGCAAAGCGCGGATCCAACGATAAAGATCACGATCGCGATCTGGAAGATCAGGCGTCGCCCGTAGAGGTCGGAGATCTTGCCCCAGAGAGGAGTCACCGCCGTCGAGGTCAGGAGATAGGCGGTAACGACCCAGGAGAGATGATCGAGCCCGCCGAGGTCGCTGACGATCCGGGGCAGCGCGGTGCCGACGATACTCTGGTCGAGCGCCGCCAGCAGCATGCCGGCCATCAAGCCGACCATGACGACGATGATCTGGCGGTGCGAGAGGTAGGAGTGTTCTTCGTCCGGAGCGGCGGCTTCCGGGCTCACGGCAGTGCGCTGATCGCTCATGAAACGGTTCCCAATTCTGTGCGACGGATTGATGATCGCCCGGTGCAGGCCAGCACGGCTCGCAACGCGGCTAGCAGGGAGTGACCACTTCGGAGTGGACGTGGCAGGTTGCGGCACCAATTGTAATGTGCATATGTGGAACGCCTGTTCCGCTTAAGGATGCTAGAAGATGACGAGGCGGATGTCAACCATATATGGCGCCATGGACCTATACCGCGAAACTATTGTTATGCCAAGCTCGTGCGACGCTCCGGGGCGACGTGTGAATCCGGCGTGAAATGGACTCCGGATTCCGATTATGATGGAGTGACGTGCTCCCCAGGATGGCATGCCGCACCTACGTGAGCCAGTCGAACCATAGCACCTCCATGCACGGTATTGTGAACTGGAACCAGAGTCCATGAACAGAACGCTCAGAGCCGATGCCGCCGCCAACCGGGAACGCATCCTCCAGGCTGCCAAGGCGGTGTTCGCGGAGCAGGGCATCGACACGGAGATCAAGGACATCGCCGAGCGTGCCGGGCTCGGCGTCGGCACGATCTACCGCAACTTCCCGGGCAAGCATGACCTGCTGACCGAGATCATGCGCGGAATGATGGGGGAGATCTCGGGCGCTCTCGGCGAGGGAGAGGCGGAGGAGGACCCGATCGCTGGCATCCGGATCGCCTTGCGGCGGATGTACGAGGTCGCGGAGCGCCACGGCTGGCTGATGGAGGCCAAGATCACCGGGCGTTTGCCGGCGGAAGTCCGGGAATCGATCCCTCCCCCACATCAGGACCGGCGCTTCCAGGCCCTGGTGCGGATGCTGGACCGGGCCAGGGACGCCGGGGTGATTCGCGAGGATGTCGACACCCAGGTCACGATCGTGCTGCTCTTCGCCACGATCTACCCCCTCACCTATGGCCCGGCCAGAGGCGGCCGCAGCACGTCCGAGCTGGCGGCGACGGTGATCGACCAGGTGCTGCGCGGCGTCGGCGCAAGCACCGCCGATTCCCTGAACGCCGGTGCTCTCCCCGCCATCTGACACCTCGCGATTCCCTGCAAACTCCCAGCTTCTTCCCACGGCGCTTTGACGCGAGATCCCTATCGTAGGTCGTGTTGATACGGCACGGCTTCATATCGAAAGGGGTTCCGCACCATGATCCAGCACTCCACGTTCACGGCAGCTCCGGCACGCCCCGCATCCGATCACCGGCACGACATGGATCTGCTCCCAGCGGCACCAGACAGTTCCGTGCTGCCGCTCCTGCTCACGATAGCGATGACGCTCACGCTGGCGATGGTGCTGATCATCCTCGCGGCGACGAGCGTTGACGTCAGTATCCTCCTCGACGCTGGCACGTTCTTCCGCGCGTAATCGCCGCGCGCCGCTGACCCTGTTGTCACCCTCGCCGTTCATCGCATGGAATATCACGATGACGAGCAGACATCTTTCCCGGCGGACGAGCGGGGTCTGCATGATAGGGACGGGTTGCGCGGAGTCCTGACCGGAGGTTGACTCGCGCTCGCCGATCCCCTGGTCGACACGATCACCTTGCCCGATGCTCCGGACGCGGCCAACGAACGGCTCGGGTGGCGGGAGCCGGTCCAGAAGGCAGCCCTGGACAGCAAGGTTCATGAGCATCTTCACGATTGCCTCGGTGCACGCCGAGATGCTTTTCGGCACGGCACCCTGGACGCGCGTGCGACAGGGAACGGATCTCCACACCCGGTCCAATCCAGCCCGAAACGCGGTACGCTTGGTCATGCACAGGATGACTTGCACACCTACGACGCCGCTCGCCGAATGCTCCGCTCTCGTCCCGGACTCGCAACCATGACCTACCGCGCTACCCGAGATGTCGTTCGCCGCGTGATGCCCCTGATCGATCGCCTCGCCACGCGCTCGATCGACAAGGCCCGCCTGTTGCAGTATCTCTCCGCCCGGGCGGGCGTCGATTGGGGTGTGCACGACCTGGTCGTGGACGAGATGCGCGCGCAGGGGGATCTCGAGCCGCCCGCACGGATGCTTACGTTCCGCGACAGGGCAAACGGAAGCGAGCACACCCTCCGCTATCCCGATTGCCTGGTCCATCTTCCCGCCGAGATCGATCCGCTGCTCGTCGCGGAGTACCAGCGGCTGGCGATCGACCGGCCGCTGACCGTGATGGCGCGGCCGCTGTTCGACTTCTTCTACAAGGAGGAGTTCTGCACGCGTTGCCGCTGGCGCACGAGCGAACATGCGCAGATCCAGCGCGAGTGCCACTTCGCCGGGCACCCGGTCAATTTCGAGCCGGAGGGCGCGGGAGGCCCTTCGTAGACAGGCGTCATGCAGGGATGGCGGCGGTCGGACACCCGGCATTATCGAGAGCTGCCGCCTTTCGTGAGACGAGGCGCTGTCCGATAGACGGCGGACGATCATGACACTCCACGATTCTTCCCCCTTCGATCGGACGGCGTCCGAACTGGAAAGGCTCCTCCACAGGGACAGGCCGGTGTTTCCGGAGTTCGAGCACGTTCACCGCCACCTCGACACGATGCGGAATGAACCGTACGTTCAGGCGATGCTCGCCGAAGCGGATACCCTGTTGGCCAACGCCGACATGATCCCTCAGACAACGTACTCCCGGCACCAGGCATTTGCCCTCCGTGGTGAGCGGGAGCCATACCAGGCGCCCTATTTCCTCAAGCGCCATACGCTCAACGCGTTGGTCCTGCGGTTCATCCTGGGCCGTCGCGAGCTGAAGGACGCCATTCACGACTACCTGTGGGACATCTGCGAGGAGACCACATGGGTCGTGCCAGCCCATGCCCGGGTGATCGACCTGATGGCAGCCGAGACGGCCTTGGCCCTGGTCGAGATTCTCGCCTTGCTGGGAGAAGAACTCGACCCCGAGGTGCGGCGGCGCGTCCAGCGAGAGATCGATGACCGCATCTTCACTCCCTTCTTCCAGGGCCACTTCGACTTGCGCTGGTTCAATGGCAGTGACAACTGGAACGGCGTCTGCAGCGGCGCGATCGGCGGCGCATTCCTGTATCTGGAGCACGACTCCAGGCGACTTGCGCACGCCCTCACCCTGATTCTCGAGAGCCTCGAGACCTATCTGGCAACGGCGTTCGAGGAGGATGGCGGATCGACGGAAGGTGTGGGGTATTGGCAGTACGGGCTCAACAACGTGGTCGTGTTCGCCGAAATGCTCCGCTCTCGGACCGGCGGCCAGATCGATCTGCTGTCAGTGCCACGAATGCGGCAGATCGCGACGTTCCCCGCGAAGATGCTGCTTCCAAATGACCGGTTCGTGAGCTTTTCAGACTGCCCGGCCGATGTTGCGATCAACCCTGGCATCATCGCCCGCCTCGCCGAGCGAACGGGTGAGCCGTCATTGTTGAACCTGCTCTCCCCTGGCTCTACGCTCGACCACCAGGCAGGCGGACCCCGCGGACTGCGCAACCTGGCCTGGTGGGATGGCCGGCGGCATGAAGCGGAGCCGGTTGCGGACACCGTGCTCCCCGCTACGGGAATCGCCCGTCTCACGGAAGCCACGACCGGAGGCGAGCCGATCGTGCTGATCGTCAAGGCGGGTCACAACGACGAGAACCACAACCATAACGATGTCGGCTCCTTCGTGCTCAATGTCGCGGGCGAGGACTTCCTGACCGATCCTGGACCGGGCCGGGTCGATCGCGATTACTTCAGTGCCCGGAAGCGGTACGCGAACATCTTCGCCAACTCCGGGGGGCATGGCGTTCCCCGTGTGGGCGGGCAGCTCCAAGGAACCGGTCGGGTGTATGCCGGCTCGATTCACGGTGTCGGGCCCGATGGGGCACACGGGCGAAAGGCGATGGCCGTGACGTTCGCCCAGGCCTACCCTGTTCCTGCCCTTGAACATGCGCAGCGAAGATTCTCGATGGATCAAAAGACGAGCATCATCTGGCTGGAGGACACCTTCCGCTTTGCCGACGCAGGCTGTGACCTCGAAGACGTGTTCGTCACCTGGTTACCGGTGACCGTGGATGGCACCACGGCATTGATCCAGGGCTTGCACCATCACCTTCGGGTATCGATCGAAGACCCGGCCGGGGTCGAGTTTGAACTCGAACCGTTGGAGGAGGAGAGCCGGGCGAACGACAAGGCTGACGTGCTCCAGCGCCTTTGTGTCCGAATTCCGGGCGCACCGGCTATTCACGTGCGGCTTCGCCTGGAGATCGTCCCAGTCGGTCCTGCGCTTCGCAAGACAGCAGACTGATTCGCACGTCACGTCAATCGCAAGCCAGGCAGAGAGCCCGTTGTGACGGGCTCTCTGCCTGGCTTGCCCTCGTGGTCACACGGAGGTCACGGCGAGCCGGTCGACGACGCGCTGGTCAGCGCGATCGGTGAGGAATTGACCGTCGATGGAGGCGGCAGCCTCCGCAACGCCCAAGCGGCCCGGTCGATCGATTTCGAGCAGGCGTGGTTCGTGACAGCTGACATCGAGGGACGAGGGCTCGAAGGCAGGGAGGACATCGGGATCTGGGTGACGAACGATCTGGAAGCACCTGGTTCGGTCCATGCAGTGGATGAGGTCGCCAAGGAGTTCAGCGACTGGGGCGACGGTGGCCAGACCGATGCCAGATTCAGCGTGAACGATGACGGGGCACAGGAAGCGAGGGAGTTCGTAGAATCAGCCGGCAAGTAACATGGGAACAGTTCGACATTCATACCTATGCAATTGGGAGAGGGGTTCTCATGATACGACGAGTCACATTCGTACTGTCTGCGATGCTGACGTTGTTAGGTGGCCTGGCCGTTTCTGCCTCGGCCCAACCCACTGACACCCCGGATGAAACGGTCAATATCAACATCCAGGTCTCGATTTGCGACGATTTCGCCGATGGTGCC
>CADCWI010000025.1 GCA_902806355.1 uncultured Thermomicrobiales bacterium | reverse complement strand
CGCGGAGGGTCACCCATTCCTCGTCGGTGAGTGTCCCGAACGCGGCGGCGGCAAGAAGATCCTGGAACTCTTCGTGTGTTCGATTGTTGACCGTGTTTGGCACGCTAGTCACCTTGAGAGCGATTCCGCCTGACGAGCATCGTCGTCAGGGCTGGAGAGCAGCGATCCAAGAGGATCGTTGGGCTCCGACAGAATGACTCGCAACTTTCTCATCCCCAGACGGAGCCGACCCTTGATCGTTCCCAGCGGGGCATTTTCCTGTTCGGCAATTTCGTTATGTGTCAGTCCGTCGAAGAAGGCAAGCTCGATTGCGCGCTTCTGATCTTGTGGCAGCGTGTCAACGGCAGCTCGCATCGACTCCCGCGTCAGGGATGCCGAGACAGCACCCCACACGTCCGGAACGGACAGCACGTTCTCGACATCTTCGAGCGGCACGTTGGTCGGTTTGCGATCGAGATCGCGCCGCCGGAAGTCGATCGAGCGGTGGTGGACGATCGTCATGAGCCATCCACGAACGTTTCCGCCGCGTGCATGATCGAATGTCGTCGCCCGGTTCCAGACTTGCAGGAAAGCATCTTGAACGACCTCCTCCGCGAGGGACGGGTCGCCCACGATCCGGTAGGCAAGCGCAAACGAGAGCCGACCATACCGGTCGTACAGCAGCATCAATGCTGACGAATCCCGGCGAGCGATCGCCTGGATCAGGTCGCCATCCTCTCGAGCGGTCACCAGATCGAAGACCTTCCCACTACCTGTAACAACGCGGTGATCTTCCTATTGGATCATATCGACGGGGGATTGCCCAGACGATGGACATGTGTTTTCCCGGTAGTGACACCCCAGGTGCGTGGTCCATCCCTTCCAGTCATCCTGGACAAATGCCGAGGATCCTCCGGCGATGGGCCGCATCCGCTCCGATTTTGGACACCAGCCTGTGGAATCGTTCCGCGAGGCGCACACGCTCATGTCCGACGCCGCCGGATGTGCTCGGTGCGGGGATGCATCACAGGTGATCGCGCACGGATGGAGCGGCCACGGCGCGACGTGGCCCATCGCTCTCCATGAGATACGCGCTGGACAGGCTCCCGGTTTCGACGATACACGCGGTGATGCCCCATGTTACGGATGCGCGGCGATCCAGTCGCGAACCTCCGCCGCATGCCCATTGGGCGGAAAGACCGGATAGAACACGTGCTCCACCACATTGTCGCGGATCACCAGGGTCAGCCGCCTGATCAGCGTCGCGGCGTCGAACGTCATGGTCGGCAACCGGAGGGCGTTGACGAGTTCGAGCCGCTCGTCACTGATCAGCGCGAACGGGAGGTGCAGCCGGTCGACCACCTCTTGCTGGAACGGGACGGGCTGCGTGGAGAGACCCCAGACGCTCGTACCAAGCTCGCGCAGCTCGGCGTGATGATCCCGGAACGAGCAGGTTTCCGGGGTGCAGCCCCGGGCGCCGGGAATCATGTCCCAGTCATCGCTGGCCGCTTCCCCGGGTGGCCGCGTCCGGGGGTAGGCGTAGATTGTCGTCCGACCGGCGGGCAGATTCCCGAGGTCGATCGCGCCGCCGCCGGTTGCCGGCAGCCGGATGGGCGGCATTGCCGTCCCGGGCAGGTGATCGCAGGCGCCGTCATCGGCGGGCACGGGCAGATCGGCCGGCAGCTTCAGGACATCGGGCAGGTCGGACATGGTGCGTCCTTCGTAATCGGGGGCAATCGGCGTCCCCATCGCCAAACCGCGTCATCGTGAATGGAGCGCGATCATCGGATCGATCCGGAACCGGAGCAGCTCATGCGCCTCGCGAAGGGCTGCTTCGGCACCTTGCGGTGTCGACGTCCGGGCGAAGATAAATCCCAGGTAGCTCTCGCCCTCCGGGAGCGGCACGATCGGGCCGTTGAGCGGTGTCGTGATCTCGATTCCGGTAATGCCCTCGACTGCCCGGGCCGCCTCCATGCCTTCGACGCAGCGGAGCATCCCCGCCTTCGGGATCGGGATCATCATCACTCCGGCCGCATCGTCGGACCGCTCCGTCGATCCCAGCGGGATGCCGGCGGCGTGGCGCAGGATCAACTCCTCGAGCCCCATCCCGGCCCCGAACTCCAGGACGCTGGAGCAGAGCCCGCCGATCGACCGCCCCGCCAACTCGATCATCCAGATCTCTTCCCGCTCGAGATCGATCCGCAGTTCCGCGTGGACTGGTCCCTCGCGGAGCCCGACCGCCGCCGCGGATTCGGCGGTCCGTGTCGCGATTGCCGCCTGGATGTGCCCCGGCAAGCGCGACGGCGTCACATAGATCGTCTCCTCGAAGAAGGGCCCATCGAGCGGGTCGGGCTTGTCGAACAGCGCCAGCGTCCGGAGGGACCCGGCTGTCAGCAGCCCTTCGAGCGCAACTTCGACACCCGGCACAAATCGCTCGACGAGGATGCAATGGACATCGCCGGGATCGCCCGTCGCCTCGACGATGCGACGCGTTCGCGCGAATGCCCGCACGAAGCCGGCGGGATCGTCCGCCCGAATCACCCCGCGGCTGCCGGAGAGCAACAGCGGTTTGACGACGCAGGGGTACTCGATCTCCTCCGCGATCGTCGCCGGATCGATCGTCGTCTCGTATCGTGCGTACCCCGGCACGGGCACTCCACCTGCTCTGAGGCGTTCGCGCATGACGAACTTGTCGCGGGCCGCGAGCGCCGAACGCGGGTCGTTGTGCGGCAGCCCAAGCCGTGCGCTCGCCTCGGCGGCGATCAGGGCACCACGATCATCCACCGCCAGGATCGCCCGGAGCGATTCGCGGCGATCACCGACGGCGACATCGACCAGGCGCGCCACCGACTCGCTGGTATCCCTGAAATCCAGGGCAAGTGCAACGTGCCACTGCGCAGCCAGGGCATCCGGCAGGTCCAGCGCCCGGACCAGATCGAGCCCGATTCTCTCACCAGCCTCCGTGAACGCACCCGCGCGATACGTCGCCGGGCTCATCAACAGCACGATCCGTGGTCGCTCTCGTAGATTCTCTTGGAGTGGCCGGCCGTGCGTTGGCCACTCACGGGCCGGCACAGGACCGGCCGCTCCAGGATCAGACATGGTGAGCGCCGCCCAGCCGGCTGGCTACTCCCCATCCTCGATGAGCTGATCACGCTGTCCGCCGCTGTACACCGCGCCGGAGCTGAGCTTGCCGAGCGTGCAGACAACCGTCGTATAGATACCGCCCTGCCCGTCCGGCGCCACGGTGACCTGGCGCACGCGGAGATTGGAGTAGGGTGAGCCGGATCGATCCTTGCCGAGCCAGGAGTTGACGACATCCATCGAGCCGCTTGGATCGCCAGCTGCGTCTGGCGAGTGGAAGAGAAAGACCCGTGTATCTGACGGTGAGAGATCGAGCGACATGGACCGTGATCCTTTCGACCAGGAAGGTCGTGGGCGAACGCCCATCGTCCGTGAGCGTCGTGTTGCCTGATAAATCAGGCGGCGGTGCGCCGTCCTGTGCCCCTGAGTATACGAGGGCGGCCGGCTTGGCGGAGAACCAGGAATGGAACGGGCAGCGGCTATCATGCATCCGGACGATATCGAAGGAGGCTCGGGGACGGGCGGCGACAGGGGAGCAGATGTCGTGAGCTTGCGGGTGCTGGTGATCGGAAGCGGCGGGCGCGAGCACGCGATCGCCTGGAAGCTGACGCGGAGCGCGGTGGTGAACGATGTCCTCTGCGCTCCCGGCAACCCGGGGATGGCGGGGATCGCCGAATGCGTGCCCGTCCCGGTCAAGGATCTCGACGGCCTCGTTGCCCTCGCCGTCGACCGCTCGGCCGACCTCGTCGTGATCGGCCCGGAGGATCCCCTCGCCGCGGGGCTGGCCGACCGGCTGACCGTACTCGGCATCCCCGTTGCCGGGCACAGCGCCGCCGCGGCACGCATCGAGAGCAGCAAGGCGTGGGCGAAGGATGTGATGGCCCGCGCCGGAATCCCGACCGCGCGCTCCCTCACGGCATCAAGCGTTGATGAGGGCGCGCGCGCGATCGCCGACATCGGTGGCAACGGACCGGTCGTGATCAAGGCGGATGGTCTCGCCGCCGGCAAGGGCGTGGTCGTCGCGGCGGATCCAGCGGAGGCTCTTGCGGCACTGACGGCGATGATCTCGGGGGGAGCGTTCGGTGCGGCCGGAGCGACCGTCGTGGTCGAGGAGCGCCTGACCGGTCAGGAGGTCTCGATCCTGGCGCTGACGGATGGCACAGCCATTCGAACGCTCGCTCCCGCGTGCGACCACAAGCGCCTGGGCGATGGCGACACGGGACCGAACACCGGGGGCATGGGTGCCTATACCCCGACCCGGCGGGTCGATCCGGCACTGCTGCGGACGATCCACGACACGATCATCGAACCGGCCGTCCGTAACCTCCGCGAGCATGGAACACCATTACGGGGTGTGCTATTCGCGGGGTTGATGCTGACTCCGGATGGTCCCAGGGTGATCGAGTTCAACGCCCGCTTCGGCGACCCGGAAACGCAAGTCGTCCTGCCGACGCTCGATGGTGATCTCGGGCGGTTGCTGCACGGTGTCGCGACCGGAACCCTGGCCGATGTCCCGGAACCGGTCCACACCGGAGCGGCCGTTGGTGTCATCCTCGCGTCCGGCGGGTATCCCCGCGCATATCCGGTGGGGCGGCCGATCAGCGGTCTCGACGAGGTGGAGGGAATGGAGGACGTGCTCGTGTTCCATGCCGGCACCAGGCGGGACGGTGACGCGATCGTGACGGCCGGCGGGCGCGTGCTGACGGTTGTGGGGCTTGGGCCGGACGTGCAGTCGGCGCACGATCGCGCATATGACGCGGCCGCGCGGATCACCTTCGAGGGTCGCCAGCTCCGCACCGACATCGCTCACCGCGAGCTCGCCTGATCCGCTCGGGATGAAGAATCGTCAAGGCAGACGCATGATCGACTGGCTTGGGCGACATTGGACAAGACCAGCAGCGATTCTGCCTGCTACTGAAAACTTTTCAGGTGTCGAGGATGATAGCGGTCCCATGCCCGAACAGGTCTACAACGATGCCGCTCGCCACTACCTCGACGTGCAGATCAGCTCCTTCGATGTGCTTGATTAAAGAGCTGCGCAAATCTTCTCGGTCGGAAGCGTCGCATTGCCCCTCACATTCGCACTGCTTAATCTCGGATCGAACGATGTCGACATCCCTGCGTTTGCGGTGTGGGCGCTCCGAGCCGGATTAGGCGTCTACCTTGGTCTTCTGTATCGTGTAGTGAGAGCCGGGCTCATTCTGGAGCTGAAGTATCGACCTGATCTGAAAACGTTGAGAGGCTACAGTGAGGAGCTTCCCGGCCTCGCGCTGCTGCGTTGGATCGCAAATGAGTATCAGGAGGCTATGGACGAGAACAAGCATGCGCTCAGGAAGAAGAGTCGCTGGGTAGGCATTGCGAACATCGCCCCGTACGTCAAGGGCGTGCTCCTGTCGATAGCCGCACTTCTAATTGTGGGATGACTCAGAATCTTTGGAAAAAGGCAGGAGACTTCCGGATCGCAGGATAGTGTTCGAAGGTCCAGAGCCAGGAACCTTTACAACTTCCCCATTCGCTTTGACATAGTAGAGTTGACCAGCCTTCCGCTGGAGTGTCCATCCGGACGAAGCGCTCCGTTTCCGGAACTGTTTGGCATTTGATCGCGACGTGCGTACGGTCGCTCCAGGCGCTTGCTCCTTCATAACCATTCCTTTCCCTATGAATACTCGTGTAGCAAGGATGACAATGGTTTCGCCCATGGCTGTGCTTGGCAGGAAACTTCAAGCTCAATACGAGCCGGATTGCGGATGAAGATTACGTAATCTGAGGAGCCAGAGCAGGCCGATCATCGCCTGGGCGTTCTCGATCACCGTGTCGCCGGGGATCAGCAGGTCCGGAATCGAGGTGAGTGGCCGCCTCACGATCTGCATTGGCTCGTCCGGGTCCGGTTCGTGTTCGGTCGCGACGCATTCTTCGGCAAGCACGATCGACGTTCGCTCCTCCGAGTAACCCGGGCTGACGTAGACCGTCGTCAGGCGACGCAGCGTACCGGCCACATAGCCGGTCTCCTCCCGCAGCTCGCGAGCGGCCGTCTCCATGATCGCCTCGCCGGGGTCGATCAGCCCGGCAGGGAGTTCCAGGAGTTCCTTCCCGGTTGCGTGCCGGAACTGGCGAATCAGGATCACCTCGTCGTCGACCGTGACGGGCACGATCACGACCGATCCCGGGTGCTCGACGATCTCGCGGACAGTCTCCCTGCCCGATGGCATCCGTACGGTATCGACTCGAACATGCAGCATCTTGCCATCGAAGGCACGCGTACTCCCCGTCTGTTCCTCGTGCGGAAAGTCGGGAGCGTCAGCCAAATCAGTCGAAAGGGCGTGATCGTCGGTCATGCTCTGGTCTCCGGAGCGAGCGAAAATCAAGAGCGTTGATGGGTATCTGCTCCAGGACGGTTCACGCCTTCAACAGAAAGAGAAAGCGCGACATCGGCTGGAGATGTCGCGCGGCACGGGAATATACAGATGTGGAGGCGCCAGCCGGATTCGAACCGGCGATCAGGGTTTTGCAAACCCGTGCCTTACCGCTTGGCCATGGCGCCATGCCGAGGGTGGAGACTTGCCAGCATCCACCCTCGCATTCTGACGCCAGAGTGTACCACGCACCGAAGCCCGCTTTCGTCTCTGATCCCAAGCGTCGGCGTGACCGTCACACAGCAGCCTGGACCTCCGGACTCGCCGCTTGCGGCATCGCAATGGCGGCACGAGCGGGAGCGTCGGAAGCACCGGCTACCGCACCACCAAGACCGATCAGCCGGAGTCCGATCCATCTCCGGACCGGATGTGGCGTGGAGACGCGCGGGAGATCGTGGGTGCCGTGCGGGCCGCCATGTCGCTTGAGCTGCCGACGGTGTTGATTGACATGTCGTTCGTCAACGATGAGCGCGGTAAGGTCATGCACCAGGCGTTCCTTTCGTGATTGCCGGTCCTTCGCTGTACCAGGAACGATCAGTCGATCAACGCCGGGGCAAGCTCGCTCACCATCTCCGTGTGCGGGATGATCCGAGAGTTTGTGTCCGGGTAATCGATGAACTGGTTCGCCAGATTGACGTGAGCGACGATCAGTTCCGCCGGGATGACGCCATCGCCGTTCGGACGATCTGACGTGGTGTGCGCGTCGCTCACGAGCGTGATGTCGTAGCCCGCCCGCAGCGCACCGTATGATGTCGAGCGCACGCAGGCGTCGGACTGGGCACCGACGAGGATCAGGTGCCCGACCTCCAGCCCGGCGAGCGTGGCTTCCAGCGCGGTCTCGACGAACGCGTCGCCGTGCTGCTTGGCGATGACCGGCTCGCCCTCAGCCGGCGCGACCTCGCCTACGATCCGCCAGCCTTCTGTGTCCATGGTCATGTCCGGCGTTCCCGGCTCGTCGTGCTGGATGTAAATGACCGGAGTTCCGCTCGCCCTGGCCCCCTCGATCACCGAGCCGATCCGCGAGAGGACGCCGTCCCGATCCCAGGCGTCCTCGACGACCGCATTCTGGACATCGATCACGAGCAGTGCCGTTTTTCCGCCGCGATCTTGGAGTGCTGACTGCATGGTGGAATTCCCTTCCCGCCTCTGTAGCGCCTGGCGCGTCTCAACCGATCATGCGATACGTTTTCGATGACTGGATGTAGAATATCGGTCGGGGAGGACAGATAGCGTCCTCGTTTATAGCTGCCTTCAGCTGGATCTCCAGCGAGCGGAAAAAGGGGGACTTGGGAGGTGATCGTGCAGGACGCCACCCGGCCGACCAGCCGGATCCTTGCCATGCTCGAACTGCTGCAGGACCGCCCCGGCATGAGCGGTCCCGCGCTCGCTGACGAACTTGGCGTGACGACACGGACGGTTCGCCGCTACGTCGTAACACTGCAGGATATGGGGATTCCGGTCGAGCCCGCCGCCGGGCGGACCGGTGGGTACTGGCTGCGCCCCGGATTCCGGCTGCCGCCGTTGATGTTCAGTGCCGATGAGGCAATCGGGCTCTCCGTGGCGTTGCTGGGAACGCGGACATCGAGCAGCGACGAGCTGCCGATGCCGGTTGCGCGGGCGCTCGCCAAGATCGAGCGCGTGCTGCCGAGGGAGCTGGCGGACCAGATTGCGACGATCCAGGATGGCTTCACCGTCGCCGAGATGGATTGGGCACCGAGGGATGCATTCCCCGACCCGACCGTGCTCGCGAGAGTGACCCACGCCGCCATGTCCCACCAGCGGTGCTGGATGCGGTATGGCCGACCCGACGGCGACCAGACAGCCCGGGAGGTCGATCCGTATGGGGTGCTGCTCTTAGGTGGGCTGTGGTATGTGCATGGGTGGTGTCACCTGCGCCAAGGCACGCGGACATTCCGGGTCGATCGCATCCGCAGGATCGATGTCCTGCCGCGGCAGTTCGACCCACCTGCCAACTTCGATGTGCAGGATGCCGTGATGCGGTCGATCGCCAGC
>CADCWI010000024.1 GCA_902806355.1 uncultured Thermomicrobiales bacterium | reverse complement strand
CCCAGGGCTCGAGCCGACAGCTCGCCCTCGCGCTGGCCGCGTTTGGATTCAGCAGGGAGGAGGCGGGCTACCTGGAGCAGCGCGTCGTTGCCGGTTCACCGCTGATCGCGATTACATCCGCTGACGCAGAAACGTTGCGAAGCGCGCATGGAGCATTCTCCACGCACACCGCGGTGCACCTGGGTTTGGCGCGGACTGAAAGCTCGATCAACCGCACCGCCGCTCGCTTGCTTCGGACAGGGCCGCAGATCGGCGGCACGGTCGTGATCGCCGACGCGATCTCGCCGTTGCACCGGCTTTCCGAAAGCATCTCGATCGCGCTACGCGGCATCGACTTCCGCGGCAGGGAAGTTGTCAGTACTCGGGGGGAGCCGCTCGGAAAGGTGTCCGATGTCCTCTTCGAGCGACGGATAAGGGAAGATTCCGACTCGCATCATGCACCAGCATCCGCGCCAGACATCGTCCGCTATGTCGTTCTCAGCTTCGGGGGCGTGCTGCGGTTGGCGCGCCAGCGCGTGGCGATACCGGCCGAACGCATCGCCGAAGTGACGAGCACCCGGATCGTGCTCTCCGTCACCAAGCATGTCATCCAGAGCGCCCCACGATTCGACGACTTGTCTCCCATGAGCCGTCAGGACGAGGTTCGCCTCTGCACGCACTTCGAGGTGCCGCAGTACTGGCTTCAGGATCAGCGTAGCGGGACGGCGTCCTCCCTGCACTGATCCGATGCTACGCCTCGACCGGCGCTGGCGTATCGTCGGTCGTCCGCATCACGCTGAGGATGCGCTGCCAGGGTGGAGCACCCTGCTCCGCGAAGATGATCTTGCCATTCTTGCCGACGATTACGACGGCACGCTGGATACCCTCTCCATCGTCCTTGATCGCGCCGTACATTCTTGCGACGTCCGACCCCTCATCGACGAGCAGCGGGAAGTTCAGTGCATGCGCCTCCCGGAACGCCCGGTGGCTTTCGGCATCGCCGGAGTTGACGCCCATCGGCTCGATCCCGACCCCGCGCAAGTGCCGGATGTTCTTCCGCACTTGAATCAGTTGATCGGTACAGCCAGGCGTGAAGTCCTTCGGGTAGAAGACAAGCATCGCGCGGATGTATCCACGAA
>CADCWI010000023.1 GCA_902806355.1 uncultured Thermomicrobiales bacterium | reverse complement strand
GAACAGACCGTCGATGAACTCCGTCAGCGCCGTTTCATACGCTTCATCCGGGTTCACCCAGTTCGTCAGCCGGTTCGCTTCGCGCACGACCTTGATCATGTACGCCTTCACGCGTTCGGCATACACGGCACCCGGCGCCGCGGCAAACTCGTCCAGCGGCCAGGTGCCAATCAGGGTCTGATAGATCACGTACTCGTCGACACGCTGCGGCGCGAGCACACCGTCGATTTTCCTTTTCAACTTGCGGTTCAGCTTGCTCCAGCGATTGATCGCCGCCCGCCATTCGGTCGGTAGCTCGCTTAGCACCGATATCCGGGCGCGGACATCCTCGCTGCGCTTGGTGTCATGCGTCGAGGAGTTGATCATCGATCGCGGCCAGTTTCGCTTGCGGGCGCGGTTCTGCCGGTGGAACTCGTCTACGCTCGTGCCGAACCTGCTCGGGTCGCCTCCCACCTCATTGAGCGAGGTCAGGCGGTTGAACCGGTAGAATGCCGTATCCTCCAGCCCCTTTGCCATGACCGGTCCCGAGAGCTGTTGCAGTTTCATCGCGAAGAGACAGCCTGTTTCCCGGGGACTCGTCGAATCCACACCTGTCTGGCCGAGAAGCACACCCTGAATGAAATCGAACACCGAGACATCGACGGCCGGGCTGCGCCGTTTGGCCTGCTGCACCGCCAGCTCGACGTAGCGTCGGTCCAGCATGTCCGGCCCGCCCTCTGTGCAGGTCGAGTAGGTCCTGTAGACGGAGAAACAGGCGAGGATCTCGCGCAACGCCGCGCGAAGGTTATGCTGGGTGAAGTCACGCGACAGCCGATCCTGTTCCGAAATCCGGTTCAGGGCGTTGGTGAGGACATTCACCTCACTGGCAAACGCCTCTCGCATCATCCGGTGCTTCATCTCATAAACAAGGTCGGGAAAACGGATCCGGTCACCGGTGAAACGGGCATAGATCCGGTCGAACAGGACACGCGACTCTGGATCGACAAAGAGCCCGGTCGCGGCCTGCGCGAACTCGTAGCCCACGGTGCCCGCCACAGCCCAGTCGTCACGAAGCGCCTCCCCATGCTCGAGGATCTTCTCCGCCACGACATAGAGCGGCAATTGGCCACGCTCCTCCATGATCCGGTCAAGCATGGCGTCGA
>CADCWI010000022.1 GCA_902806355.1 uncultured Thermomicrobiales bacterium | reverse complement strand
AAGCAGGAGTACGCTGACGCCTGGGCCCAGTACGATCCCGACCAGGCCAACGCCCTCCTCGACGAGCTGGGTCTTGCCTGGAACGAGGACCGCTCGGCGCGGCTGCTGCCGAGCGGCAAGCCGCTGAAGTACGCCTTTGACTACTTCAACGGCGAAGGCCCGAAGATGCAGATCCTCGAGCTGGTCTCGGAATACTGGCGGGCGATCGGGATCGATGTCGTCGGCACACCCGTCACGCGCCAATTGCTCGGGCCGCGCGTCGAGACCAACAAGGAACCGATGTCGATGTGGCACGGTGACGCCTCGACCGACATCCTGCTCCCGGTCGACCGCAAGTGGGTCACCGGCAAGGCCGGCGATGAATCCTCGATCGCCCCGCTCTGGAACGAGTGGTGGGAATCAGGGGGAACCGCAGGTGAGGAGCCGGCCGAGTGGTACCTGGACGCGCTCAACACCTGGCGCGAATTCAGCGAAACGCTCGATCCGGCGCTTGCTGACAAGCTGCTGAAGTCCCAGGCGGACAACCTGTGGTCGATCGGGACGGTGGGCATGACGCCGTGGCCGATCATCGTCAAGAACACGATCGGCAACGTGCCCGAGACGGGCATCCACACCTGGGACGGCCACTTCCAGTACCCGTACCACCCGGAGACGTACTTCATGCGGCAGCAATAGTCGCCATCCTGCTCGCCAGCCATCTTCCGGGGCGTTCCAGTCCGGCACGCCCCGGAGCCGGTTGACGAGCAGGATGACGGCCCTGCCTCAACTCACGGCGGGGCAGGGGACCGATCGCTCATAACCGAAGGTGGCCCACAGCAGGAAGCATCTGGTCAGGAAACGGAGGGGACCGGTGGGGAGCTACATCGCGCGACGCTTCATGTATATGCTCCTTCTCATAGCGCTCACCACGTTGGTGTCGTTCGCCATCATTGTGCTGCCACCAGGTGACTATCTGACGTCCTATGTTTCCCAACTCGAAGCGCAGGGGGGAGATGTCACGGACGATCAGATTGCCTCGCTCCGGAACGCCTACGGGCTTGGCGACCCGGAGTATGTTCAGTACCTCAAATGGACGCGCGGCCTGGTCACGGAGGGCGATCTTGGGCGCTCGTTTGCCTGGCGTGCTCCGGTTTCCGAAGTCATCCTTGACCGGCTGCCAATGACGCTCGTCACGTCACTTGGCTCAACCCTGCTGGTGTACCTCATTGCGATCCCGATCGGGATCTACGCTGCGGTCAAGCAGTACTCCCTCGGCGATTACGTCGCGACATTCATCGGTTTCATCGGACTCGCCGTCCCGAACTTCCTGCTTGGTCTCGTCGCGATGATGCTCTTCTACAGGTGGTTCGGGATTTCGGTCGCGGGACTCTATTCACCGGAATACCAGTCAGCGCCCTGGAGTTTCGGCAAGTTGATGGATCTTCTGGCTCACCTTCCCGTACCGCTCTTCGTGATCGGCATCGCGGGAACGGCATCCATCGTCCGCGTAATGCGGGCGACATTGCTCGATGAGCTCAACCAGCCCTACGTCGAGACGGCGCGGGCCAAGGGCGTCAGCGAGTGGAGGTTGCTCCTCCGGTATCCGGTGCGCGTCGCGCTGAATCCGATCGCAAGCACGATCGGCTGGCTGCTGCCAGCCATGTTCTCCGGCGACGCGATCACCGCGATCGTCCTCAATCTGCCGACGATCGGCCCGGTCCTCCTGCAATCCCTGCTCACCGAAGACATGTACCTGGCGGCCGGGATCGTGCTCATCCTGACGGTTCTGACCCTCATTGGCACATTCCTTTCCGACCTTGCGCTTATGTGGATCGATCCACGTATTCGCGTTGAGAGAGGTCAGTAACCGATGTCCACGATTGATGGAAGACTCGCCGTTCCGGTCGAGGGCCGCGAAACCGCCTTTGACGAGCCAGTGGCGAAGCAAGAGATTCTCGTCGCGTCCCAATGGCGATTGATGTGGCTCAAATTCAGGCGCCACCACCTCGCCATGATCGGGATGGCCGGTGTTGCCCTTCTCTACCTGATGGCGGTGTTCAACGCCTTTCTCTCTCCCTATACCCCGGAACATCGAACCCAGTATCCCTTTGCGGCCCCTAACGGCCTGCACCTTTTCAGGGATGGCAGCTTCGATCCGTACGTCTACGGACTCTCCCTCAAGGCCGATCCGGCCACGATGTCCCGCAAGATCGTGCAGGACAAGGAGCAGACCTTCGATGTCAACTTCTTCGCCCGCGGTCCGGAATACAGGTTGCTCGGCCTGATTCCGACCAACATCCGCCTGATGCAGGTCGAGGAAGGTGGGGTGCTGACTGTGTTCGGCACCGATTCGCTTGGCCGTGACATCTTCTCGCGGGCCCTTAACGGCGCGACCATCTCCCTCTCGGTCGGGCTGGTCGGGGTAGCGATCAGTTTCTTTCTGGGTGCGATCATCGGCGGCTTTTCCGGGTACTATGGCGGGCCGTTCGATAATGTCGTGCAGCGCCTGATCGAATTCTTGATCGCGATCCCGACGATCCCGCTCTGGCTGGCGCTCAGCGCCGCGATTCCGCAGGGCTGGTCCGCGCTCCAGGTCTATTTCGTGATCTCGCTCATCCTTTCGGTGCAGGGGTGGACGGGCATGGCTCGCGTGGTTCGCGGCAAGCTGATCCAGTTGCGGGAAGAGGATTTCGTGTTGGACGCGCAGCTCGCTGGCGCAAGCGCCTGGCGCATTGTTGTCCGGCACATGTTGCCGGCCTTTGCCAGCTACCTCATCGTGAACCTGACGCTCGCCATTCCCTTCATGATCCTCGGTGAGACCGCCCTGAGCTACCTCGGTCTGGGACTCAGGCCGCCGGTCGTGAGCTGGGGTGTGCTCATGCAGGAAGCACAGAACGTGCAGGCCATCCTTCTCTATCCCTGGCTGCTGATCCCTGGTTTGTTCGTGGTGGTCACGGTCCTGGCCTTCAGCTTCTTCGGGGACGGTCTCCGTGACGCCGCCGATCCGTATGCAAAGTGAGGACGCTACCGTGAGCGTGGAAACAAGGCCGAACGTCCAAACGGAATCACCACCGCAGACGCTGCCGCTCGTCGAGGTCAAGGATCTCAAGGTCCAGTTCAAGCTGGATGAAGGCACCGTACGGGCGGTCGATGGGGTCACCTTCGCGATCCCGGCCGGGAAGACGCTCGGCGTGGTCGGCGAGAGCGGCTGTGGCAAGAGTGTCACCGCCCGCGCGATCATGCGAATCGTTCGCCATCCTGGCCGGATCGTCGAGGGGCAGATCCTCTACCATCCCCAAGCCGCCTCGAAGGGCCAGGCCAACGGGCAGGACGGGGCGACGGAAGTCGCGAACAAGCGACAGGCGGCACGGCAGAGCACGATCGACCTGACCGCGCTCGATAACCGGGGTAATGAGATCCGCTCCATTCGCGGCAACGACATCGCAATGATCTTCCAGGAACCGATGACATCGCTCTCGCCCGTTCACACCATCGGCAGCCAGCTGATGGAGGCGATCCTGTTGCACCGGGATGTCTCCAAGCGGGAGGCCAAAGCGCTCGCGATCGAGATGCTCGAGCTCGTCGAGGTGCCCAGGGCGTCGCAGCGGATCGACGACTATCCTCACCAGTTCTCCGGCGGCATGCGCCAACGGGCGATGATCGCGATGGCCCTGTCCTGCCAGCCCAGCCTCCTTATCGCCGACGAGCCGACGACCGCGCTCGATGTCACCACCGAGGCCCAGATCCTCGACCTGATCCGGGGCATCCAGGAACGCACCGGGATGGCGGTGATGCTGATCACCCACAACCTCGGGGTGGTCGCCGAAATGGCCCAGGAAATTGTGGTCATGTACCTCGGCAAGGTCGTCGAGCGGACAGATGTCGTCTCGCTCTTCTACAACCCCCAGCATCCGTACACGCAGGCGCTGCTGGAATCGATCCCGCGCATTGGCAAGCGGGTCGAGGACCTGGAGATCATCGCCGGGAACGTGCCCGATCCGATGAACATTCCCAGTGGCTGCCCGTATCACACGCGATGCCGGGAATTCCTCCCTGGCGTCTGCGACGTCGAGGTCCCGGCATTGAGAGAGGTTGCCCCCGGCCACGCCGTTCGTTGCGTGCGGCGCTAGGAGATTACGCATGGCGACGATGGTCAACGATGCTCCCCGGACGGGTCAGCCACCTCAGGACGATGGACTGCTCGTCGAGGTCCGGGATCTGAAGAAACATTTCCCGATCCATCGCGGGTTCCTCAAGCGCTCCGTTGGCGCCGTCCGCGCGGTCGATGGCGTCAGCCTTGCCGTCCGGCAGGGCCAGACCCACGGCCTGGTCGGGGAGAGCGGATGCGGCAAGACGACAACAGGGCGGATGCTGCTCCGCGCGATCGAGCCAACAGCCGGCGAGATCTGGTTCAAGGACCGCGAGATCGGCTGGAGCAATGTCCCCACGCTCGATGACCGGAAGCTGCGCCAAGTGCGCCGGAACATGAAGATCGTCTACCAGGACCCGTATTCATCGCTCAACCCGCGGATGACCGTCCAGCAGATCGTCGGCGAGCACCTGCTGGTCAACAAGCAAGCACAGGGCAAGGAGCTCGACCGCAAGGTCGCCGGCCTGCTGGAGCTGGTCGGGCTTCGCCCCGAGTACGCACGCCGGTATCCGCACGCGTTCAGCGGTGGACAGCGCCAGCGCCTGGCGATTGCCCGTGCCCTCTCCATGCAACCCCAGCTCCTGATTTGCGATGAGCCGGTCTCCGCCCTGGATGTCTCGGTTCAGGCACAGATTCTGAAGCTGCTCCGAGGGCTCCAGAATGAGTTTGGCCTGTCGTACCTCTTCGTCGCTCATGACCTGAGCGTGGTCGAGAACGTCTCGGACCACGTCTCGGTGATGTACGTTGGGCAGATCGTCGAGAGTGCACCGACCAGGGAGCTCTACAGCAATCCGCTGATGCCCTATACCGAAGCGCTCATGTCGGCGGTGCCGCGCCCGGATCCCAAGGCCACCAAAAAGCGGATCGTGCTCCAGGGAGAGTTGCCGAGCCCGTCCAATCCCCCGAGCGGCTGTTACTTCCATCCGAGGTGCCCGTACGCGCAGGAAGTCTGCCGCGTGGAGCGGCCCGCGCTGGAGGAGATCAAGCCAAACCACTATGCCCGTTGCCATTTCGCCCGCGAACTCAATCTGCAGGGGATCGCGCCCGAGGATGTCAACAACGCCGGCACGATTTTCAAGCGCAGGTCGCAATCCATCACCGTCCAGTAAAGAAGGACATCATCGTTCATGTGGTATCAGGGCCTGATGCAGCGGATTGACACGCTGCATCAGGCCCTGTGCGGTGGCTGGGGCCGATCCCTGGGGCATGTGCGCCGAGATAGCCTGGGCATCCGCATGGACGGCTTCATACGAACATACTCTTGTCCATCGTCTCGTGCTGCAATGATGATGCATCGCAATACCGCCCATCGGGACAGATTGAGCACGCGACCCCTCTTGCCAACCCGTGCCAGGCGCGGCACGATGCCACGACACAAGAAGTCCGAGCACCATCAGGGGGAGAGGGCACCGTGGCAAGCCAGCCAACACAGGTCGGCATCATCGGCAGCGGCACTATCAGCGGCATCTATCTCGAGAACTCGAAGAAGTTCGACGCCTTCGACGTTGCGGCGATCGCCGATGTCCGCGTCGATGCCGCCCAGGCCCGGGCCGACGAGTACGGTGTGCCGAAGGCGAGTAGCGTCGAGGACCTGCTCGCCGATCCGGACATCGAGGTGGTCGTCAACCTCACACCGCACCGGGTCCACGGCCTGGTCGGGCTCAGCGTTCTCCAGGCCGGCAAGCATGTCTACACCGAGAAACCGCTGGTCGTCCGCCGTGAAGAGGGCCAGGCGATGTTCGCCGAAGCGGAGCGCCAGGGGCTGCGGATCGGAGGGGCACCGGATACCTTCTTCGGCGGCGCCTGGCAGACAGCCCGAAGCATCATCGACGAGGGGAGCATCGGTGAACCCGTCGCCGCCTTCATCAACCTTCACTGGCGTCGTGGCGCACCCCGTCCCAATGCCGCACCGCCAAGGGCTGCTACCGGTGGGTACAAAAGCTTCTACGCCACGGATTTCTACCAGTACGGGGGAGGCGCGATCTTCGACCGGGGGCCGTACTACTTCAACGCCTTGATCCACCTGCTCGGCCCCGTGCGCCGTGTCACTGGGTCCGCCCGGAAGACCTGGAACGAGCGCGTCGAAGGGGACCAGACGTTCACGGTCGATGTCCCGACGCACGTCGCCGGCGTCCTCGACCTCGCCAACGGAGCGGTTTGCCAGATCCTGATGACCAACGATGTCTACGACACCGGCCTGCCGCACATCGAGGTCTACGGCTCCGAAGGCTCGCTTCGCTGCATCGACCCGAACAACTTCGGCGGTCAGCTCTTCATGCGAACCGCCACCGATGCCGAGATGGTCCCGGTCGAGAACCGATATGGCTACAACGGCAACAGCCGGGGCGTGGGCGTCGCCGATTTCTGCACCGCAATCCGCAATGATCGCCCGCACCGCGCCTCTGGCGCGATGGCCTATCACGTGGTCGACATCATCAACAGCATCCATGACGCGTCGGAGCAGGGAAAGCATGTCGAGCTCGCAAGCACCTGCGACCAACCCGCACCGCTGCCACGCGACCTCGCCGACTGGACCATCGACGACTGACCGACCGGCCGTTGACGCGCCGCCAACACTCATTTCGCAGGTGCCGATCGCTTATTGGCTGAACGTCCGCGCGGCGAGCCGCGTCCACACGTTGGCCGGCACAAGACCGGCCACTACCACTAACGTATGTGGTGGCCAGTCCAAAAGGCGATGGCTTTGCCATCGAGCAGATGCGGCCCATTGTGCCGGCCAGATGCAGCCTACCGGCACCTTCGCGCTGGATACCCGGCAACACGAAGGAGGAATCCACTGTGACACTCAAACTCGGCGTCCTCGAACAATGGTTCGACGGTGAGCCGGTCGTCCCCGGCGACACCCTCGAAGAGCGGCTGGCGAATCTCGAAGCCGCGGGGTACCAGGGCATCCAGCTCAATCGGATCTCGACCGCGCTCGGCTTGCCCGCAATCAAGCAGGCGTTGGCGGGTTCGAACATCAAGCTCCTCATCCACGGCAAAGGCGGGCGCATCCTCGGCCCTGATCAAGCCACCCGGGACGCGGCGGTCGCCGACATCAGCGACGGTCTGCGCGAGGCGGCCGAGCTCGGTGTCGTCGGGTCGATCCTCGTGCCGATCCGCGTCCAGCCCGAGATCGAGCCGCCGCCGGAAGGATCCGGCAAAACCGTGGTCGATCTCGAACGGGAGATCTTAATCGAGCAACTGCTGAAGATCGCGCCCGTCGCGGAAGAGGTCGGGACGCCGATCATCCTCGAGCCGCTCAATCGGTACGAGTCACACCTGCTCAAGTCGCTCAATGACGCCGCCGAAATCTGCCGGGCGGTCAACAGCCCCGGCATCCGGATGATGGGTGATTTCTTTCACATGAACATCGAGGACGATGACATGGGCAAAGCGATCGAGGACGCCGCCAATGTCCTGGCCTACATCCACCTCGCGGACAGCAACCGCTTCGAGCCCGGGACGGGCCATCTCGACTTCCGGCCAGGATTCGCCGCCCTCAAGCGGATCGGCTACGACGGCTACATGACGCTGGAGTGCAAGGTCAAGGGGGGAGCTTCGGTCGACGCACTGGCACGGTCGGCAGAGTACATCCAACGGACCTGGGACGAGGCGTAGAGCAGTTGCAACACGTCGCATCTACAGCCTGTCATCCCGAACCGAAGCGATGGGCCGTATCCGCTCGATCCCTGCGGGATCGCCTGTGAGGGATCCCCGCGCGAAGCGCATCCGACGCAGTCGGATTCCGGCCTTTTGATGAGGGTGCCCGGGTTCACACGATGTCCACTAACGCGGACCGGCTTCATAGGCAATGGCGCAGCCATTGAGCGAATGCGGCCCATCGCCGGGGGATCCTTCGCTGCGCTCTGAATGACAGCAGGCAAGGTCCGCGAATCTGGGTTCGCGTGCCAATAAAGAAGAAACGATCGCCCAATGACCAACGCTGACTTCACCCCGGTCGATTCTCCCGAGAACCAGCCCCACATCAACGTGGGCCTGCTCGGATACAACTTCATGGCCAAGGCGCACAGCAACGCGTACAAGAAGATCCCGTACATCTTCTGGCCCCCGGCGGCTCGGCCGCACCTCCGTGCGATCTGTGGCCGGACCGAAGAGCGCGTCGCCGAAGCCGCCCGCCGCTACGGGTACGACGGGTATTACACAAGCTGGGAGGCATTGGTCGCCGATCCCGGCATCCAGCTCTTCGACAATTGCTCCGCACACCACATGCACGTCGAGCCCTCGATCGCCGCCCTTGAAACGGGCAAGCACGTCATCTGCGAAAAGCCGATGGCGCTCACGGCAGAAGACGCCCACCGGATGCTGGAGGCTGCTCGCACCGCGGGCACAAAGCACATGTGCGGCTTCAACTACCGGTTCGTGCCGGCGGTTCGCCTGGCGAGGGATCTCATCGAGCGAGGGTTGCTTGGAGACATCTATCACTTCCGCACCCAGTACCTGCAGCAGAGCATCCACGATCCGGACCGCCCCCTGCGACGCGCGCTCGATCCTGCGGCGCGCAAGGCGGGATCGCAGGCGATTCTCGGCTGCCACGCCGTCGACATCGCCCGTTTCCTGATCGGCGAACTGGCGACGATCAGCGCCCTGGCGCCCCGGTTCGTGCCCGAGCGCCGTGGACCGGACAACACCCCGATCCCGATGGAGTGGGATGACGCCTCGGTCTGCCTGGTCGAGTTCGACAACGGAGCGGTCGGCACGATCGAGGCATCGCGCGTCGCCACTGGCCGCAGTAACTCGTTGCGGTGGGAGATCAACGGCTCGCGAGGCAGCGTCGCCTTCGATCTCGAACGGCTCAACGAGCTTCAGGTCTATCTGGCCGACGCCTCCGTGCCGGAGGTCGTTGGCTTCCAGGATGTCCTCGTCACCCAGGCGAATCACCCGTTCGCGAGCGTCTGGTGGCCGCATGGCCACATCATCGGCTGGGAGCACGCGCACATCAACGAGCTCAACCACCTTCTTGAAGCGATCGTCCACGACCGGGACGTCGCTCCGTATGGCGCCACATTCGAGGACGGCTACCGGGCGGCGGTGATTGCCGAAGCAATCGAGGAATCGGCGGCAAGTGGCCGCCGGATCGACGTCCGCTACGGGCTATGACCGTCTCGCAGTCACTCGACATCGCCACGGTCTGTAGGGGCGATCTAGAATCGACCGCGACACTCAACTTCGGCAAGGTCGCCTGGTCGATTCGTATGATCGCCCGGTTGCCGCATACGCGGGGTCTCGCCTGGTTACCGGCGGGGCGGACACCCTACGCACACAAAAGACAACGCCATTGATCTACCGGGGTTCGCCCCTACGTCAGACGCGAATGGATCGCTGCCATGCTCCTCGGGATCGACAGCTTCAGCCTCCGCTGGCAGGGATGGGACGCCTTCCAGTTCATGGAGTACGCGGCCGGGCTGGGCCTCCAGAACGTCCACTTCTCCGAGCGCGCCAACCTCCAATCATTGGAGACGCCCTACCTCGAATCCGTCCGGACCCGCGCCAGTGAGCTCGGGCTCAGGATCGAGATCGGGATGCGCTCGTTTGAGCGCCACTCGACGACCTTCGACCCCGCCCTTGGTACCGGCGAGGAGCAGCTCTCGGCGATGTTGCGTGCCGCCGATGTCGTCGGCTCCCCGATCGTGCGCTGCTTCCTCGGCATGCAAGCGGACAGGATGGGCGACGTTCCGTTCGACCAGCACATCGCCGAAGCCATCCGCACGCTCCGGGCAGCCGCACCCCTGGCCGAGGAACTGGGAATCACGATCGCGGTCGAGAATCACGGCGGTGTGGACTTGCTCGCCCGGGAGCTTCGGGAGCTGATCGAAGCGGTCGGCTCCGGTTTCGTCCGCGTCTGCCTCGATACCGGCAACCCGGCCTATGCGGCGGAGGACCCGGTGCTTGCGGCGGAAATCCTCGCCCCCTACATCGTGACGACGCACCTGCGCGACACCCGAATCTGGGCGACGGATGACGGTGCGATGGTGCAGTGGGCACCGATGGGAGAGGGTAGCGTCGATCTGGGCCGGGTCGTGGAGATCGTCGGGGAGCACGCGCCGGACAGCGCACTCGACCTGGAGATCATCACCAGCGTTGCCCCGAAGGCGATCCCGTACCTCAATCCGGCATCGGAATTCTGGGCCTTGTATCCCGACATGCCAGCGCGGGATTTCGCGCGGTTCGTCGCCATCGCCCAACGCGGGACACCCGAACCACGACCACTCGACCAGCTTTGCCTCGGGCCGGGCGTCTGGGCACCGCCGCCGGAGCAGCTTGACGCCTTCCGCGCCCAGCAGCGCGACCACTTCGAACGCAGCGTCACCTATTGCCGGGACGCGCTGGGTCTTGGATGATAGGCGACGCAGCGTTGACTCATCGTAGGAGCTACGTGTGGCCGGTCTGAACACTTGTGCCAGCCATTGAGCGGATCCGGTCCATTTTGATCGGCCGCAAGGGCGAACAGTACTCCGGGAACCTTGGGATGACTTCGACCAACTTTCGGATGGACACAAGGTCCATCCATACGACAAGCATGACATAACTGATCGTCATGACGAGCCGGAATAGATCGAGCAGCGCAAGAAGGGAAATACACATGGATGAGTTTCGCGTGGGCTTCATCGGCTGTGGTCGCCCCTGGAAATCCGAGGGCGCGACCGGCTTCGGGATGTCCCATTGCCACGCCAAGGGGTATGCCGATTCACCGTATTCCCGGATCGCTGCCCTCTCGGACCTGGTTCAGGAGAACGCCGAGGCGTTCCAGGCTATCCACGGTGGTGACGCCATCTACACCGATTACCACGAGATGCTCGCCAAGGAAAATCTCGACATCGTGAGCATCTGCACCTGGCCGCATCTCCACGCCGAGATGGTGATCGCGGCAGCGGAGGCCGGTGTCCGGGCGATCCATTGCGAGAAGCCAATGGCGCCGACCTGGGCCGAGGCGAAGCGCATGACGCAGGTCTGTGACGAGCGCGGCGTCCAGCTCACCTTCAACCATCAGCGCCGCTTCTCGCCGGAGTTCGTCCAGGCCCGGGAACTGCTGCGCTCAGGGGCGATCGGTGACGTCGTCCGGCTCGAAGGTGCCTGCGGCAACATGTTCGATTGGGGCACCCACTGGTTCGACATGTTCTTCTTCTACAACGACGAGACGCCCGCCGAATGGGTGCTGGGGCAGATCGAGCCGACCGGCGGCCCCTCCGTCTTCGGCGTCCAGCTCGAAGGGCAGGGGATCAGCCAGATCCAGTTCCAGAACGGAATCCAGGGGTTGCTGGTGACGAGCGCCGCCGAGGGCTGGCCGCTCTCGACCCGAATCGTCGGCACCGACGGCATCATCGAGGCGGCGTTGCGGACGGACCCGCTCCGGGTGTGGGGCAAAGGCCAGACCGGATGGCAGTCGATCGAGCTGGACGGCGACCGCTCGTTGCAGGGAACGGTTGCAGCCGGGGTTGTCGATCTCGTGGCATCCCTCAAGGAGGGCCGGGAACCGGAGCTCTCGTCGAAGAAGGTCATCCGGACGACCGAACTGATCTTCGCGACGTATGAATCGGCCCGCCAGGGCGGCCGGATCGATCTCCCGCTCACCGTCGAGGACTCCACCATCCTCGCCACCGCGTAGGCACGCGGGACAGACAAAATCGTTTCGACCGCAAAGGCAGGTTCCGGCAGGGCAATAGTTCTCACCGGTGAACTGAGGGTACGTTAGTCACCCCCGCCAGCCTTTTCGCAGTTCCTTGAGATTCACTCGCTCGGGTTTCAGACCCCTTCGTCCAAATTGGACGAAGGGGTCACTTCGTGACCGGCGTCGGACCCGTAGTTCCAAATTGTCGAACATTGGTGATGACGGTATCGAAACGGTATGATGCGTCCAGGTTATTCAAAGGAATCATTGTGCCGAGCACCGGCTTCGGGCTGATGCCGGTTGGCGTCACCCGCGTCACATCGACGTGGGGGCATCCTGGGACCACCCCATTTCGGCGGGCTTCCCGGCTGTGATTCCCACGGGCCAGCAACGGGACGCCCGGTCGAAATGGGGTATCAACTCCGGGATCTTGCGGAAGGGAGATTGACTTCAGGGGGCATTGACCTGCCCGTACTCTGGCCAGGCGGTTCACCTCGCATGGAACCGCAGCGTTGGTATCTTGCCAACAATTGATGGGAGCAGACATGACACGTGTGATTCGACTTTCTCTTCTCCTGCTTGTGACGCTCGGGTCGACCATGGCAGGGGTAACGTCCTTGTCGGCGCAGGATGCGCAACCCCGGTTCATCGTCGTCACTCATGGCCAGGCATCCGATCCGTTCTGGTCCGTCGTGCAGCGAGGCACGGACGCTGCCGCCCAGGATCTCGGCGTCACCGTCGAATACCAGGCACCGTCCACGTATGACATGGTCGCGATGTCACAGCTGATCGATGCTGCGGTCGCCTCCCAACCGGATGGCCTGGTCGTCTCGATCCCGGATGCCGAAGCGCTGAGCCCTTCGATCCAGCGCGCGACCGACGCGGGCATCCCTGTTATCTCGATCAACTCCGGATCAGAAGTCGCCGAGGCCCTTGGAGTTCTCACGCACGTGGGCCAGACCGAACGCGAAGCCGGAGTTGGTGGCGGCGAGCGGCTGGCCGAGGCGGGGGTAACCAATTCCATCTGCCTGATCCACGAAGCGGGCAACGCCGGCCTGGAAGAGCGTTGCGCCGGGTACACCGAAGCGATGACCGCTGCGGGTGGAACCGTCGAGCAGCTCGTTGTCGACCTCAACAACCCAACCGAAGCCACCCAGCGGATCCAGGCGGCGCTTTCCGCCAACGCCGAGATCAACGGGATCATGGCGCTGGGCCCCACCGGTGCTGTACCGGCAATGCAGGCGATCGAGGCCGCTGGACAAACCGGCACCGTGCAGATCGCCACGTTCGACCTCTCTCCGGAGGTGCTCCAGGCAATCCAGGATGGCACCATGCTGTTCGCGATCGACCAGCAGCAGTATCTCCAGGGATACCTTCCGATCGCCCTGCTCAATCTCTACGTCTCCAACGCCAACACGATCGCGAACCCAGTCCTGATGACGGGACCCGGTTTCGTCACGGCGGAGAATGTCGACGAGGTGATCGACCTGACGGCTGAGGGCACACGCTAGCGCGTGCCTCATCGCGCGTCGGGCAGCGTTGGTGGGGTAGCGAACAGGAAACGGGCACTTCTTCCCAACGCCGCGGCAGTCCGTGACGTACGGCGGGTTGCCGGGCCCGGCGTGTCCGGAACCCATGTCGTTCCATCTTGCCCAGGAGCAATCGGTTCATGACATCACCGCACAATGTGGCGCACGCGGAGCAGGAAGCCCGAGGGGGTAGCCTGCCCGGGCCCGGTGCGCTCGGTGGATTGCTCAGGCGGCCAGAGATGGGGGCGGCGGCTGGTGCAGTGGCGTTGTGGACGTATTTCGCGATCGTCGCCGGCGACAGCGGCTTTCTCACCCTCGGCGGCACCGCGAGCTACCTGGAGGTGTCCGCTCAGCTCGGCATTCTCGCCGTCGCCGTCTGCCTGTTGATGATCGGCGGGGAATTCGACCTCTCGATAGGCTCGGTGATCGGCGCCGCCGGCATGGTGCTCGCGCTGCTCACCGTGGAATACGGCTGGAATATCTGGCCCGCGATCGGTGTTGCGGTCGTCGCCAGCCTGTGCATCGGGCTTGTCAACGGCGTGCTGATACTGAGAACCGGGTTGCCATCGTTCATCATCACGCTGGCGACCCTGTTCATCATCCGTGGATTGACGATCGCCATCACGCGGCAGATCACCGGCAGAACGCAACTCGGCGGCATGCGCGATGTCGCCGGGTTCGATCTGGCCGAGCGGGTCTTCGCCGCGCGCATCAGTATTGGATCGGCCGCATTTCCGATATCGATCGCCTGGTGGCTGGCCCTGACACTGGTTGCGACGGTGATCCTGCTCCGAACCCCGTTCGGCAACTGGATCTTCGGAGTTGGGGGCGGTGCCCAGGCGGCCCGGAACGTCGGCGTCCCCGTCACCAGGGTGAAGGTCCTGCTCTTCATGGCGTCGTCGCTCGCCGGATGCCTGGTGGCGGTGATCCAGGTGATCAGCTCGACGGGGGCGGATGTGCTGCGGGGCCAGCAGCAGGAGTTCTACGCGATCATCGCGGTGGTGATCGGGGGAACCCTGCTCACCGGCGGCTATGGATCGGCGATCGGGGCCGCCCTGGGAGCGCTGATCTTCGGGATGGTGCGCCAGGGGATCGTCTTTGCCGGAGTCGATGCCGACTGGTTTCAGGTGTTCCTTGGCGGGATGCTGCTGGTTGCCGGGTTGATCAACCAGTTCGTCCGCAGTCGCGCGACGGAGTCCCGGCGATGACCACACGTGCCGATTCGCAAACCACGCCACTGGTCGAGACCCGCAATGTCTCCAAATATTTCGGCAGGGTCCAGGCGCTTCACGACATCTCGATGAGCGTCCACGCCGGTGAGGTCATGTGCCTCCTCGGTGACAACGGCGCCGGGAAATCAACCCTGATCAAGATCTTCTCCGGGGTCCATCCGCCTGACGAAGGGCAACTGCTGATCGACGGGCAGGACGTCCGCCTCAACTCGCCACGGGATGCGCTGGGCGCGGGGATCGCGACCGTGTATCAGGATCTCGCGATGATCCCGCTCCTTAGCGTCTCGCGAAACTTCTTCCTTGGATCGGAACCAACGAAAGGCGTTGGTCCGTTCCGCCGCTTCGATGTGGCGACGGCGGACGCGATCACCCGCGAGGAACTGCGCAAGATGGGCATCATGATCCGGGACACCGCGCAACCCGTTGGCACCCTGTCCGGCGGCGAGCGCCAGTCCGTCGCGATCGCCCGAGCGGTCTACTTCGGCGCGCGGGTGCTGATCCTGGACGAGCCGACCGCTGCGCTCGGCGTGAAGGAGGCTGGGGTGGTGCTGCGGTATATCGCCCAGGCACGCGCACGCGGTCTCGGGGTGATCTTCATCACCCACAATGTGCACCACGCCTATCCGATTGGCGACAGGTTCACACTCCTCAACCGGGGCCGGAGCTACGGAACATTCACCAAGGACGCCGTCACCCGGGAAGAGCTCGTGTCGATGATGGCGGGTGGCGAGGAACTCGAAGCACTCGGGCACGAACTCGAGGAGATTGCCCGCTCGGAAGCGCAGATCGCGCCAGCCATGCGGCAGGTCGCCCGGGACGTCACTCGTGGTCTCGACACGACGCCCTGATCGGCGTCATGCTTCCAAACCCATCCCGTTCGATATGGCACTTCTTCACTGCAGATCCTCCCCCACGAGCGCTCGCGGTCGGGGACAATGGAGGACGCGACCAGAGAGGCTGCCTCGGCCCCTCCACGGTCCGGCATCCGGCGAACGAGGCAATCGGTCGGTATGGGGAATGGACGCCCCCCGTGTTGGACGCCGTCGCGGCCCGGAAAGGAGGGGCCGGATCGCTCGTCACAACGGGTCCTGCATGAGGCGGACCATGTCTTCGCAGCGTACGAGGTGGCGCGGGGGGTTGGCATCAGACATCTCCCTGATCCGCGGTGAACGATTGATGGGGTGGAGAGACCTGTGCGCATTACCGATGTCACAACGATCAAGCTCAAGTACGACATGCCGGTTCCCATGGCGGACGCTGTCCACTACATGCCGGAGCGGCCGACCTTGCTCGTTCAGGTCCACACCGACGAGGGCATCACCGGGCTCGGCGAGGCCGCGGCCTACGGCGGCTTCCTCGAGAGCACCGAAACCATCATCCTCGGCGAGCTTCGCACCACGATCCTCGACCAGGACCCGTTCCGGGTCGAGCGCCTCTGGAGCCAGATGGCTTCGCGCGCTCACCAGCGTGGCCGCCGCGGGATGCTGATGATGGCGATCAGCGGGATCGACATTGCTCTCTGGGACATCATTGGCCAGGCGACCCGCACCCCGCTCTACCGCCTCCTCGGCGCGTACCGGGACACGCTCGAGGCCTATGCGTCCGCCGGCTTCTACTCCAGGGACAAGGACCCCAACGCGCTCGCCGAGGAAGTCGGCACCTACGCGGCAAAGGGGTTCCGTGGCGTCAAGATCAAGGTCGGCCGCAATCCGGAGGTCATGACCAATCTCCTGCACGACATGCCCGAGCCCGGTTACGCGACGGCCTCGCTCGATGAAGACATCGAACGGGTGCGCCTCGCCCGGCAGGCGATCGGCAAGGATGTCGGCCTCGCGATCGACGCCAACAACGCCTGGACCCCCTCGGTCGCCCTCAAGTTCATGCGAGCGGTCGAGGCATTCGATATCCGCTGGCTGGAAGAACCGGTCTCGACCGACGATATCGAAGGAAGTGCCCTGGTTGCCAACCGGCTCGACACACCCGTCGCCGGGTACGAGACGGAAACCGGTCTTCCCGGATTCCGCGAGCTAATCACCCGGCGCGCGGTCGATATCGTGCAGCCGGACGCGATCTGGAGTGGCGGCATCACCGAGTGCCGGAAGATCGGGGCGCTTGCCCAGGCGTTTGGCTTGCCGGTCATCCCGCACGTTTTCTCCTCCGCCGTGTCCACCATCGCGAACATGCACCTGATCGCCTCGCTTCCGAACGCCGGACTGCTGGAGTTCGACCAGAACCCGAACCCGCTGCGTTCGGAGCTGTTCACCGAGCCGATCGTGCCCGATGCAGATGGCAAGGTCGCACTACCAGATCGGCCCGGACTTGGGGTGACGCTCGATGAAAAGACGATCGACCAGTACCGGATCGACCAGCATCGGCCCTAGATTGGTCATGCGGGAGCGCCTCAGCTCACCGGTATCGCAAGCCTGGTAACCCAGGAGGGGAATGCGTCATGAGACTGGATGGAAAAGTCGCGATCGTGACCGGTGGCGCGCAGGGGATGGGCCGAGCGATCAGCCTCCGTTGTGCCAGTGAGGGGGCGAAGGTCGTCGTCGCCGATCGCAATCTCGATGGAGCAGAAGCGGTCACCGGCGAGATCAGCGAGGCCGGGGGAGCGGGGCTGGCGGTCGCCGTTGATGTCCGGGACCAGGACCAGATCCAGCGCATGGTCGACGCGACGGTGGAGCGCTTCGGAGGCGTCGACATCCTCGTCAACAATGCCGGCGTCGGCAAGATCATCCCGTTCCTGGAGACAACGGAGGCGGACTGGGACTTCATCTTCGACATCAACTGCAAGGGGCTGCTTTGGTGCAGCCAGGCCGTCGCCCGGCAGATGATCGCGCAGGGGCGTGGCGGCAAGATCGTCAACCTGGCCTCGCAGGCGGGGCGACGGGGCGAGGCGCTGGTGCTCGCCTACTGCGCGAGCAAGGCCTGCGTGATCAATATGACCCAATCCATGGCACTCGCGCTGGCGGAGCACCGGATCAACGTCAACGCGATTGCGCCCGGCATCGTCGATACGCCGTTCTGGGACGAGGTAGACCGGCAGTTCGCGAAGCTGCTCGACATGGAGATCGGCGAGCCGAAGCGGACGTTCATCAAGTCGATCCCGCTTGGCCGGATCGAGCAGCCGGAGGATGTGACGGGCGCCGTCGTCTTCCTGGCGTCTGCCGACGCGGACTACATCACCCAGCAGACGCTCAACGTCGATGGCGGCAACTGGCCCAGCTAACCAACATCAGCGATTCCCGTCTCGCTTCGTGCATCCGGAGCAAGGACATGTCCAGCCTTCCATACCAGGTGTTAGGTCACTGGGGGATCGAGATGCCGGAGGGGAGCATGAAGAGGAAAGCCGGCACCTCTCGATTCAGTGCTACGATCATTCTGGCCAGGTCGGATCATCCCTGGACAACGTGCAGGCCTCCCGCGATCGCGTTCGAGAGGAGCGGCTTCTCGCGCCGCTCCTCTGCGAGCCCTCCGACTGGAGCACCACGCAGCCTGATTCAGCCTCGGTGGCACGTACCTCCCAAGCCCGGACAGCGGAATGGACGGCGGACCGGTCAGGCTGAGCCGTGAACGCACGACGGCTGGTCGCACCGGGATTTGCCCTCACACAACGGAGCTCCCCTGCATGACAGCGAATCGTGTCTACTGTGGAACCTACACCGATCTCGGCAAGCAGGGTGAACCCGGCATCACCGGCGACATGCCGGAATCAGCGAAGCCCGGTGTGACCGGATCGGACGGTATCTACATCTTCGACCACGATATCGAATCCGGTGCGCTGCGACACATCCACACGGTCGACGGGGTCGTGAATCCGTCGTTCCTCGCGCTTGACCCGAGCGAGCGCTTCCTGTTTGCCGTGAACGAACTATACGAGTTCGACGGCGAATCGACCGGGGCGGTCTCGTCCTTCGTCATCGACCGGAACACCGGCGTCCCTCACCTGGTTAGCCAGGTGCCGAGCGGTGGCGCCAATCCCTGCCACCTCTCCGTGTCACCGTGTGGCCGATACCTCCTGGTCGCGAACCATGGTACTGCCACGGTCGCCATGGTGCCGATCGACGAGCGAGGCTGCCTCTCGCCCCTGGTGGATCTGCGAAAGGACGAGCCAACCGACACGATGGGCCACCGGCAACCGCATGCGCACTTCGTCACGCCCGACCCCGGTGGCGGGTTCGTGCTTTCGACAGACACGGGAACCGACCGGATCATGATCTACAGACTGGATGCCGAACAGGGCCGTCTCATTCCGAACGACCCGGCTTGGGGCGGGACGCACCCGGGAGGCAGCCCCCGGCACCTCGCCTTTCATCCCTCGGGTCGATTCCTGTACGCGAACGGCGAAGCCGACCTGACACTGTCGGTGTTTCGTTATGATGCCGAGCGCGGTGCGCTGGAACACGTGCAGCATTTATCGACCCTTCCCGAAGGTGTCGACACCAATGGGTATTCGACCGCGCAGATCGTGGTTCACCCGAATGGCCGCTTCGTCTATGTCTCCAACCGGGGGCACGAGAGCATCACCGTCTTCGAGATTGATGAAGCAGCGAGAACGGCGACCAGGATTGCGGTGGAATCCACTCGCGGCCAAACCCCTCGCAACTTCATGATCGACCCCTCCGGGCGCTTCCTGCATGTCGCCAACCAGGACTCGAACGCGATCGAATGCTTCACGATCGACCCGGCTAGCGGGCAGCTCGCCCATACCGACCAGGCGGCACACGTCCCCGCCCCGTCCTGCATCCTCTTCACGACCACCTGATGACCGACCGGAAGACGAGCGAATGCGCGAGCGGGCAAAACGACTTCCCTAGACAGCATATGACGCTCCGTTTGGTGGTCTGCCCCTGTCATCCTGACCAAAGGGAAGGATCTCCCGGCGATGGGCCACATCCGCTCCATCCTTTCAGGATGGCCTATGGAGCCGGTCCGGGCAGCTGCATCGCCCGGCGCACGCGCACCGCGCGAGTAGGGGCCGATCTTGTGTCGGCCCGAGTCATGCATCGGCGCAAAGCTTCGTCCTTTTCTCTCGGTCAACACCATGCAATCCGCTCTCACCCGGAGGAACCCCGATGACCGACGATGTTGTGACGAGTCGTAGTGAAACCTTCTTCGGCGAGGGCGGCGTCGCGGGCTTCACCCACCGAGCCTTCACCAAGGCCATGGGCTACGACGACATCGACATGAGCCGACCGGTCATCGGCATCTGCAACACGTTCAGCGAGCTCAACAACTGCAACGGCAACCTCAAGCAGCTCGCCGAGGCCGTCAAGCGGGGCGTCTGGCAGGCCGGTGGTTTCCCGCTCGAGTTCCCCACGGTCTCCCTCGGCGAGATCTTTCTCAGCCCCACGTCCATGCTCTATCGCAATCTCGCGGCGATGGACACCGAGGAGATGATCCGCGCCCAGCCGCTCGATGGGGTCGTTCTGCTCGTCAATTGCGACAAGACGACTCCGGCCGCCCTGATGGGAGCCGCCAGCGCCGATTTGCCGACCATCGTCCTGAGTGGTGGGCCCATGTTGAACGGCCGATTCCAGGGCCAGACGCTCGGCGCCTGCACCGATTGCCGGCGGCTGACCGCCGAGTACCAGGCGGGAGCGCTCGACCATGACACGTACTCCCGGATCGAGGATGGCATCGTTCGCAGTGCAGGCCACTGCATGGTCATGGGCACCGCCTCGACCATGAATTCCTTGACCGAGGCGCTGGGCATCTCGTTGCCAGGCAACGGGGCTATTCCCGCTCCCGATTCGCGCCGCCTGCGGTTGGCCACGGCGGCCGGGCGGCAGATCGTCGACCTCGTCCGGGACGATGTCCGGCCCTCGCAGATTCTCACGCGGGAGGCATTCGAGAACGCGATCACCCTGTTCAGCGCCCTGGGCGGCAGCACCAACGCCCTCGTTCACCTGCCCGCGATAGCGGGGCGACTGGGAATCGACCTGCCGCTGTCGCTTTTCGACGAGATCAGCCGTCGTACGCCGCTGATCGCCAATATGCGTCCGGCCGGGAAGTACCAGATGGAGGACCTGTTCGAGGCTGGCGGGATCCCCGCCGTGCTCAAGCAGCTGCTCCCGCTCCTGCACGGCGACGCGCTGACCGTAACCGGCAAGACGCTCGCCGCGAATGTGGAAGCCGCCACTATCCAGGATGCCGACATCATCCGACCTCTGGACAATCCCCTGCAACCGGAGGGTGGAACCGCCATCCTGTGGGGCAACCTCGCCCCGGACGGCGCAGTGATCAAGTCCGCAGCAGCGACGCCGCGGCTGCTTCGTCACCGTGGCCGGGCGGTGGTATTCCGCAGTATGGAGGACCTGCGGGCACGGATCGACGCTCCTGACCTGGAGGTGACCGAGGATGACATCCTCGTCCTGCAGCAGGTCGGACCGGTCGGCGGCCCGGGCATGCCGGAGGTGGGCAACTTCCCGATTCCCGGCAAGCTGCTGCAACAGGGAGTACGCGACATGGTGCGCATCTCCGATGCCCGGATGAGCGGCACCGCCTTCGGCACGATCGTGCTCCACGTCGCCCCGGAGAGCGCGATCGGAGGGCCGCTGGCGCTGGTCCGGGACGGCGACCTGATCGAGCTGGACGTGCCCGCGCGGCGCCTGCACCTCGACGTCGATGAGGCGGAGATGACGGCCCGGCGGGTAGCCTGGACCGCATCGCCGCCAGCGTTCAGCCGGGGATACAGCCGCCTCTACCTTGAGCATGTGACGCAGGCGCCGCTGGGCTGCGACTTCGACTTCCTGCGCGGCAGCGATCCCGTAACCGCCACGGAGCAACCGAAATTCTGACGCGGACTTGTGCAGAAGCGGGTCGCGCTGATCACTATCTTGGCAGGCCGCCATCACCTGTCCAGATCGACCACACCTGCGGATCCGGCCCAACCGGCACGGCTTGCGCCAAGGGCAACTCTCGTTGGACGATCTAAGTCTGTCTATGAGGTCCGGGAATAATACGAGATCCGGATGATGAGTGGCCCACCCTGGATCCGTAGGGGCGGCCCTTATTCGATCGCCCGGAACCACTCCACCACGGGCAGGTTGTCGATTCGTGTGGCCGCCTGTGCATTCGAGTGTGGACCGCCCGGGATTCCCAACGAGTCATGCGAAGTGAGTGAGGCGCCAAGCTTTGGAACCGAGAGCGAGAACCTTAATATTCAAGACTAAACGTTGTAGTCGCGCACGCGCGTGAACCCCAGCTATGTTAGGACGACGTACGACCGGATTGTGCAAATTGTAGACATGCACCGTTCGTTGATTTATAATGGACAAGAGAAACACACACATTCCCAATGTCGCGGTGCACGTCTGGAGGGTTTGCCAGGTTCCATCTGTTGCCGTTCAAATCACTCGTGGAGGAAGCAGCTTATGACTCTTTCATTCACCTACCACAGCGGGTTCAGTCCCGGCAATCAACCGGTTTCAGGGTTTGACGACGATATGCTCGAAAGAACTGCTCGTGCCTTATATATGTGGAGAAGACCTAAGCAGAGTTGGTATCTCGGTTTCCATGAGATAGATCAGTGGTCGATGGATTGGTTCTATCGTTGGGCTGGCGAATTCCTGAATGCGGCCATGCCGGATGGATTGGATTCGGAAGAGTGGTATCCACAGGACGCCGCCAAGGTTTACTACCGAATGTCACACGACGGTTGCATGTACTCTAATATGGAGGAAGAACGTTGGCCGCAAGTCGGATATTGGTATGAGTATGTCGCCGAGTCAGTCATGGATGCGTCGCTTTACGACGCTCCTGTAGACAACTCAGCGGTGCTGCCACAGGAGTTGAGACAACTTCGCGGCTAGCTTCGCAGAACTTTCGGACTCCGATCCAGCCTCTAACGGGAGCCGAGGCCGGCCAAGCCGGCGCTGTACCGGTGTGCCTCGGAGGGTTCCGCACCTCCAGGCTTCACGAGACAATGGGACGGATCGCGGTGTCCACTAGACCGGCGCCTGCGCAGGACGGCCCCACCGCATCACTACGCAGTCACGTCGCTCGGAGGCAGCCATGAAGATCACCGCAGCCGAGGCAGAAGTCTGGCGCATTCCTTTGGAGGGAGAGGTACGACCAGCCTGGTCTCCGGGAACGATCTGGCGAGAGAAACTGACCACGGTCTATCACGTTCACACCGACGACGGCCTGACCGGCATCGGAGCCGGCACGGGCTCGCCGGCCCTCGTCCGCGACCGGATCAGTCCGCGCCTGATTGGACAGGATCCGTTCGCGATCGAACGGATCTTCCGCACAGTGGTGAACTGGGGCGGCGGATTGGCCGGCGTCCCGGTCGCCTGCGGCATCGAGATGGCCCTCTGGGATTTGGTCGGCAAAGCGGCCGGTCTGCCGCTCTACCAACTGTGGGGTGTCAACGCCGACCGTGTCCGGGCCTACGCGAGCATGGTTGAACTGCGGTCGCCAGAGCGCCGGGCCGAGGACGCCCTGCATTTCCTCGATCAGGGGTACCGGGCAATCAAGCTCCGCCTGCACGCTCCCACGATGAAGGAAGACATCGCACAGGTCGAGGCGGTCCGCGCGGCCGTGGGCGATCGGATGGAGATCATGGTCGACGCCAACCAGGCGCAGGAACCGGGGACTCCCGGCAGCGAGAACGACCTTGTCTGGGGATACGATCGCGCGCTGGCCACCTGCCGCGAGTTGGCACCACTCGGCGTCGTCTGGATGGAAGAGCCACTCGGCCGCTACGAATTCGACAACCTGCGTCGTCTCGCCGCCGCAACCGACGTCCCGATTGCCGGGGGCGAGAACAATGTCGGGCTGCATGAATTCCGGTGGATGATCGACCAGGACTGTTACGACCTCATACAGCCGGACGCGGCAGTCTCGTGCGGTCTGGGAGGGTTACGAAAGCTGGCGGCGTACGCGGAACTTCGGCACAAGCAGATCGTCCCGCACCACGGCGGCAGTGGGCTGGGTGTGGCCGCCCATCTCCACCTGAGCGCCGCCTGCTCCAATTCGCGCTATGTGGAGCTGTTGCAGGAGCCGCCGGGCCTTTCGGTGCACACCTTCCAGGGATTGATCACCGAGCCGCTGGTGCCGGACGCGGACGGCAACGTGCGTCTGCCTGACAAACCAGGCCTCGGAGTCGAGCTGAACACGTCCTGGGAGCGGGTGGCCTGACGCCCCGGCACCCGGACCAGGGGGCGCGGGATTCCGTCTATTCGGCCCCACGGTCGGGTGAGGGACATGCACGCTGCTATGTGCTCCCTGGCGCTAAATGTGGCGCTCCAGAGGCATCGAGCGCTTTTGTGTACTCCAGTGCAATGGGTTGCGGAGGAGTGTGAGGTCAACGGTCAGTACGGACCCGAGGTTCCCATCACCCAGGCCGCCTCTTTCTCGACCAGCTGACGCAACTGCCACTTGGCTGCGACTTCGACTTCCTACGGGGCAATGACCTGGTGGCGCTACGGAGCAGCCGAAATTCCAGCGGCGAAATGTTCGGATGCACAGCGCGAGCTACCGTCATCCCGGACCGTGGCTCCCGCGATCAGCCCGCATCGATCACCACGGTGGCCATTGCGTGGGGCGGCAGCTCGACCCGCCACGATTCGGCGCTCTCGCGGTGAACGGCGATCGGCGCTGGCTCGACACGATGCGGCTCTTCAAGGCTGTTGCCCAGGTTCGGGGCATCGGCAGTCAGCATCTGACCGTGAGCGACTCCGGCTGGACCGGCACCCGCTATGCAGACTGACGCCCCGCTCTCGAGATGCTGATTGACGATGCTCACCGCGAGGCCCTGTGCTCCCCTTGAAGCCGTCGCGGCCACGGCCGGAGTCCCATCCGGCAGGCTTGCGCTCCCCTCGATGTCGACCGGGAGGGCGGTCGCTCCCAGGTGAGGCGCATGCAATCGGAGTGCATGGTAGGTCGGTGTCAGCCACATCCGGTCACCACTCGTCATGATCGGAGCTTGCAGCACGTTGACGACCTGGGCGAGGTTGGCCATGCTCAATACGTCGCACTGACGGTGGAAGCCCCCGAGGGCGAGGGCCACCGCGATCCCATCACGCAGCGTGTTCGCCTGCTCATAGGTGACGGGAGCTCGTCGTTCGACATCGCCCGGTCCCCAGGACCGGACTTCCGGGTGCCAGACTCCCCATTCATCGAGCGCGATCCCGATTCGATGCTTACCCGCAGATGCCTCACGAACGATCGCCGCCGTGCGAGCGACGAATGCCTCGGTTTCCCGGACTTCCGCCAGCAGATCGTAATAGTCCTGATCGGTGAAGTCCGTCTCGGGACCACCGCGCACCCAATACGAATGAATCGAAATGTGGTCAACCAGGCCGATGTGGGATCCAAGCGTCACCAGAAGCTCCTGGTTCCAGGCATCGTCGTAGCCACAGGCGACGAGTTCGGCTGCCGGGTCCACGTGACGGAGCATCGTTGCGTAGCGCCGGAATTCCCGGGCGTAGCTCCCGGCGTCGTAGTTGCCGCCGCACCCCCAGTTCTCGTTCCCGACGCCCCACAGACGGACACCGGCCGGCGCTGACAACCCGTTGGCTGCGCGCTCGCGTACCAGCGTGGTGGTGGCGGTGGCGTTGCAGTACTCCACCCAGTCGCACAGTTCCTGCGGCGTGCCGCTACCGACGTTCCCGGCCAAGTACGGCTCGGCCCCGATTAGCTCGCAGAGGCGCAGGAATTCGTGGGTGCCCAGGCCATTGTCGTCCTCGACCTGAAGGCCACAGGACATCCCAAGCCGGACGGGCCGCTCGGCCGGTGGACCGATCCCGTCGCGCCAGTGGTAATGATCGGCGTAGCAGCCGCCGGGCCAACGGAGCAGCGGGGTGGGCAGGGCACGAAGTGCCTCGACCACGTCGGGCCGGAACCCGTCAGCACCCTGTCCATGTCCCAGCCAGAGCCCGCGGTAGCAACAGCGTCCGAGGTGCTCGGCGAAATGGCCGTAGAGGCGCGGTGAGATCGTCCCGATCGGCCTGTCACCGCGGACCGTCAGCGTTGTGTCGCCCATGTTTTCTCCTCTCGGTCGGGCAGCGCGTCGAGGTACTGCGACAGCCGTCCTCGTGTTGTGTCGCCTCGTACTCGCCCAATGGGCGACACTCCCCTGTCATCTTGTCAATTGCATCGAAGAGAGCGGACGCGGCCCATCGATGGCTGCGCCATCGCCTGTGAGGGATCTTGGCAGCCGCATCGCCAATCCGGCTGGATCGGAACCCCGGTGGGCAGGCGAGCTGGAAGCGTGGACGCGCCGGACACGATCTGTGCTCACCTCGCACTTCACGTATGACGGATCACGAGGCGCCCGAAGCAGCACCTCTGCAATCCATACCTTCCATACTGAGTGTGATGGTGATGCTCACCCGGTGACCTTGGCAATCACCTCTTCCGCCACCCGGGACACGATCCCGTCCGGGTACGGTGCGGGAAGGACGAATACGAGATGGGTGGCGCCGGCGTCGACGAAGCGTTGCACGTCGCTGACTGACGACGCGAGGTCCTCGGCCCGAAGGCGGTACTGATACGAGAGCACGATCTCCGCCGGATCGCGATCGACCGCGGCACAGTGGTCGTGCAATACGCCGATCTTGTGCGAGAACTCGTCGACAGAGCCGCCGGTGTAGTTCCAGATATCCGCGTGTTTGGCGACAACCCGCAGCGTCAACTGCTCGCCGCTACCGCCGATCACGAATGGCGGATAGGGCCTGTGAACCGGCTTCGGCTCGCTGCGCGCGTCCGCCAACTGGTAGTACCGGCCATCGAAATCGACGGTTGGCTGGGTGAACAGTCGCTTGATGACCTCGCAGGCTTCGTCCAGGCGGCGAATGCGCTCCCCGGGCTTGTACAGCGGGATTCCCATACTCTCGTGCTCATAGACATTCCAGCCCGCGCCAATCCCGAAGTCGAGCCGGCCCCCGGAAATGACGTCTACCGTCGCCGCGATCTTGGCAAGCACCGCGGGATGGCGATACGTGTTCCCGGTCACCATCAGCCCCAGCCGTAGCCGCTGGGTGACGGCGGCGAAGGCCGCGAGCACCGTCCATCCCTCGAGACACGGTCCGTCAACGTCCCCCTGGATCGGCGCGAAGTGATCGAACAGCCAGGCGTGCTCGATGCTCGGGATCTGCTCGGCCTCCTGCCAGACCTTGAGCATCGCATCGTAGGTCGTGTGCTGCGGTGAGGTCTTGATCCCAACGCTCAGCGCCATCGTCATGCTCCTTCCTGGGTGCGGGTGTTCGACCATCACGCTCCGAACCTCGCGCGTGCGTCAGGGTAGCGCAGATGGGGAACAGGCGCACCTGGAGACACATGCCGTTCAGCTCCAGGATCGGCCGAGCAAGGGGAGGACGGGGCGGGAGCGTATGGCATCGTCGAGACACCGCTCGCTCGCTCCGATGCCGTCTCCAGCGGCATTCATGATCTCGACCCGGTACTTGCCGGGAAAGCGCCGCTGGAGGCCTCATATCGCTCTACTGCACTTGGAACGTGGTCACGCCACAGGTCGGCAGCGACTCGCATCCTCAAAGGCATGGATCGCCTTCCAGCCATCCACATCCTGGGCAAATGCTCAGGATGTGGCCAGGTCGTGAGAAGGTCTCGTGCCGGACCGCGGCCATGGCCCTGGAGATGTCCGGGCCAGAGGTCAGTCAGAACTTTCTTTACCAAGTCCCGTCGGCACAAGCGTGACCCACGACTTCCAGAGATCGATCCGGGTGAGATCCACGATTTGGTCGCGGTACTCCGCACAGCGCGAAACAGCCAGGACATGAAGCCCTGGCTGTTTCGCGGCTGCGTCAGCGCGCCTGGCGCTGACGCAGCCGGGCACGCAGGCTGGACACTTCCTCCCGAAGGTTCGGCACCATCCAGCCAAGCAAGGCACCCAGCAGGAATGCCCCGAGGAGCGCCCATACCAGCCGAATGCGAAAATCCCAAAAGAGGATGTAGACGTAGACATGTCCCCAGTTCTGCAGGAGCAGAATCAGGGTCAGCACGAGCAGAATGAGAAAGCCAACCAGCTTTGGCGTCCAGTTCAATCGCGGCATCACCGCTCCTCTCTTGTCGTTCATGGCGATCGATGACTCAGGGTGGGATCTGCTGCAACATGCATTGAGGTCGACCGCTCCCCCGAAAGGACACCGCTCACAGGCAACCCCAACGGGATTGAGCGGAAGCGTCCAATCGATGCGCTGCCGGAGACATCACCCTGAAGCATGAGCGGTGCCACTTTCAGTGACGCACCCTCTGATCCCCATGGTATACGAGTACCTTGCCTGCACAATCCAATCAGACAACGGCTTCCGCTACCGTCGGGAGCCGTTGTCGAGATTTCCGCCGTCGCCTTTTGAGGTCATCACGGGCGTCCTCGGACGGTTTCCGTGCGTCATGGTGCCTCGTCACGAAAGAATACCCTGCTACTCCACCACCCCCTGGACCGTCCTTTGGCTGCTTATCAGGACTTGTCGCGGCGTGTGCTGCACGTATCGGCCGTCAATCGATCTGTGTCGACGTTTGGAGCTCGTGTGTGACGAGCGCTGTCCCCTGCAAACACGCGGTGACCCGGCTCTCGAGCCTCGGCAACGTGCCTTCCAATCCACGTATCCCTACCGTCGTACTACACGTGTTTGCCCGGATGCCCGTCGGTCGTCAGGTCTCGCTACCAGTTGCTACTGACTTGCTACCGACTTGTTACCGACTTGCTACCGACGTAGTCGTGATCGATAGGTGTTGTACGGCCGTCCATGATCCACTCGATCCACTGTTCGACGTTGCCCGGGTCGTGGATGGCAGTCCGCAACGTGTGGCTTGGTAGAATACCCAACCGACTGGGCTCCGTTTCCGCGGCGAAGTACACGAAAGGCGCATGCAGATCACGGATTTCAACACGACATGAATGGTACCGACGGTGCTGGTTGGTCCAACGCTGATCCATTGCTCACCATCGCCTGCTCGAAACGGCCGATTCGTCGATGAGAGGAAGCGCACCATGCGGATCGTCACCGGGGGAATCGCACAAGAGACGAACACGTTCCAGCATGCGCCGACGACGCTTGCCGACTTTGGCCAGCCGGGCTTTGGCATGGTTGCTCGGGGACAGGACATCCTCGGGCTGGAAGGCACGGGAACCGTCTACGGAGGCGTGGTGCAGGAGGCCAAGCAGGCTGGCGTCGATCTGGTTCCAACCATCTTCGCTGAAGTCATGCCGGGCGGCAGGGTCACACGCGATGCCTATGACACCCTGTGTAACGAGATGCTGGATGGCATCCGTGCTTCCTTGCCGGTCGATGGAGTCCTGCTCGTCCTCCACGGGGCGATGGCGTTGGAGGATGCCGACGATGCGGAAGGTTTGCTGATCAACGCTGTCAGGGCGGTGGTGGGATCCGACGTGCCGATCGCCGCGTCGCTTGATCTCCATACCAATCTGTCCGACGCCATGGTGGCGGGCACTGACGCGCTGGTCGGGTACAGGGAGTACCCACATGTCGACATGCCGGAGACTGGAGCGCGGGCACTCCAACTCCTCGCCTCCGTGGTCCGCGGCGCGGTGCAACCTTCAATGGCGCATACACGTTTGCCGCTTATCGTTCCCAACCAGTCCATGGTCACGACGTGGCAATCGCCCCTCAAGATCGCGATCGACCGTGCCCGCGAGATCGAACAGCAGCCTGGTGTCCTGGCTGCGACGGTCCTCGGCGGCTTTCCCTTCGCGGATGTGCCGTTCGCGGGAGTGTCCACCATCGTCATTACGGACAATGACCCAGCGCTGGCACGTGCCTGTGCCGATGACCTGGCGACGATCTGCTGGAACCATCGCGCCGAGTTTGCCGTTCAGCCCACGCCGGTCGCTGATGCTGTAGACGAGGCGGTGGCCGCGCCGCACGGGAGCGTTTACGTATTCGCCGATATCGCAGATTCAGGAGCGAGTGGAACCGCCAGTGACGGCACTGTCATCCTCAAGGCCTTGATTGACAGGGGTGTCCGCTCCGCCGCCGTTGCCCAGATTATGGATGCCGAGGCAGTCGCTGCCTGTGTAGATGCTGGAGTGGGAAGCGAAGTCACGCTCACGATCGGCGGCCGGCATGACGGCCTGCATGGACCTCCAGTTGAGGTGACCGGCAAGGTGCGCTTGATTCACGAGGGCTCATTCGTGCTGGCTGGTCCCATGGACGCAGGAACCCTTGCCAGCCGGGGCCGAACGGTCATCCTTGAGATTGGCGGGCGTGACGGCATCGAAGTCCAACTCACTGAATCGAGGGGGCATCCCAGTGACCTGAATCATTTCCGGGCCTTTGGGATCGAGCCAACGCAACGGCGCATTTTGGTGCTCAAGAGCGCCGCCCATTTCCGAGCCGCGTTCGAGCCGATCGCCACAAAGGTGATCGAGGTTGATGCTCCGGGCATCAGCAGTCCGAAGTTGGGCACCTTCGATTACCAGCATCTGCGGCGTCCGATCTATCCACTTGATCCCGATGTTCGCTGGGCACCATCGTGAGGTGCATCAGCGGTGGCGACCGAGCCTTTAGACAGCCCCCTGGGACGGTGGTCCCTGTCGGACCCGGGCTCGTGTCTCCACTAACGTTCCACGCTGCGGACTGAACCCCTCGATCCACCATGTGATACCCGCGGCCGCCCAGGGGGCCACAATCGCCGATGCCCGGCTCCGGTCATTACCGGGCGTCACACCACTGTACGTCACATCGAAGGGTCCATCGCTCGTGCGGAACCCTCGGATTTCTCCAAGCAGCGCCCGGAGATCGTCAGGGGTCATGGGGGTGTCGTCCCACCAGCCTCCCGGACAGACGCCATCCCAACGAGCCGCACGACGGAACGGTGCCTTGTGAGGGAGGTAGCCAGCAACCCAAACGGGAATACGAGGCAACTGAATCGGACGTGGCCGGAACGTCGTGGAGTGAATCTGGTAATACTCACCTTGATAATTGAACGGCTCGCCGCTCCACAGCCCTACGAGAACGTCGAGCCCTTCGTCCAGCTTTTTGGCCCGCACCTTCGCATCCGGATCCTCACCAAATTGTGCAAACTCGTCTTCCGGAGGGTGCCCCAGTCCAACTCCCAGGATCAAGCGACCGCCCGACAGATGATCGAGCGAGGCAGTTTCGCGTGCGAGCTTCCAGGGACGGCGCCGCGCCACTGCGGTGACCAGCGGTCCCAGCCGAATCTGAGAGGTGCGCATGGCAATCGCAGTCAACGCTACCCAGGGGTCGACGACGTCGAGATGCAGGTCGTTGACGAAAAGCATGTGGTCCCAGACAAAGAACCCATCCCAGCCCGCCTCTTCAGCCTCATACGCCAACTCAGCCAGGATGTGCGGCTGAAAATACTCTCCGAAGTTCGGCACGCATACGCCATAACGCATGGTCACCTCCTGTGACAGGCTAATAAGCGCCACCCGAGGCTGCATCGTAAACACCGGCATCATCGCATACGCAGTGGTGATAATACAGCAAAAAGATGCCGGATATTAAAAACACCTCATAAGATCAACAATTCTTTCCCTGACACCGTTGTGGCAACAGGCAGGTAGGGCCGCGAACCGGATGGACCTACAAATATGCCGAACTCTGTTGATATCCTAGCCGAAAAGAAATCCGGTCTGCAGCTTCGCAGAGCTTTGGCGCTACCTCTACCCAGGAATCGGGCGGCAACTTATCCGCTTTCCCGCTTACGCTGATCGCTGCTATCACCGCGCCCGAAAAGTCACGGATTGGTGCGCCGATACAGTTGGTGCCATGATTTCGTTCCTCGTGGTCGATCGCAAAACCACGCTCCCTGATCGATGCCAATTCCTCCTGCAACCGCGGAAACGTCTGGATTGAGTTTGGGGTGTACGGGCGCCACCCATATGTCTCGATCAATGCCACCACTTCCGACCAGGGCCTATGGGCCAGAAGCACCTTGCCCAAGGATGTGCACTGGGCTACTGCTCGGCGACCTACAGTCGTATGCCATCGCGGCCAGTGATCCGGAACCGAGTGGGCAATATGCAGGACATCGCCTTCGAACAGCACCGCGAGGCTGACCAGGACATTGAGTTCGTCTCGAAGACGATCCGATTCATCGAGACCATGCTTGCGTACTTCGTTCTGGTTCAACGCCACATTGGAAAGCTCGATTACTCTCGGACCGAGCCTGTACCCACCGAGCCGGTTATCACGCTCCAGTAGCCCAGCCGCTTCAAGAGTCGAGACATACCGATACGCCGTGCTCTGATTCAACGCGAGCTTGCTCGCGATCGCCGCCAGCGAGAGATGTGGTGTCTCCGAACTGAAACAGGTGAGTATCGACGCTGCCCGCTCAATCGACTGACTCTTCGACGCTGGATTTCTGGGAGCTTTGGTGTCGAGCATGTGCCGTCCCCCTGACCGGTCTCCCGATAGACCCGGGCATCCTCGAAGCACAAGGCGGCTTTAGCCGTGTTCCTTGAATCACTTCCAACTATTGAAAGTATAATCCATATATTGACATTCGATCAGTGCTGGTTCTACTCTGCTTCTCACAGTCTGCCAGGTAAAACTGATTCGAACGTGACAGACGGGGCAGGGCATTATGACGCAATTCCGAGGGGTCTTCACTATTCCCGTGACTCCCTTTGACACTGAGGGGAACGTTGACGAAAGCAGCCTGCGCAGATGCATAGAGTTCTGCGTCCAAGCGGGTGCGCACGGCATCGTCGCCCCCGTCAATGCCAGTGAGTTTTCCAGCCTCACCGACCAGGAGCGGCTGCGGGTCGCGCAGGTCGTGACTGAAACCACAGACCAACGGGTCCCAGTCGTGATCGGAGTCTCAGGGACGACCAGTCATCACGCGGCGGTGTTCGCACGCCATGCGCGTGAGATCGGTGCAGACGCGGTGATTGCGATGCCCCCGTATGTAAGGAAGGCGATGCCGCATGAAATCACCGAGTACTTCCGTGTCGTCGCGGGGAGCGCCCAGCTTCCAGTCTTCATCCAGAACTATCCAGCCCCGATTGGTACACCGCTCGCTGCGTCCTTCATGAGCGACCTGGTACAGCAGATCGACGGTGTGGAATACATCAAGGAGGAGACAAGCCCTCCCGGCCAAGTCATGACGCACATTCTCGGATCAGCCGGTCCCCGCCTGAAAGGCGTGATGGGCGGAATGGCGGGGCGGTTTCTTCTCGACGAATACCGACGAGGGGCGTGCGGCACCATGCCGGCGTGCGAAGTGACCGATGTCCATGTCGCGCTGTGGAATGCACTCGAGGCACGGGACGAGCGCGGCGCACGCGACATCTTCAATCGTCTCCTGCCCCTCCTCAATATGGAATCGCTCTACGGCGCAACCATCTACAAGGAAGTGCTTCGGCGCCGGGGTGTCCTGGACACCGCCACACTTCGGGGACCGGGCATGAGCAGCCTGGACAGCTTCGACCATGAAGAACTCGATCACATCCTTGCTGACCTCAGCACGCTCTTCACGACCGCTCCCCTCATCACCAGGTCGCGAGACGAGGTGGCCATCTAGCGCTCCGGCCAGAACGCAGACTTCGAAGGCTGCCCCATGCAACCTGGAAGCAAAACGGCAATGGTGGGTCTGCCAGGCGGCCAGATCCGGACAGAGAGTGGTTTGAGTACCTCGTCAGCCTGAGACGGAACACCTCCGAGAGGTGCCAACTTGCAAGCGATCCCCTTCAGCGAGCGATGTGTTCCTGTCGAAAGTGAGTGGCGAGCAGATGGTTCAGACCCTGGATGGACGACGAACGACCAACTGGGCCATCTTCGGTCAATCCGCCCAGCCCCAGTCCATTGCCTGCCATTAGCGGAATGCACTAGTCGAGGTGCCAGTCGTTATCGATTGCCAGTGCATCCTCCCAATCACCGTCGTTCCGCTACCTAAGCAGCAGATGCTCGGTACTTCGTGATGACCCTTTGCTGCAGGTGGAAGCCCCGATCTGTACCAATGGTCGGCACATTGTAAAGAAGGAAGTGAGACGCACACCTTGAAGATCGTCGACGTCAGGACAACAGTCGTAGGCAATCCCTGGAAGAACTGGTTGTTCGTTGAACTCCTGACTGATGAAGGAATCACGGGCCTCGGAGAAGCAACGAGTGGCTTGGCCACTCGCCCTGCGGAAGCAGCGGTTCACGAGATGAAGCCGCTGTACATCGGGCAAGACCCTCGAAATGTCGGTGCTGTCTGGGACAGCCTCTACAAGGGCATCTTCCTCCATACCAATTCCGCGATGTCCGGCATCGAAATGGCCTGCTGGGACATCCTTGGGAAATCGCTTGGGATACCAGTCTGGCAACTGCTTGGTGGCAAGCTGCGTCCGCGGCTCCGAGCCTATGCGAACGGCTGGTACCAGGGACCACGCGATCCCAAGTTCTTTGCCGAGCGCGCAGCGGAGGTGGCAAGCCTTGGCTATACCGCGCTCAAGTTCGACCCGTTCGGGAACGCCTACCGCTTCATCGATCGACAGGAACTCGATCTGTCCCTCGACATCATCGGCGCTGTCCGGGACGCAGTCGGTGACGAGGTCGACATCCTGATCGAGGGGCACGACCGCTTCTCGGTTTCCACAGCGATCGAGGTCGGCAACGCCATCGCCGACTTCCGCCCGATGTGGTTTGAAACACCAGTCATGTCGACCGAAGCCGAAGCCACAGCGGAAGTTGCCCGGGCGATTCCTGTGCGGGTTGTGGCAGGGGAGCGCCTGCAGCGGAAGACGGAGTTCACGCAGCTTCTCCAAACGCGCGTGATCGATGTCATCCAGCCGGAGATCCTGAACTGCGGAGGGGTGTCCGGGCTGGCGAAGGTCGCGGCCCTGGCTGAAGGGTATGAAGCCTTCGTCGCTCCTCACAATGCTCAGAGCCCGCTGACAACGGTCATCAACACGCACGTCTGCTCGACATTGCCAAACATGCTGATCCAGGAGTGCTTTGACGATTTTCTGGTTCCGTGGAGCCGCGAGGTGATGTCTGGATACGTCGAGATCGTTGGCGGCTACATCGAGGTACCGGACGGCCCGGGATTTGGCGTGACGCTCCATCATGAAGAAGCCAGCAAGTATCCCTATGCAGAGAAGAACTTCCTACGCTTGTTCCAGCCGGGATGGGAACGTCGGGATGGAGCGATCATCGCAAGCTGAGGGGTGTGCAGCCCTCGGCCCTCAAGCGGGACATCGGTTCCTAATGTCATCACCTGATACGCTCTCGCTAGTGCGTCGCTAGATACCACCCGAAGGTGGCTCATCCGTCACGTTCGCAGCGAGTGGACCGACCTCGTGCTCAGAGAGCGTTGCCGCAAGCAGCCTCATGAGGGCCGACGAACGCGCCGTGGCCCGGAGAACCTGCCCCAACCATGATCTCGGTGTCACCCTTCGATCGATCTATCCCACTCGCCATTCGTCGGGTCGCACGGTAACATCCACCACATTGCCGTCCGGGTCAAGCACCTTGAATGAGCTTTGGGGCTCGGCTCCGGACTGCGCTCGTCGCTCGTTGATGTCCTCACTGACGATGTGGGCGCCGAGTTTCATCAGGCGCCGGTAGGTGGCGCTCAGGTCCTCGACCACAAAGCCGAAGTGGACCGGTTCCGTTCCCTCCGGCAACGCCGACCTGGGAGGCCCTTCGTACGGGAGCAGGGTCAGGTTGATCGCTCCGTCGCTGAGGTTCATGGCAACGCTGGGCGGTCGCGTCCCAAGGTAGCGCAATCCGAGCCCCTCCTCGTAAAAGCGCCGGGATGCGGCCAGGTCAGCCGTCCGGACTGCCAGATGACGTACGGAAATCATGATCGCTTCTCCCTTTTCTCTCATAACGACCAAGAACATTCCCCACCGTAGCAACGGATGTTACCGTGAGAACGTGGACGTGACGCTCGCCCGCGGCATGAGCCGTCGCCTCAGCCCAGCGGCCCGGGGACATGCTGGCGGCCCCCATCAGCGTGTGGAATGCGAGCCGATGCAGGCACGCGTCATGGCGTGAGGCCAAAAACACGCTACCATCGATGGTAGACACTGACACGACGAAACAGCAACTAACAGTTTTCGAGAGAAGGACGAAGCATCGTGCTCATTGTGGTGGGGAAGGAAGTCGACGACGGGCGCCTGGCAGCCATGCAAGCGACATTTCCGGAAGTGACGTTCGCCTCCGCGCGACAGGATCCGGATGGTATTAGGGAGGCCGATGCCTACATCGGGCGGATCCCGCCGGATGTCTACTCCCGGTCCGGTGACCGGTTACGCTGGGTCCATGCGACCGGCGCCGGGATCGAGACGATCATCGCCATCCCGGAACTGGTGGCGAGCGATATCGTGGTAACGAACACCCGCGGGGCCCACGCGCCGTTCGTCGCCGAGCACACCTTCGCGCTGTTGCTCGCGCTCACCCGCCACATTGCCGAGTTCGCCCAGCACAAAAATGATCACCACTACCACGCCTACGGCCGGGGCATCCCGCTGGATTCGCTCTATGGCAAGCGCCTGCTGATCGTCGGCATGGGCAACATTGGCCGGGCGATCGCCAGCCGCGCGTTAGCCTTCGAGATGCAGGTGGTAGGGCTGGATGTCATGGCGCCAGAGCAGTCCGGCAACGATCTGACGGTGCTGCCAATGGAGCACCTGGACACGGAGTTGGCAACGGCCGATGTGCTGGTGATCGCCGTCCCGCTGACGGCTGAGACGACCAACCTCATCGACGCACGCCGCATTGCGGCACTGAAGCCGGGGGCAGTGGTGATCGGCATCTCCCGTGGGACCATTATCGACGAGGCGGCGCTAGCGAAGCGGCTGCGCGAGGGGACCCTCGCCGGCGCAGGGCTGGACGTCTATGCCGAGGAACCGTTGCCGGCGGAACATTTCCTGTGGGATACCCCGAGGCTGGTGATGACGCCACATTGCGCGCCAAGTTCGCCTCTCACGCGCGATCGGGAGTTCGAGATCACCCATGAGAACATCCGCCGGTTCGTGACCGGTGCGCCGTTGCTCAACGTGTGTGACAAGGTCGCCGGATTTTAGACCATCTACAGTAGCGTGTGCTGGATTTTTGGTGAGCGATTGAGTTGACCTTTTTCCAGGGTCTCTGATGTAGGTTGGTTCGGATGGGCAGCCATCCGAACCAACCACGTGTTGGACCGGTGCCACGGTCAAACCCCGATCGTTCACTCCATCACGGCTTCTTGAGTCGACGGTGAACTAGCGCGCTGTTTGTGACGCAGCCCACGGCCTCGAGATCTGTGCTCTCGAGCATCTGTTCTACGCCGCATGGTCTCCATATACTGGTGCCGCGTTGCAGTTGCAATGTTGATCGGGGGACTGACTGTGCAGATCGAGGCCGTTGACTTCTTCTACCTCTCGATGCCGGAAGTGCTGGATATCGGCGACGGGAGCCAGGACCTCCTGCTGGTCCGCATCTCTGCCGGAGGCTACATCGGCTGGGGCGAGTGCGAAGCATCTCCACTGGTATCGATCGCCAGCTTCGTCACTCCCATGTCCCACAGCGCATGCAAGCCGGTCCGGGATTCGGTGCTTGGACAATCCATCGACACCATCGAGGATATCCGACGAATCGGCGATCTTGTCCGCGTCAACAGCCTCGATCTTCTGCAGTCCGATCACACCTTGTCGGGCATCGATATGGCGCTTTGGGATCTGCTGGGAAAGGTCCGCGAGGAGCCAGTCTACGCACTGCTCGGTTCACCGATCGCGCATCCGAAACGTCCATATGCGTCCCAGCTGTTTGGCGATACGGCCGCCGAAACCTTTCGATTGGCGCGGCAGGTTCGCCAGGATGGGTACACAGCGGCCAAGTTTGGGTGGGGTCCGTTCGGATTGGGGGAGGTGGCTGATGACGTTGAGCAGGTGACAGCCGCCCGGGAAGGACTTGGACCAGATGCTGCCCTGATGGTCGACGTGGGGACGGTCTGGGCAGACGACATCGCGCGGGCGGGGGAGCGGTTGGATGTGCTCAAGCAATGCGACGTCACCTGGCTGGAGGAGCCCTTTGTGACCGGCGCGTTCGATGCCTACCGAACACTGGCGGAGCGGGCGCGACCAGTTGCCCTGGCCGCCGGCGAGGGCTGCCATAATGCCTGGCAGGCCCGCCACCTGATCGATTACGCCGGCATCGGTTTCGTCCAGGTCGACGCCGGCAGGATCGGTGGCATTACCCCGGCGCTTGATGTCGCCCGCTACGCCAGGGAGCGCGGAGTGACCTACGTCAATCACACGTTCACCTCTCACCTTGCGCTGTCGGCCTCGCTGCAACCGTTCGCGGGGATGGCCAATGACGAGATCTGTGAATATCCCGTATCACCGAAGTCGCTGGCACTCGACGTCACCCGGGAACATCTGGATCGGGATCGCAACGGGATGAT
>CADCWI010000021.1 GCA_902806355.1 uncultured Thermomicrobiales bacterium | reverse complement strand
TCCGCCCGGGAGGTGCGCCCTCTCTCGATCCTGCCCCTGGCCCGACCCTTCCGTCCAAGCAGGAGACCACCGCGGTCGTGGTGACGGACACCCTGAACGTCCGCGACGGTGCATCCATCGACGCCGCTGTGATCGACACGCTATCGCAGGGATCGCGACTGGAGGTGCTTGGGCCTGCCAGTAACGGGTTCACGCCAGTTCGCCATGGCGCCGGTCGGGCATGGATGGCGAGCGAGTACCTGACAATCGATGGTGCTTCTGTGGTGTCCGCTGAAATTCCCGCTGCCAGACCGAGGGATGTACCGGAACCCGAGACCGCCGCGGCACCGGAAGACCCTCGGCAAGCCGAGGAGCCGCCGGAGGATGCCAGCCTTGGTGACGTTCCAGGGGACGAGGCGGTTGTCCAGGAGCGCTGGATCGACGTGGATCGTACGACGGGCGTCGTCACCCTGCATGAGGGTGCATCCATCGTCTCCACCTATGTGGGACGAACTGGCCAAGATGCGTCAGCTGACGGGTACTTTTCGACTGCACCTGGGACGTTTCATGTCTACAGTATGAACAAGGCTCTCGCGGAAACGCCGTTTGCTTATGGCGTGTACCTGACCGACTGGGTGGGGTTCGATCCCGAGCGCAGCAATGGCTTTCATTCGCCGGCTCGTGACGCACTGGGCAACGTCCAACCCACCCAGAACGCGACCACGCTGGGATGCGTGCGTCTTGATGCGGAAGCCGCAGTGGCGGTATTCGAGTTTTCCTACATCGGCATGCGGGTCGAAATACACGACTGACCAGAGAAGGTATGACGTGGGAGCGGGCCGTGGACCACGCCGACGTGTGGCCACGCAACTGACCTTTGGGGCATCCCAGCGAGATAGGCGAACTCCCACCATGAGTGCAGGGGTGGACTGTTGCGTCGCAAGAACGGATCGCGCGGGACGGCAGGATCCTAGAAAAGCAGAAAAGCACGCCGGTGATCCGACAGATCACCGGCGTGCTTTTGGGTCGAAGCGTGATGTCTAGTTGCTGGTTATCTTCCAGACGCGATCGATGGTTTGCCGCGCCTGACCAACTACGCTCGCATCGGCGACCGGGACTTCCTTGTTCTTGACGAGCTCGTCGACCGTCGCCTGCGGCAGGATGTGATTCACCTCTTGCACAAGGCTGGCGTACGTCGTCAGGCCCTGCTCCGCGAACGCGACCGTCTTCTGATCCTGGAGGGCCAGGGCGGTTGTGTGGAGCAGCGTATAACCGACCGCGGCGAGGTTGAACGCGACGTAGTCATCGCGCAGCGCCTTGGTGACCGTATCCTTGCGGATCTTGTCGATCAGCCCAGCGGCCTTGCCGAGCAGTTCGGCCGCGGTCTCCTGGAGGCCGCCACCCCTAGTTCGGCCCATCTCCTTCTCGTATTCCTGCGCGCGATACTTGCTGGCGCGGACAGTGTCATGGAAACGCTGGATCGCCTGCGCTACTTCAGGGTTCTCCGGCTTGAGCGTGAGCTGGCGATCCATGGCCTCTTCAATATGGCTCTCGATATTGACGATATCACCCACCCAGTCAGCGATCTGGTGAGACTTTGGGTCCTCTTTCTGATCTGGGGCGGTCTTGACTTCCTGATCTGACACAGTGTGCTCCTTCATTAACTCGCGAGTCGGGCTTTGATCGGATCCTTACCTGCCCGGGGCGGCAAGCGAGGAGAGCAACCATAGCTCCCGGTCTTTCGTACTCTCCGCAGATTCCATTCCATCCCGCCCATACAGATTTCCGGTGAGGAATGCGCTCTCCATCCGCCGCGCCGAAAGCATGACTTCAGGAAACGGGATCGAGAAACTGGTCCCGCTCCGGATGCGGGTGATGCAGTCGTCGTGCCACGCGAGAGGTGACGGCGCCAGTCCTTGGCGCCAGCAGAAAGACGGTCAGGAAAACGGCAGTGGCGACGAGGACGACAGCCGCTCCGGAAGGCACTCCCTGGTAGTACGAGACGTACAGGCCGGCGACACCGCTGGCAGCCCCGATCAACGACGACAGTCCGATCATCGGCCGCAGGCGGTCGGTCAGGAGGCGGGCGGTTGCGGCCGGGGTTACCAGCAGTGCCAGGACAAGCACGTTCCCAACGGTCTGGAGGGAGATCACGATCGCCATCGCCAGGGCCACCAGGAAGACCTGATCCAGCATCCAGAGATTGATTCCGCTGCTCTGGGCGAAGGCGCGATCGAAGGCGATGCTGGTCAGCTCACGCCGGAACCAGAACACCACCGCCAGCACGAACAGGCCGACGATGGCGGTCAGAACCAGGTCGCCTCGTTGCACGCTCAGGATGGACCCGAAGAGGAACGAATTGAGGTCCCGGGCATACGAGCGTTGCGTGGAAAGCAGCGCTACCCCAAGCGCGAAGCCTCCCGCGAAGATGATACCGATGGCGGTGTCGTTGGAGATCCTGCCACTCTGGCTGATCGCGCCAATGATGATGGAGATGATCACCGCGGCAATCAGGGCACCGACGAGGAAATTGCCTCCCAGAATGAAGGCGATGACGACTCCAGGAAAGATGGCGTGCGCCAGGGCATCGCCGAGGAAGGCCAGCCCGCGCAGGATCACGAACACGCCGACCACCCCGCAGATGATGCCGACGAGGATGATCGCCATGAACGCGTGCTGCATGAAAGTGTGGGTCCACGGATCGGTCAGCCACTCCGTCATCGCGGCACTCCGGTTCGGCTGACGGCCGGCTCGCGAGGGGAACCGATCGGCGGTGCGCTGACGACGACGACCTGTCCACCGAACGTCTGCCGGAGCGGCGCTTCGAGCATGGTTTGGGCGGGTGGCCCCGAGGCGATCAGGTGCCGGTTGAGCAGGATCACCCGATCTGACGTGCGCCCGGCCTGGGCGAGGTCGTGCGTGGCGTAGACGATCACCGTGCCCCGGCGGTGCAGATCGGCGAAGATCGAACCGAACAGATCCTGGGTGGGAATATCGACGCCGGTGAAGGGCTCGTCCAGCAGCAGGACGGCGCCGCAGGACAGCAGGGCGCGAGCGAGAAACACCCGCTGTTGCTGGCCGCCGGAGAGCGCCCCAATCTGCACGTCGGCGAGCTCATCCATGCCGACATCAGCAAGCGCTTCCCAGGCGCGCTTCCGCTCGGAACGATCGAAGCCTCGCCAGCGCGGTGTGCGGTGCGATAACCCAAGCAAAACGGCTTCGAGCACGGAAATCGGAAACGTCCAGTCCGCGCCGGCGCGTTGCGGAACATAGGTGATGGCTGGGTGTGTGCCGCGCAGGGGTTGACCCCTGAACAGAACGGTCCCGTGCGAAGGGGAAAGCATCCCGGCCATCACCTTCAGGAGCGTACTTTTGCCGGCACCGTTTGGACCGAGCAGCCCGACGATCTCCCCCGAGGCCAGCGCGAGCGAGACATCGGCAAGGGCAGGTCGGTCTTCATAGTGGACCGTAAGGTGAGTCGTCTCGAGAACCGGACCATTGTGCCGGAACTGTTCGGAGTGTGTCATGGAAACCAGGCTACGAGTGCGGGAAGCGTATGGAATCCCACCATCTGGAATGGAGGAGGGCAGAGGCCCTACGGTGCGGCCGCACGATCATCGGCCGGTGAGAACTCTCAAGAAAAGCACCCTACCACTATTGATACTCAGTGTCAATTAGCGGCTGCGACCCGCGTTTGCGAGATTTGGCATGTCGGGCAGACACCGAAGACTTCCAGCAGGTGATCGTGGATCTGGAACTCCGTGTCCTTGGTCAGTGCTTGCACCAGCTCATCGACCGGGCACCGGGTGAACGCGACCGCCGTGCCGCAGGTGGAGCAGACGAGGTGATGGCGGTGCCCGAGTGAGTCCGAGATATAGGCTGGATGACCGTCTGGCTGGATCAAGCGGGTCAGCACATCGATCGCGGCCAGGATTTCCAGAGTGCGGTAGACCGTCGCGCGGCCAATGCGGGGGCCGGACGAGTCCTTTACCTTGCCCCTGAGCTCGGCCACGAGTTGCTCGGCGGTGAAGGGTCGCGAATGTGTCAGCATTGCGTCGACGATAGCTGCCCGGGGGGCGGTAAGGCGATACCCGTGCTGCGCGAGGATGGCTTCGACATCGGCCCTGACGAGCGAGTCGACCGCTGTGGAATGTGGGCTGGCAGATGCTTGATCGGTCATGATGTGGTCCTGAAACTGGGCTGTGTGGAAGATTGCAGGGACGTAAATGGGAGCGTTTCGCTACCGGTGTCCAGTTCTCTTAGTGTAGCGTCAGGCTGTCGTGGTGTCGTGCGATACTGGATCGATTGTGCGTATCGGACTCACAGGGGTTGTTTGTTCCGCGGATGGTCGCCGGCGAAAGGATTTAGGGAAGCATGCGCAGGGGAATGCCAACGATGGCGTGGAAGCGCGGTCGCCAAGCACTGATCACCACGCTTCTGGTGTTGATCGGCTTGACCGCGAGCTGGACCGCACTTTCGCCATCGTCTCCCGTCGATGCCCTGGCGCAATCGGCAGAAAACAGTGTCGTCTGGACCGACTACGACGTCACCATCGATGTCCGGGAAGACGGGACCATGCACATTACGGAGCGGCAGCTCGTCGAGTTCGATGGCTACTTCAGCAATGGCTTCGCCAACATCCCGCTCGGCCGCGTCGAGGGGATCGAGAACGTCAGTGTTGCGGTCGCCAATGATCCAGCCGGGACCCCCGAGCCGCTCGATTACCTGCCGCCCAGACGCTATGGCGAGAATGCCGGCACATTCACATACTCCGAGCAGGCTGGCGAGCTGGCGATCGATTATGGCTTCGAGTCGACCTCACCGAGTGATGATGTTCGGCTGATCCTTCTTGAGTACGATGTCCTGGGTGCAATCCGAGTCTATGAGAATCTGGACCCGGCAAATCAGCAGGTCTGGTGGATCGCGATCTCCGAAACGGTGACGGATGTAGCTCCGGTCGAGTCCGCGTCGGCAACCATCAACCTGCCAGAAGCCGTTCCCGCGGACCAGACGATCGCGTTTCCCGAAGATGTCCAGGCAAGCGGGAGCTCGTACACCTGGGAAGCGTCGAACCTTGGTCAGGGCGAAGAACTCAACGTCCGCCTCCAGTTCCCGCCGATCACCGACGCGCCCGTCCCGGCTTGGCAAGTTCAGGATGATCAGCTTCGGCAGGAGCGGCAGGAGCGCGAGGAACGGAGCGCGATCGCGGGCACGATCATGCTGGTCGCTGGGCTCCTGCTCCTGTTCGCCGGTGGCGTGGCGGCCTACCTGCTCTGGTTCGTTAGGGGTCGGGATCCCGAGGTTGGCATGGTGGCCGAGTACATCCCCGAGCCGCCAGACGATCTTCGTCCTGGCGCGGCGGGCACGCTGATCGATGAGAGGGCCCACTCCCGCGATGTCGTCGCGACGGTGCTCGACCTGGTTCGGCGTAACGTGATCAAGCTCAACAACATGGAAGGGTCGGCGACTTCGACGGGGGTGGAACTCGAAAAGCTCCCGTATTCCGAGATGCTTGAACCGTACGAGCAAACGCTGCTCGATGTCGTCTTCGGTCCTGGCGCGGAAGCTGGGGCGCGGGTCGAGGTGCCGAGCGTGGCCGGCGCCTTTGCGTCTGAGAACGACCACATTCATGAAGGCTTCTACCAGGAGCTTGTCGACCACAAGTACTTCCGTGAATCGCCGGAGCGGACGCGTGACCGCATGCGCCGGATCTTCAGGCTCGTTCCGCTGATCAGCGCAGCCGTCGTGATCGCCGTGATCGTGCTGGTGGGAGCGACGACCATGTGGGCGTGGTTCCCGATCCTGATTGGCCTGGTCTTCTTCCTTTTCGCCGGACGACTGGCCGATGCGATGCCGGGCAAGACCAGGGCCGGAGCGGAGTCCGCTGCGAAATGGCGGGCGTTCAAGGCCTATCTCGAGGACATCGGCCAGCGGCGCGACCTTACGGAATCCCGCGACATCCTGGAGAAGTACCTCCCATATGCGGTTGCGTTCGGGCTCGATGAATCGTGGGTGTCGAGATTTGCCTACGCGCCTCCGGTTGCTACGCAGGATATCTTCGGTGGTGGTGGCATGGTCGTCGTCACTGGAAGTCCCCTGGGTGGTGGCGTGGGTCGGCGGCGCCATCGGGGCGGCGGCTGGACAACGTACCCGATTGGCGGGTATGGCGGCGGCTACGGTGGATATGGAGGCTTTGGCGGATCGCTCGGTGGTGGACAGGGCGTGCCTGGCGGCCAGGGGACTGCCGGTGGCGGGGTTGATGTTCCCGATCTGCAGGACATGAGTGATTCGGCAGGCCGTGGACTTCAGGGCGGCAGTAACGACTTCTTCGGCATGCTGGGAACCGTCGCCAGGGCCTTCGCCGCGAGTTCCGGTTCCGGCAGCTTCGGCAGCAGCGGGCGTGGTGGCGGGTTCAGCGGAGGCGGTGGATTCGGCGGCGGTGGGGGCGGGGGAGGCGGTGGTGGCCGCGGCTTCAGCTAGATGAATCCGGGCCTCAGTATCACGGGCGTGGTGAACCAGGACAACATATGAGCACTTCCACAGCCTGGCTTCACCTGATCTTCCTTGTGGCAATGGTCGTGTTCCTGAGCGGCGGTGTCGTCGGCATCGTGATCCTGTGGTTCGTCCGGGGCCGCGATCCGGCTACGGGTCTCGTCGCCGAGATCGTGACCGAACCGCCTGATGACTTGCCCCCTGGTGCCGCCGGGACACTCGTCGACGAGCATGTCGATCACCATGATGTGGTGGCGACCTTACTCGGGCTTGCCCGCCACGGCGCGATCACCATCCAGGAGCAACATGGCGCGGACGGCCAAACGGGAAAGGGTCGGAGCGACTACTTGTTGACGGTGGTCGATCCGGATGGCGTCACGTCCCGGCTCGAGCGCGATCTCCTCCGCGTCCTGTTCAACGGGAAGCCAACCTCTTTCGACAGTGTGCTGCTCAGTGCAATCAAACCGCGGTTCGACGCACATGAGCCGGAGATCCGGGCTGACCTGTACAGGGAGATGGTCGATCGCCGGTACTTCACGAGATCGCCGGACGAGACGCGCCGCCGCTGGCGTACCCTCTCCTGGATCGGATTGGTCGGCTCGATCCTCGTCGGCGTAATCGTGACCGCGCGTGTTGATGCATTCGCGATTCTGCCAACCATTGCATCGATTCTGATCTGGATCGTGATGCTCCGGCTGAGCAGGGCGATGCCGCAGAAGACAATGGTCGGTGCAGAAGCCGCCGCGAAGTGGCGGGCCTTCAAGCGCTACCTCGAATCGATCGACCGGCACGAAAATCTGGCGGAAGCACGAGAGCTGTTCGACCGCTATCTCTCATATGCGGTGGCGTTCGGGCTGGAGCGTCAATGGATACGGTCGTTCGCCAGTGTCGGCGCATCAAGTCCGGGTTGGTTTGCGCCAGCGGGCGGGTTTGGTGGCGGGGACATTGACGGTGCCGACATGGTGTTCGACGCGATGCAGGCGGGACGGATGATCGGGTATTTCGGCGGCACTGGCAGTGGTGACATCAATGTGCCCAATGTCGATGTCCCGAATGTCGACATGCCAAACATGCCCGAAGGCGGTCTGCAGGACATGGCGGATGTCTTCGGTGGTGGACTTCAGGACGCGAGTGACGGGCTCGGTGGCCTGCTCGACTCGGCGGGGTCGGCATTCGATTCCATCGACTTCGACTTCTGACCCGTGACGATGTGGCCGAATCCACCGGCACGGGTGTCGATTCTGGGTGTCCCGGTCGATCTCGTGACGCGGACGGTGACCAGAGCCTGGCTCCGGTCGGTCATGACCGGGACTGGTGACGCGTCATGCCGTCATCTGGTGACGCTCAACCCGGAATACGTGATGACTTCGACGCGGGAGCCCGAGTTCCGGGCGGCATTGCGGAGTGCCGATCTTGCGACGCCGGACGGGGTTGGGATTACCCTCGCCGTGCGATGGCTCTACCCAGCCTTTCCGCCAAGCGAGACGCTCGACCGTGTAACCGGCGTCGACGTCATGGAGATGATTGGCGGGATCAGTGCGGATGAGCAGGTTCCCGTCTATCTGCTTGGTGGAAGTCGTGGAATCGCCGCTACCGCTGCTGCCCGGCTTTCTGAGCGCTACGCGGGGTTCGTCGCCGCCGGTACCTGGGATGGCGGTACGCCAGAAAAGATTCACGATGACATTTCACGTGCACGCATCCGGGATTCCGGCGCGAAGGTCGTCCTCGTCGCATACGGTGCTCCGGGCCAGATCCACTGGATCGCCCGCAATCAGCAGGCTCTTGCCGAGGCGGGCGTAAGGTTGGCGGTGGGCGTTGGAGGGTCGTTCGATTTCGTTTCGGGCAGCGTCCGCCGCGCTCCGCGATGGGTGCGGCGAATGGGTCTTGAGTGGCTCTACCGCCTGCTGCGGGAGCCGTGGCGCTGGCGTCGCCAGCTCGTGCTTCCGCTCTTTGCCCTGCGTGTGGCCGTGGTTGCCGTCCGGGGACGTTTGCACCCAGGGAGTGGTGCCGTTCCTGACGTATGATGTGGTGCGACACCGGCCAGCCAGCTACTTTAGGATCAGATCGATTCGTCTCGCATGAAAGAGAACCCCACGCCGATGGCGCAGACGCAGCCCACAACCTATCCCCCCGGTCAGGTGCCGTGCAGTTACCATCCGAACGTCATGACCGGTCTCCGCTGCAGCCGCTGCGGGAAACCGATCTGCCCTGCGTGCGCGGTTCGGACGCCGGTCGGGTTGCGATGCCCTGACTGCGCGGGTGTTCGCGGATTGCCGACGTATCGCACACCCTCCGCGAATCTCGCCCGGGCGGCCGGAGCCGGGCTCCTGGTCGCGATCCTGACGGCTGTGCTCTGGAGATTCTTCCCGCAGTGGCAGTTCTATCTCTGCCTGTTGCTCGGATTCGGCGTGGTCGAATCGATGGCCCGGATCGTCCGTGACAAGCGGGGGCTCGACCTCCAGATCGTCGCGATGCTGATCGTGACGGCCGCACTGTTGCTCTCGCGAGTATTGCTGGCGCAACGCTTCGGCGTCTCGTTCGCCCAGGTCAACGCGATGGAATCGGGACTGAGCAGCCCGGAGATCTTCGAGACGTACGGACCGTTCGCATCGG
>CADCWI010000020.1 GCA_902806355.1 uncultured Thermomicrobiales bacterium | reverse complement strand
CGCCGTCGTGGACAAGGTAGACATGGCAGTCGAGGGGATCGGTCAGGTTGAACCCCATCTGCCCGCTGCCGATCAGTTCGATGTGTTCGGTCAGCTTCACGCCCGCATTCTCCCGCTGCCTCACGGCCCGCACCACTCGAATCGACACGAGCAGTAGGCTCGCCGACTCGATCCGCGTGCGTATCCATCTGGATCGAGTCGGGCTCTTGCGCCGGGGATACATCGGACGGGCGCCGTCGAGTCATCCTGCCCGGAGAATGGGCCTGGGCCCAGTTGGCCCGTATTGGGCGCCAACTAGGCTCGCCCTTTAATCGGCGACAGCGGCAGGTTCGGCGATGGCCGCAACCGGGTCGCCGCCGGTGCGGAGGAGCGCGAAGTACTTGGCGTCCGGATGGTGGATTACGATCGCCGCGGTCGTCTGCTCCGGGCTGAACTGGAACCCATCCGTCACCTCGATTCCGATCGAGCCCATGTCCAGGAGTTTGTCGACCAGCAGGTGCTGCTCGAGATCGGGGCAGGATGGGTAGCCCCACGAGTAGCGCTTCCCGGTCTCCTCGCCGATCCCGAGCATGGCGCGCACGCGCTGGTGAACCATCTCGGCCAGCCCTTCGGCACTCGATACGCTCAGGCCGTGGCTGAAGTAGCTTTCGGAATAGTCCCCGCGCGCCTGGGTCTCCTCCGTCCGCTGCGTCGCCGCGGATCCCATGGTGACGATCTGGAAGGCGACGACATCCTTCCGGCCACCATCCACCGGCTGAAAGTAATCCGCGAGGCAGAGACGTTCCCGCGCCGGCTGGCGGGGGAAGGTGAAGCGCAGCAGTTCCTTCCCGTGATCCTCCGGGTCGAAGATGACAAGGTCATTCTTGTCGCTGTTGGCGGGGAAGAACCCGTACCGCACCCGCGGCTGAAGCCAGCCGTTCTGCTCCGCGTCCTCCTGCATCGCCTTGAGCCGGGGCAGGAAGTCCTCGTTCTGCAGCGTCTCCCATGCTTCGTCCTTGACGCCCTTGCCACCCCAGTGCAGGCGGAACAGCGTCTTCAGGTCGAGGTGTGGCCAGATGTCCTGGAGGGTGAAATCGGTCATCTCCCGTACGCCCCAGAATGGGGGCGTCGGCGGATCGATCAGGCGCGTCTCGGATCGCTGGGTGTCGGAGGCGTCGGCCGGGGCGATGAAGGACTCGCGCGTCCGCTTGTTCAGGGTCTTGCGGGCCCGTTCGAGTGTTTCCTCCTTGAGGAGGGCTCGCCGCTCGGGAACGACGATCTGGTCCATCAGGGAGAGCCCCTCGAAGGCGTCCTTGGCGTAGAACACCCCGGGCTCGTAGGACGTGTCCTCGGCGACGAAGAGCGCGCGGTGTGCATAGGCCGGGTTGATCGCCGCGCCTCCGATCATCACCGGGAACGTGTGCCCGGCGTGATGCAGTTCCTTGACGCAGAGGGGCATCTGCTTGCTCGTCGAGACGAGCAGGGCGGAAAGCCCGATCGCCGTGGCGTTGTGCTCGACTGCCGCATCGATGATCCGGCTGATCGGCACCTGCTTGCCGAGGTCGTGCACCGTGTAGCCGTTGTTGGACAGGATGGTGTTGACGAGGTTCTTGCCGATGTCGTGAACGTCTCCATAGACCGTCGCCAGCACCACGGTGCCCTTCGTCGACCCCTCCTTCTTCTCGAGATAATTCTCGAGCTGGGCGACGGCCTTCTTCATGGTTTCGGCGGATTGCAGCACGAACGGCAGGATCAGCTCTCCCGCGCCGAACTTGTCCCCGACCTCCTTCATCGCCGGAAGCAGCACGCTGTTGAGCACGTCGACCGCGTCACCGCTCTCGGCGACGGCCTGATCGATGTCCGCTTCCACGCCCTCCTTCTTGCGATGAACGATCCGGTAATGAAGCCGTTGCCGGACATCCATCTCCGTCATCGGGTCCGGGCCGCCGCTGGACGTATCCTCAGTCCTGCCTTCCCACGCCTCGATGACGTGTTGGAGGGCATCCGGGGTGCGGTTGAAAATCAGGTCTTCGGCGAGCTTCCGCTCGTTCTCCGGGATCTCGGCGAACGGCACGACGTGGGAGGGATGAACGATCGCGAGGTCGAGACCGGCCTTGATGCAGTGGTAGAGGAAGACTGCGTTGATCACCTTGCGGGCGGCGGGGTTGATGCCGAAGGAGACATTGGAGATGCCGAGCACGGTCGTTACTCCCGGCAGCGCCTCCTCGATCATCCGGATGCCCTCGATCGTCTCCACCGCGGAGTTCATGAACTCCGGATCGCCCGTGGTCAGCGGGAACGTCAGGGCATCGAAGATCAGGTCCTCGGGCGCGAGGCCATACTCCGTGGTTACGATGTCGTGGATGACCCTGGCGACCTCGAGCTTCCGCTCGCGTGTCTTGGCCATCCCCTCCTGGTCGATCGTGAGGGCGATCACGGCGGCACCGTGCGCCATCGCCAGCGGCATGACCTTTTCGATGCGGTCGCGTCCGTTCTCCATGTTGATGGAGTTGATGATGGCGCGGCCCGGGTACTGCTCCAGCGCCTCCTCGACGACATCCGCCTCGGTCGTGTCGATAACCAGGGGACCTTCGACGGTGAGCGCAAGCTTCTTGACCAGTTTCCGCATGATGTCGGCTTCGTCGGTCCGCTCGGTGAGGGCAACGCTGACATCGAGCAGGTGCGCGCCCTCTTCCATCTGACCCACGCCCACGTTGAGGACGCCATCGAGGTCATCGGCGAGGACCAGCCGCTTGACCTTGCGGGAACCAAGGGTGTTGACCCGTTCGCCGATGATCGTCGGCGCGGGGACCTGGGCGAGGTCGACGGCTTTCATCATGCTCGCGACCTGCGGTCGTGGCTTGAGCGGCCGCATCATCACGGGCAGCCGGTCGACCTCCCTGATGATGGAATCGATATGCTCCGGCGTGGTGCCGCAGCAGCCGCCGACGATGCCGACGCCGAAGGACTCGACCATGTTGCGGAGGTCTCGCGCGAACGGCTCGGGCTCCATCGGGAACACGGCCTTGCCGTCGACGTTGATCGGGAGGCCGGCGTTCGGGATGATCGACACGGGTTTGGTGCTGTACTCACCGAGGTAGCGTGCCGGCTCGCGCATGTAGTCCGGGCCGGTCGAGCAGTTCAGCCCGATGATATCGACATTGAGATGCTCGAGGATCGAAAGCGCGGCGCCGATGTCGGTCCCCAGCAGCATGCGCTCGGAGGTGTCGAGCGTGATCGAGGCCTGGATGGGCAATCGTTTCCCGGTCGTCTCGAACACCTGGCGGGCGGCGAAGATCGCCGCCTTGAGCTCGAGGATGTCCTGGACGGTCTCGATGATCAGGGCATCCACCCCGCCGTCGATCAGTCCCTGGATCTGGGGTACGAAGAGGTCCACCACCTCCCGGAAACGATGCTGCCCGAGCATCGGATCTTCGGACGCGGGCAGGAGGCCGGTTGGTCCAATCGAACCGGCGACGAAACGCGGGCGGCTATCGGTGCTGTACTCGTCGGCGACCCGGCGGGCGAGGGCGGCGGCCGTCTTGTTGATGTCGTACGTCTGGTCGCCGACTCCGTACTCCTCGGCCTTGATGACGCTGGAGCCGAACGTATTGGTTTCGATGACATCTGCGCCGACTTCGAGAAAGGCGGCGTGGATGTCCTCGATGATCGAGGGCTTCACGACCGAGAGATAGTCGTTGTAGCCTTCCTTGTCCTGACCACCGTAATCATCCGGAGTCAGTCCAAGGTTGAGGATGGTGGCACCCATCGAGCCGTCGTAGAAGACGGGGCGGGATCGGATCAGTTCGGGAAGGGTGGTCACTCCGGGGTCCTCCGTGAGTCTGTACACAGCGTGATGGTCCAGGCGGCTGGCTCCATAGCGGCGAATCGCCATACCTATCATGTCTATTGAACACGATTACGCAGTCGTGCAGTTGTGGGGGGCGGCGCTTTGCGCGGCATGCACCGGGCACATCGAGCACCTGTCCCCCGAATCACGTGCCGATATGTTCCTAGTTTGCCATGTCCGAGCGCCACCTTCCGGTTTAACCGGGAGTCATTCCTTGGCCGACTTGGCGGATGAGGGCGAGACGCCGGACGAGTTCGGCGTATAATCCGTCCATCAAGGCTTGGCGAGAGGTGAGCGGATCCTCCGGGTCGTCATACCTGTGTGAAGAGGACGGAACACGTGTCGGATGCCGTCAGACGAGTGCTCGACCATATCGTCTCGAAATATGTCGTCGAGGATGAGGTCCGTTCGATCGATCGCGACGCGCCGAACATCTCCGATGGCGATGCGATCGAGACCGACAAGATCGAGGCGGTTCGCCGGGAAGAGGACCGCGCTCACCAGCTTGCCGCCTCTTTCGAAGCAGGGCTTCATCGGGCGTGGCTTCGAGCCAGCATGGGCGGTCACGAGATCGCCCTTGATGACCGCAACCAGGACGAGAACCTGATCGCCGATGCCCTGATCCAGCTGCTCGTGCGGTTCGATCTCGCGGGATCTCGTACGGAACAGACCGATTCCAGACACTACGTCTATCATATCGCGATCGATTGGCCACGTCTGCGCCAGGTTGCCGGGGAGGCGGAGGTGGATCTTGATGGAGCGTTGGCCGCGGCCCAGGCGCGGGCGAAGCGATGACGCGGCAACCCGCGAGGGCGGTTGCGCCAACACCATTTCGGATGCCTGATCCAGAGGCCGAGCAGCGGCTGGCGGAGCGTATCGGCGTTGCCTTTTCGGACCCGCTGATCCTCCGCCTCGCCCTCACCCACCGCTCGGTGCTTCACGACTGGCTAACGATTCCGGGCATCCACGCCAGGCTCCAGAGTAACGAGCGTCTGGAGTTCCTGGGGGATGCGGTGCTGGGCGCTGTCGTCGCTGAACATCTCTACGAACGGGATCCGTCAGCGGATGAGGGAACGCTCACCCGGCAGCGGGTTGCGATCGTCCGTGCCGAGACGCTCGTCCGTTGGGCACGTGAGCTGGGTTTGCACGCATGCCTGTATCTGGGAACGGGGGAGCGGGTCAGCGAGGGCATCCGCGATCGCATGCTCGCGGGCGCGTTCGAGGCCCTGGTCGGAGCAATTCACATCGACCGGGGGCGTGAGACCGCCAGTGCGTTCGTGATCAGGTTCCTGCGTCGCGACATCACCTCGTTGCTGGCCAGCGAGCAACAGCTCAATCCCAAGGGACGCTTGCAGGAAGTTTTGCAGGAGCGATCCGGCGTTGCGCCGGAATACGTGACGATCGCGGAGGAGGGCCCGGATCATGCCCGGCACTTCACCGTGGCGGTCGTGCTGGACAACCAGCACATCGGCGTGGGTAGCGGTACCAGTAAACGAGTGGCCCAGCAGGAAGCGGCGAGGCAGGCGCTGATCAGCCTCGAAGACGCGGAGACACTCCGGGAGGAAGCAGAGCTGGCAGATGCGGTTCCGGTCGCCGCGCGTGTCAGCGCGGACGCTGAAGGAGAGGCACCGTTCCGGGAAGGATAAATGCGCCGTGGCTGAAGGAGCCTGCAACGACATCGCCGTCTTCAGCGGCAATTCCCACCCTGGGCTCGTCGATGAGATCTGCGGCTACATTGGGTTGCCACGCGGCCGCGCCGATGTCTGTTACAGCGGCTTGCACCGAGGTTGACCGGATCTCATCGAAAGAACGCCGCTCAGAGACAGTGGCGGAGCCACTGATGGACCGCGTCGCACCGTGGCCGCTCCATCCCTTCGGGATGGCCTGTGAATGGGCCGCATCAGCCCACAGACAATTGCGGAGCAATTGAGCGGACGCGGTCCATCAATGGCTTCGTCATTGCCTGTCAGGGATCTCAGCAGCCGCGTCGTCACCGCGGATTCGAGCAACTGCTTCGCAGATCGGCAAGATGTCGTTTGCCACGGACCCAGTGGTCCTGCGGGACCAGCGACGCGCTTCCCGGTGCAGCTGCCGAGGTTCCTCCGGTCGCGGAGTTTATCCCAGCAGCTGCACCGGGAAGGACCGTTCCGGCGGAATGGCAGATGATGGATGACAGGCCACTAGGTCAGCTATGTCAACACCTTCGTGCGGATCGGCGAAAGCGTCCGCCACGACGATGTCTTCGTGATCCAGTCGTTCACCGCGTACCTGGTCGCCAAGCTCGTGACCCGGGCGGGAGTTGATCGAGTCCTGACGGTCGATCTCCACGTCGGGCAGATCCAGGGATCCTTCGATATCCCGTTGGATGAGATGAGCGCAATGTTCTCCACCGCCCGGTACTTGGGGGAGAAGCGCTCGCAAGACGCCGTCGTGGGCTCCCCCGGTCTCGGCAATACGACGCAGGCACGAAACGTCGCCAGTGTGCGGAAGTGCCCGCTGGTGATCATCGAGAAGCGACGCCGGGGGAATGACGGCGGGGCCGAGATGTCGAACTTGATCCGGTCGATGTAAAGTCGCCAGGTCGTAATCGTCGATGACGATATCGACACGGCGGGATCGATCACCCAGGCCGCCCAGGTATGCCCCAATCAGGAGGCGGTGGCGGTGTGTGCGACGTACATCCACCCGGTCCTCTCTGAGCACGCTGGCGAGCGCCTGAACCGGAGCCAGTTTCGTGAGGTGGTGACCACCAACACGGTCGGGCTGTCCAGGAGAAGCGGTCCAATCGCCTGACCGTGCTTTCCGTGGCCCCCTTGCCGGGAGTGGCGATCCAGCGCATTCATGCCGGAAGCTCGGTTTCGACCGCGTACCGCGCGACTGGCGCTCTCCAGGCCCGGTTGTCCCTCCGTAGCTCGGGAAGATAGACGAGCCCGCCTGGAGGGGTGGTGCAGCATGCTTCGGCGGGTAGGGAGAGCAGATGAACGATGTCCGATCGTAACCGCCAATCGTCAGGGCACCTTCCGATCCCGATGCGACGGTTGATCACCATCTTCCTCGTGATGACGATCGGTGTCGCCTCGCTCTGGACACTGATCGAGCGGATGAGTGACGATGGCGTGCCGGACGATCCGTCCGTGACCGCGACGACGGTGGCGGACGGATCATCCGGCACTACCCCGACGCTCCGGCGGGATGGCACGCCGAACGCCGCCAAGGCTGACCTTCCGCGAGCCGGCAGCCTTCCGGATCTCTTGCGATACGCACCTGATCGCCTCAGCGAGGGCGAGGTGCCCCTGACCGACATCGGTCACTATGCCGACATCAACGCCTGGATGGATCGAGCTGGTGTCCCGAAACCGCCTGGTCTCGACGATCAGGGGCTCAGTGCTTGGGAAGCGCAGCTCAAGCATCTGGCGATTCCCGCAAGCCTCGGCGAGCGGGGACTCAGTCCGGCCTGGAAGGCGACGTACGGCTTTTCCTTGCTGGATCTCGACCAGGCGTTGGTCGTCGGCCACGCCCCGGACTACGTCACTGTCCTGCGAGGTGCGTTCGATGCCGCCGCGATGCAGGATGCCTGGGTGCGCAATGGGTACCAGGCCATCGAGGTTCAGGGCACGACCATCTGGTCACTCTTTCCTGAGGATGCGATCGATCTCTCGTCCCCGGCCAGCAGACCTTCGATGGGCGCGTTGAACAACGTCACGCTGCTTCCCGATGGCACGCTCGTCACCGCGGCGCGGCTCTCACGCATGGAGTCCGCGCTGGAAGCGATTGGCGGGAGCGGCTCGTCCCTGGCCGAGAACGATGAAGTCTCTTCGCTCTTCGCATCAGGCAACGATGGCGAGCGGTTCGTGTCGGCGATCGTCGCCAGAGGGGAACTCCTGCGCGTCCTGCCATCGGGATTACCCCGGTCGCTGGCCACACCGGTCCCGGATGCGGAGCGATCGATCACCGATCAGGCGCTGGACCACGCCGGCGCGGCCAGGGAGCTGGTGCGGATGCCCGAGACGGACCTGCTGGTGATCGGCATTATCTCCGCCGATGATCCTGACGTCACCGCTTCCGCCGGAACTCCGGTATCGGCCTCGCCCATGCTGTTCCGGATGATCCTCTCCATCGACAACATCGATGCTGGCCGTGATGCCCGCGAGACGATCACGCGCCGGTTGGCGAACGGCATCTCTCCCGTCACCGGGACATCGTACCTGGAGCGCTTCGGGACGCCCCGGATCGGCGTGCGCCAGGTGCCCGGTGATCGCGCCGCCGTGACCATCGACGCAAGGCTGCAGCGTGGTGCCGGGGATTGGCTCACGATCATCGAGGAACGCGACCTGGGATTTACGATGTGGATCGGCCCAACTGACGACCCGGCGTAGTGCGTCACGGCGGTCCGCCAATAGTTCGTCGATCCTCAAACGCAGCCGGTACAGCGTTCGGAAACCGTCGTTGAAGGGGAATACTGCTATCGCAAGATCGCCGATCCTACCGTCAGGCACACATCGCGAGTCCAATGGGTTGATCCTCGAGCCAGCGAGAAGCGCAATAGCACGAATTTGTTCAGATCGACTGTACATGAAGGCGGAAACACGTACGGAACGCTGTCGTATCCGCATTACCTATAAGAAGCTGCCTGCAGATTGTACAGTTCCGCATACGTACCGTTGCTGGCCATCAGCTCCGCATGCGTTCCGTACTCGCCAATCCTGGATCCCACGATCACCGCGATGAGGTCCGCCATCTGGACGGTGGAGAATCTGTGTGACACCAGAATCGTAATGCCGCCCGAATGAACTCGTGTATCTTCCCTGGCCGCCTGGGCATACCTGTCGAAGAGGGCATGTTCTGTCTCGGCATCCAGTGCTGACGCAGGCTCGTCGAGGATCAATACCAGCGGGGTCTGCCGCATGTAGGCACGTGCAAGGGCGATTCTCTGCCACTGACCGTGAGACAAGCCGACGCCGTCCGTCCATGTCACACCAAGGTGTGTCGCAAGCCCTTCCGGCAACTCCGTAACTAAACGTTCAGCTCCGGCGCGTCGAAGAGCAGCGTTTACGTGACTGGGGCTGTCGATGTTTGGCAAGTCTCCGACACCGACCGATTGCTGAACCGGATATTCGAACATGAAGAAGTCCTGAAATGCACCAGACAGGCACCGCCGCCACGCGGCGAGATCCAGTGACCTGAGATCAGTACCGTCAATCAGGATCCGGCCCCTGGTTGGCGCGTAGAGACCGCAGATGAGTTTAACCAGTGTGCTCTTTCCAG
>CADCWI010000019.1 GCA_902806355.1 uncultured Thermomicrobiales bacterium | reverse complement strand
GGATGCCACCAAGGTCCGAAAATCGCCTTGACTCGCTCTATCAGGGACTATCTGTCGGCTTCCTGATCGCCTGCCTCGCGGCGTGGGCGGTGACCTGTCCGAACCCTGCCGGGGAAGGCCAGATGCCCCTCGTCTCATCATTCTGGCCGTTAAAAGGTAGGGCAGTGAAGCTTGGATGGGAGCCAGTCGTGAACTCCAATGGCAAGTGCATCCACTTCTCGATGGACGACGAGAAGGGCAAACCACGGAAAAATATGATCAATGTCTTGACCACGTCCAGCCAACCCTGGTCCAACCTTGGGTCACTGTCAGTCATCAGCGAGCGGTCCCTCGGCCACAGTGAGCGGCCAAGGGACCATTGTCCTGCTCGTCAATCAGCTCCGGGGCGTACCGGATCAGGACGCCCCGGACGATGGCTGCCGACCAGTGTAGTTACTGTCGAATGAACAGCGTCTCCGGATGGTACGGGTACTGGAACAGACCGTCCCAGGTGTGAATCCCGGTCTCCGGAACATTGCCGATCGTGTTCTTGACGATGAACGGCCACGGCGTCATGCCCACCGTCCCGATCGACCACAGGTTGTCCGCCTGGGACTTCAGCAGCTTGTCGGCGACGGCCGGATCGAGCGTTTCGCTGAATTTGTCCCAGGTGTTGAGCGCGTCCAGGTACCATTCGGGGGGTTCTTCCCCCTCGGTGCCACCGTTTTGCCACCACGCGTTCCAGAGCGGGGCGATCGTGCACTCGTCCCCGAGCTTGCCGGTGACCCACTTGCGGTCGACCGGGAGCAGGATGTCGGTCGAGGCATCCCCGTGCCACATCGACATCGGTTCCTTGTTGGTCTCGATTCTTGGCGCAAGCAATTGCCGGGTGACCGGCGTGCCGACGACATCGATCCCGATCGCTCGCCAGTATTCCGAGACCAGCTCGAGGATCTGCATCTTCGGGCCTTCGCCGTTGAAGTAGTCAAAGGCGTACTTCAGCGGCTTGCCGCTCGGCAGCAGCCGCGCCGAGCGGTCCTCGTTCCAGGCCAGCCCCAGCTCGTCGAGCAGCGCGTTGGCCTGGTCGGGATCGTACTGGGCCCAGGCGTCAGCGTACTCCTGCTTGAAGTAGATCGAGGTGTCGAGAACCGTCATCTGTCGCGGTACGGCGGCCCCGAAGAAGAGGAGGTCGTTCATCTCCTGGCGGTTGATCGCCAGCGACATCGCCCGCCGGTAGCGGACGTCCTGGTGGATCGTGCGCAGCTCGGCATCGGGCCAGTTCAGGTTGAGCTGGTAGAAATTCTCGCCGCCGCGGCCGCTCGACCAGCGCAGCACGCGATAGCCGGCGGTCTGGGCCGAGCCTTCATAGGTGGCGTAGTTGAGGACGGAGGTGTTGCCCACTGCGTAGTCGTAGGCCCCGGTGACGATCTTGGCGTGGTAGTTCTCGACGTCCTGCAAGCGCTCCATGACCGCGCCATCAAGGTATGGAAGTTGGTTGCCCTGGGAGTCGACCGCCCAGAAGTAGGGGTTGCGCTGGTAGCGGACCAGGGTCGGCGTGGTTTCCACCGCGATCATTGCCTTCAACGTCGGAATCTCGACGTTGAGAGCCTCATCATCCCTGTCAGTGAAGCGTTCCATCCAGGTACTGAAGCCGGCCTCCGTAGCTTCCGCTGCCGCATTCGGGTTGTACTTGGGATGGAACTGTTCCAGGTAATGTCTGGGATGTAGCGCGCGATTGCGCGGCCACCCATATTGATGCGGCAGGTTTGAGAGTAGGAACGCCGGATGGGGGACGGCGAACTTGATCTGGATGGTGTACTCGTCCGGCGCTGTTATCTGGAAGGGCTGATCACCTGGCCGGAACCCCGTATAGATGGATGGGGTCAGTTCCTCGTTCATCAGGATGTCTTCGTACGTGAACATCATGTCGGAGGAGGTGAGGGGTTTGCCGTCGGACCACTTCATGCCGCGTCGCAGGTGGAGCGTGTAGGTCGTCTTGTCCTCGGAGACATCGACGCTCTTCGCGATGTTCGGCTCGGTCCCGGTCAGGTCCGGCGTGTACCGGAGGAAGTGATTTGGCCCGCCAGTCGCATACCCGATGTCATAGCCACCGAGGTTGGTGGACATGTCGCCGACGCGCATCTCCCCGCCGTACTGACCGATCTCGATCGGCTCGACGACGAGTGGCTCCTCGCTGATCCGCTCGGCGACCGGCGGCAGCGTGCCGGCATCGACCATCGCCTTGAGCATCGGCGCTTCCTGGAACGCCGCCGGCATGGTGTCGATCACTCGCGAATACTTAACGGCGCTCAGGTCCTGGCTGGTGGTCGCGCTGGACGGCGCGACAGCACCTGGCGCGGCGGCGACATCCGCGGCCTTGACCCCAAGCGCGGCCGCGGAACCGGCGGCAGCGGCGGAACCAACGAGGGTTCGTCGAGAGATCGAGTGCTTGGTCATGACCGGTCTCCTTTTGTGGCGATGTTCGTTTCGACGACCACCTAACTCCGGAAACCCGCGTCCTCTGGAATGGCAAAGACTGCGGGAGTGTTGATGAGACCCTCACCGAGCTCCGTGAAAATGTCATGGTTAGAAGGGGCCTTGCAATCCCAGCCGTCGACAACTCCTTCCTTAACAACGTTGGGGTCGATGTCCTTGATGCGGATCGTCGTGATGTCGCTGGCGTAATCCCGCCGGAAGGCGACGACATCGTTACCTGTCCAGGCGAGACAGCTTTCGAGTCACTTCGGAATTCCGGGCCGAGCCCGGCGCGCCGTCGTATCCAACTTCGGCGACTCCGCGAGGATCTGCTCGGATGTCCTTGATGATCGGGGCCAGATGGTTCGGGCGCGGGCGATCAGCATGCCTTCCATTGGCCAAGAACCCCCGTAATGGCAACAGCGTCGGAGACGCAGGCATCCGGTCCATGTGTCCTGTCCTTTGGATTACGTCTATCAGACGGTCCCGCATGTGGGCGGGGCGCGTGTACAGGCCGAACCTCACCGATGAACGTATCTTTTCAATTGGGCGATGGCGGGATGGTACTCGTGACTGAGTGACGTGTCAATAGGGCCGGCAAAAGCGGCACCAGTTGGCGCGGATCTGGTGAGCTAAAGACGACCGTAGACATGGCCAGCGGGGCGGAGCCAAGGTCGCTTGGCAAAACATGGACTCGAACTCGTTAGCCTCGATCGATTCGCGACGTCACGTGGCAGAATACTTCCCTCTGACATTGCAGAATATTCGGTATGGAAGAGAGATAGCACCGAGGGGTAAGTACTACGGGTACATCGCTTAACGCAAAGGCGGGCATGCTTGGGCGAGCACTCAGAACACGCGGCAGCGTCATGAACGCGGACATCTACACTGTGTCGAGCCCGCGGATCACCCCGCGATGTCGCGTGATCCGATAGGCGACCTGGGTGGCGGTCACGATCGCGCTTTTCTCCAGTCTCATGATTACCACCGTTTCGGGCGGGACAAGGACCAGGCGACGAGGGCGACGAACCAGCCCGAGATGACATCGAGCAGGAAGTGCTCGCCGAGGTAGACCACTGATACGCTCATCGTCAGCGCATAGCACGCGCCGACCAACCTGCCCCACCTCCGTGCCATCCTGCCGACGACGAGAAAGACCAGTACGGCCATCGCGACATGGACCGATGGCAGCGCCGCCAGGTCGTTCGGCTCGAACCAGAACGCCGCGCTCGAGACCGCCACGTCCGCGGTCGTCTCACCTGATCCCCGGAGGATGTGGTGGGTAATCCGCGTCACGTCGCCTGGATCGCTCATCCACGGCGGCGCGGTGGGCAATGCGAAGAACGCAACAAGGCTGAGCGCGAAGCAGATCGCCGTCGCGAGAAGGTACCGGTTGAACAATGGACGGTGTCGTCGCCATGCGATCGCCGCGATCAGGAAGGGGACGACGAAGAACGAGGCATGGACGAGCGCGAGGGCGATATCGTGCGGCTGGATCTGTTCTGGATCGAACGCGCGCCGCTGCAGCACCATCGTCGGCAGGGTCCCGCCGAACAGTGAGCCCTCGAAATCGCTGACGGAGGAAGGATCGCCGATCGCGAGCCTGGCGTCGTCGGCGAAAGCGCGGACCACATTGAACGCGGTCCACGTGAGGGCATAGACGCTGGCGGCGATCACACTCGGGCGGATCGCCGGGAACAGCGTCAGGATCGATCCGAAGATGGCTGCTCCGCCGAGGAGCTGGCTGTACTGTCGCCCGGACAGCACGTCGATCGTGAATGCGACCGCGAAGAAGACGACGACGAGGAGAAGACGGACTGGCATCCCGGCCGGTTTTGGACCGGGGAGATCGGGAGAGCGAGCGCGTTGGAAAGCATTGGAGATCACGAGGGGGCTATCCCAATGGCGCTCAGGGCCGATGTGCGTGCAGGATGCGAGTGTCGCACACCGCATGCGACAGCCTGACGGGACGAGCAGGACATGTTCCCGTCATTGCACCATTCTACGCACGAGATTTGCCGCCAGACATCACGAAGAGAGGGATTGAAGCAAGGGAGGACCAATGTACAACCATGCTCCCGAGGAGTACGACTGTCCATTCTGCCGTCTTGTGCGAGGAGAGAAGACTGGCGTATCGAGCCAGGAGGATGTGATTTACCGTGACGCGGACGTGACGGCGTTCATGGTCGCCGGATGGTGGCCGAACAACCGCGGCCATGTCCTGATCGTTCCAAATGTCCACTACGAGAATATCTACGATCTGCCGCCGGACTTGGGCACGCCGATCCAACGCGTCTCCCGTGACATCGCCCTGGCATTCAAGGCAACGTACGGATGTGATGGCGTTTCGACTCGCCAGCACAATGAACCTTGCGGGATGCAGGACGTCTGGCATTACCATGTGCACGTGTTTCCACGTTACCGGGACGACCAGCTGTATGTCACGCGGCGTGAACGCAGCACGGCGGAGGGGCGCCGCACGTATGCCGAAAAACTCCGAGCCTATCTCGGAACTTTGTCAGCGAGTGCCGGTTAGACCGATGCCGACGGCCGCGAGCGCTCTTGGGGGCATTCATGGTGGACGCGTGGCGTTGTCGGCTTCACTTCAACGGTAATGACGGTGGAGAATGTATGGATCTCATGCATGCCGCCGGCGATGAACCTCACCGGGGCGTCTCCCCGCTGCTGAAGTTCCTGTCACTCGATGCCGCAAAGGCGCGGACAAAAGCGGCAAGCCTTTCCGATGCCGCCGTGATGATGCGTTCGCCGAGCTCGGCGGAACCACCCGGAGCGAACCCATAGATACCGGTGGGGGATTCGTTCTCCGGGTCCGGTGGACGATACCCTGTCTGCGTCTCCGGTCCCGCAATGAGCTGTTGGAGTGGGGCGCAGGCACCGGCAGCGGGCATGGCGCCGATCAGGTCCGGCTGGAGGTAGCTGGCGATCGATGTCTCCACCTCTCCGGCGTGCCCGATGCCGCCTCCGTCGTGCAGGGACCACTCGGCCATCTCGGTGGCGATCGGATTCCAGTAGGAAAGTGACGCCGCGCGCACCCCGGCGTCAGCCATCGCGGTCGCTGCCACCGCGATGAGCCCGGCGTTGCCGCCATGGCCGTTCACGATCACGACCTGGTGGAAGCCATGATGGGACACGCTCGCAGCCAGGTCCCGGAACAGCGCGAGCATCGTTTCGGGCCGCAGAGTGAGGGTTCCGGGAAAGCCGAGCCAGTAGGGAGAGAGCCCCCACGGGATTTCCGGAAGCACCAGCGCCCGGGGATCCCGTGTGTCATCGAGAAGCCGGGCCGCCCTGACCGCGACGGTCGTCACCGCATTGGTGTCCGTGTCCAGGGGCAAGTGGGGGCCGTGCTGCTCGATCGCGCCGATCGGCAGCAGCGGCACCGCGCCGTCGACGGCGGCCTCGGCGATGTCACCCCGTAACAGCTTGTGCCATCGCACCTCGCTCATGTGTGCTCCTCCCATTGCCGATGCTCCGTGACGTCATCCTCGGTCTGCCGGACGAGAGGCGCTCGGCCTTGACGCTGGCGTCCATATCGTGCGGCAGGTTTGCCAGCGGATTGCATAGTCACCACAGGACTGAACTCCCGGCGAGCTCCGCGCCGGTTGCCGGATCTGCACAGAAAACGGCGAGCGACACGGAGCAATCGCGATTCCGGGTCGACCGTGACGGTTCTACCAAGCTGCGGAAGAAGAACGCTGGCCGTTCCACATCGTGCCCTTCCGTGACGATACGGCAGATGTCCTGCCCGGAAAACGGGTTGACGAGGGAGAGATACCCCTTCCGAACATGGCGACCCAGCTAGCGAAGATCCGTCGGCACCCGGCGGCGATCCGGGATGGTCGCGTCCGGGTCACGATCGACATCGATGCCGAGATTCCGAAAGGAATTCCGGGCGATCTGCGCCGCGTGCTCAACGAAAACAGCCAGACGCTGAACTTCAAGGGCCATGGTTTCGAGGAATCGTGAATCGGTGGAACGACCACCCGATTTGGTCAATGGCTGCGGAGGGCGGCGATGCTATCCTTGACAGGTATGGTGACTCGTCCACCGGGCGGGTTGAAAGCACTTCCAGAGGAACCTCAATGGCAACGACCCTCGTCAAGCGCAACCTTCTTTCGATCCTCAACGATGGTCCGCTCCTGTTCGACGGCGCGATGGGATCGCAGCTCGCGAACAAAGGGGTTCTCCCAAATCAGTGCTTCGATGAGCTCAATGTCTCCCGGCCGGAGCTGATCCAGTCCATCCACGCCGCCTACATCGCGGCCGGCGCCAACGTGCTCCAGACCAATACGTACGGCGCCCACCCGATCGGTCTCGATCGTCACGGATTGCGACAGGAAACGGCCGCGATCAACCAGGCGGGTGTCGATGTCGCCAGGACCGCCGCCGATGGCAAGGCGCTCGTCGCGGGATCGGTCGCGGAAGCCGGCAACCACATCGCGAACCCGGATGTGGCCGGGTCCACCGAACAGGAGTTGCTGGATTCGTACGCCGAGCAGATCAGCGCCCTTCGCGATGCCGGCGTCGATCTCCTGATCCTGGAGTCGTTCGAGACGCAGGCGGTGCTGAAGGTCGCGCTCAAGGCGGCCCGCGATGTCGCCGGCGACCTGCCGCTAATCGCGCAGATGCGGTTGACTCCGGCCGCGCTGGCGGATGCCGGGATGCCCGTGGGCCAGATCGCCCAGACGCTCAGTGACCTGGGGGCGGACATCGTCGGTGCGAATTGCGGGCTCGATCCGGCCGACATGTATCCGTTCATCCAGGAGATGAAACGGGCCGTGCCGAATGTGCCGCTGTCGGCCCAACCGTCGATCGGTGCGCCACACGAAGTGGAGGGCCGGCTCCTGTATTCGTCAGGCACGGACCTGTTCGCGACCTATGCCAAGCGATTTCTGAACCTGGGTGTGAGCGTCGTCGGGGGCTGCTGCGGTACGACCCCCGATCATGTCCGCGCGATGTCCGGGGCAGTCCGGTTTGCGCGAAACAAGCAGTCTTCGCCCTCCTCCACAACGGGACTGTTCACGGTTGCGCGGGAGACGGCTCCGGCCGAGGTGCCGGTACAGACGGCCCCTCCCGCAAAGGTGTCGATCGCCGAACGAAGCAAGCTGGGTGCTCGCCTCGGCCATGAATTCGTTATCAGCGTAGAGATTAACCCTCCCCCCTCTCTGGATTACAGCCGGGCGGTCCGTGCGGCACAGAAGCTGATCGATGGCGGGTCGACAGTGATCAATACGACGGACGGCGCCCGCGCCAGCCTACGCATGGACAACCTGACATTCGCGTCGATCGTGCAGCAGTCGGTCGGTTGCGAGACGATCCTGCACGTCTGCTGCCGGGATCGCAACGTGCTCGGTCTGGTGTCGAACATGCTGGCGGCACATGCGCTCGGTGTCCACAACCTGGTCGTGATCACCGGCGACCCACCGAAGATGGGTGATTTCCCGAACGCCACCGCGGTCTACGATCTGGACAGCATCGGCATGCTGCGGATTCTCTCGAACATGAACGCCGGGATCGACCCGGCTGGACGAGAGATGAAGATCCCGACGCAGTTCGTGTGCGGGACCGGGGCCGAACCGGCCGCTCAGGATTATCCACGTGAGCTGGACCGCCTCTTCCGGAAGCGGGACGCCGGGGCGGACTTCGTGATGACGCAGCCGGTCTACGACCCGTTGACGATGGAGCGGTTCCTGGCCGATACCCGCGATCTCGGCATCCCGATCCTGATGGGCGTGGTACCGCTGGCGTCACACAAGAACGCCGAGTTCCTTCATGCGAACGTGCCGGGGATGAGCATCCCGGATGAGATCAGGGCGCGGATGGAGGCCGCCGGGAACGGGCCGGACGCTCGCCAGGAAGGGATCAGGATCGCGATTGAAGCGATCTCGGCGGTTCGCGACCAGGTGGCCGGCGCGTACATCATCCCGCCACTGGGGCAGTACGACTCGGCCGTGGAGATTATCCGCCAGGTGTCAGACGGTACCAGGGTCTTGACTGCCGCCGCGACTGAATAGCCGGCGATCGGCCTTCCTTCGATCCCCTGGGGAGCGATAACGTGACCGGTGCGCGGCGGGCGTTCCGGTCTGGAGCCCAGATCGCGCGGGCACGCAGGGCCGAGACCCTCGGGTGACATCCTGCTCATGCCGGATTTGTTTGGTGCCCAGCTGGCGATTGCGGCGGAGGCCACCACGACGCTTTGGATCGACACGCTGGTGTGGCAGAACGATCGCCGCTACCCCGCGCGCTCATCGCCCAGGTGGTGGCTATCCTTGATGTCCTGTCCGACGGCCGGCTCGAGGTCGCGAGCTGATGCTGGAGCGTTCCCTTCGCGTCGACCCGCCCCTCGGCCAGGATCACGATCTGGTCCGCGCGACCGAATCTAGCCACATTATCGCGAATCAGGGGAAACGACCGAAATCAGGGCAACCTTTGATATACTAAGGCAGAGCAGTAGTTCGACTTCAAGGTAGATTGATGCAGTTCGAGTGGGATCCGAACAAGAACGAGTCCAATCTTGCGCAACACGGGATCAGTTTTGCTGCCGCAGCCAGAGTTTTCGACGATCCCCATTTCATCGACATGGAGAGTAGCAAGCTGAGCATGGCGAGTAGCGAAGCAAGGCGATAGGCGTGGTGGAGTCGCAGCTTTTCACGGTCGTCTACACCGACCGGGGTGAACGTCGA
>CADCWI010000018.1 GCA_902806355.1 uncultured Thermomicrobiales bacterium | reverse complement strand
CTCACTCCGGGACCAAATTGACGTGGTCTGATGATGCGGACGTTTTCCCTACCTTCAGGAGGTACAACACTCATGGATTCGATGCTCAAGGGTCTTTTCGGCGACAACGACGACGATCACGACAGGGCCAACGACTTCATCTCCCGGTACGAAACCGGAGCGCCCCACGAGGGCTATTCCGATGACGAGGCCTTCCAGAATTTCCAGCGCGTGTCGCAGCGCGCGGATCCGGACGTGATGGGACGTGCCTCCGAGCAGGCATTCGCCCGGATGGATCCAAGCCAGCGGATGCAGTTGGCGCAGATGCTTCAGCAACAGGGTGGCGGCCAATTCGGAGGCGGCCTCTCCGATGATCCGCGGCAGATGGCTGGAATGGTCTCACAGCTCCAGCGCTCGAACCCGGGTGGTCTCGCGTCCATGTTCGGCGGCGGAGGTGGCGGAGGCGGCATCGGTGACGCCATCGGCGGCCTTCTCGGCGGCGGCGGAAGCGGTGGCGGCGGCGGATTTCCTGGGGGCGCGATGGGCAAGATGGCCCTTGGTGGCATCGCGGCCTACGCCATGAAGGAAATGATGGGTGGCGGTGGAGGCGGTGACAAGCGTCGCCGTTCAATCTAGTCAGTACAGTTCGACAGATTGGACTATCCCCGATGAAGAGGTGGTTGCTGATGAGCGCAGTAGCGCTCGTCAGCCTTGGTGGATTGTTGGTATTCGCCCTTCCCGCAGGGTCGACCGCATCGCAGAGCTGTGATGACTGGGGAAATGACGCCTCGGAGAGGGTCGGCATCGCGCGACAGTTGCTCTACCCGAGCGAACGGCAGGGGCAGACCTCCGGATCCGCTCAGGGCGATGCTCAGGCATTGTTTGACCTGGCGCAGGAGCAGGGGTCCAGCAATCCACCGGAAGAAGCGTTGAACCTCAATGGCGATCTTGTCGAGGCGTTCTCGGCTGGCTCGACCGCACTGATCGGCGGGCAGGGCAGTTCACCAGATGCCCAGATCGCCTTCGCCAAAGCGATCGTGTACAACGCTGATCTTCGTATCGCCTACTTTCTCGACGGTTGCTGATCGGTCTCGAACCGGCCAGTACGGCGATCATCAGCGGAGTATCGCCAATGGCGAACCCGGCGTCCTGAAGTTTCAGGACGCCGGGTTCGCCGTTTAATCGCGTCAGGAAGTCCCGGCAGGGATGCCGGGGGTAAACTCACAGTGTAATAAGCTCCGCCGCTGTTCTTGCCACATGGAAGGGACGGATCGCTCACCGTGCAAGCACTTCTTAGCGTTTCCGACAAGACTGGCCTGGTGGCTCTTGGCAGCGGTCTCCTCGCTCTGGGATACGATCTCCTTTCCACCGGGGGAACCGCCTCGGCGCTTCGTGACAGGGGATTGTCCGTCCGTGACGTCGCCGACATCACGGGCTTTCCCGAAATGCTGGACGGCCGTGTCAAGACTCTTCATCCACATATCCATGCGGGCTTGCTGGCACGAAGAGACGATGCACGACACATCCTGCAACTGCAGGAGCGAGGCATTCAACCGGTTGATATGCTCGTCTCCAACCTGTATCCATTCGAGTCGAGCCTGGGTCGAGCGGACCTCGATGACACGGCCAGGATCGAGCAGATCGACATTGGCGGGCCCGCCATGGTGCGCGCCGCCGCCAAGAACTTTCAGTCCGTGATCGTGATTACCGACCCCGTCGATTACGGGTTCATCGTCGAGCGACTCGGCGCCGGCGAGATCGATATTGCGATGCGACGGGAACTGGCGGCGAAAGCGTTTGCCCATGTGGCGGCGTACGACGCCCTCGTTGCCGAGTTCCTGCGCCGCACCACTGCCACTAGGTTCCCCGTCGAATGGCCGATAGCGCTGCGCCACGAGCGGGCACTTCGCTACGGAGAGAATCCCCAGCAAGCCGCCGCCGCATACCGTCAGATAGGAACGGGGGGCGTTGCACCGGGCGTGCTGGATGCGACGCAGTTGGCTGGTCCGGAGATCTCCTTCAACAACCTGCTTGATGCGGATGCCGCCTGGCGAGCGGCTCACATCTCGACCGGTCCAACGGTAGCCATCGTCAAACATACCGTGCCCTGTGGACTCGCGACGCGGTCCGATCTGGTTGACGCCTTCGATGCCGCGCTGGCCGGGGATCCCGTCTCCGCGTTCGGCGGAATCGTCGCCGTGAACGGTAACGTGGACCTTACCCTTGCTTCCCGGCTCACAGCGACTCGTTTCGACATCGTGATCGCCCAGGGCTTTTCGGCGGATGCGCTGGCGCTGCTGCAAAAAAAGAAAAACATCCGCGTCCTCGACATGCCGCTCAATGAGGGGACCGACCGTGCCAGTGGATCGCCGTTCGATCTCCGTCCCATAGCCGGCGGTCTGCTGGTGCAGGAGCAGGATGACGCGACGGTTGATCCAGCCCAATGGACGTGCGTCACCGAGCGCCGGCCGACTGAGCGGGAGCTGAGCGACCTGGCCTACGCGTGGAACGCCGTCCGTCTGGTGAAATCGAATGCGATCGTTTTGGCCAATGAGCAGGCCGTGGTAGGTGTTGGTGCTGGCCAACCAAATCGCCTCGAAAGCGTCGACATCGCCGTCCGCAAGGCGGGCGAACGCGCGAAAGGCGCCGCTCTGGCAAGCGACGCCTTCTTCCCTTTCGCCGATGGGGTGGAGCGAGCGATTGCCGCGGGGATCTCCGCGGTGGTTCAGCCAGGCGGTTCCGTACGCGACAAGGAGGTCGTCGCCGCAGCCGACCGGGCCGGCGTTGCCATGATGTTCACAGGCATTCGCCACTTTCGGCACTAGCGGCGAAGGTGGTGGTCATCTCGCGGCGGAAAGGTGCAGGCTCGCGCCTTCGGGGGAAGCTGCGGGCATTGCTTCGATGCGCTCGATCCACCGTTCCGGATGGCGGATTTCATCCATCGTGGGCAGGAACTCCGGAGCCTCCCATACCCGTTTCGCCACGTCGTGGCTGCGACGGGCGACGATTTCATCGATGAACCGTTCGCCCTGCCGGTACTGTTCCATCTTCACGTTGAGGCCCGTAAGTCGCGCGAAGAGTTGCTCCGATTGCGTCCGCTGACGCTGGCGCTCTTCAAACTTGCGTGAGATGAGGTCGTAGTTGGGCAGCAGGGTCTTTCCAACCGCGTTCATGACATGGTTGGAGTACCCTTCCACCACGCACATCATCGCCTGCATCTCACCGAACAACGCCCGCTGGTCGTCGTTCATCAATGCTTCGATCCAGCTTCCCTGGTCGTCGCTGCGACGCCGCACCCTGTCCGCGAAGATCTTGAGCCCCTGGAGACCTTGCTTCAGGTGTTCCGCATCCTGCTTCATGTACGTCATGTAACGTTCCAGAAGCGTATTGAAGTGACCGCGAACCCAGGGATGGCCCTCGAACTCGAACGCGTGCGTTGTTTCATGCAAGGCAAGCCACATCCTGAAGTCGTCCCTGGGCAGGCCCAGCTTTGCCTCGACGCTTCGGATGTTCGGCTCCACGTAGTAGAGCTTCCCACCGGTTTCGACCGGTTCACGTCCGAGAAGGGCAAGGTCATATTGCCCAAGCACTCGCCGCGCCAGGTATCCAAGAAGCAGACCGATCTCGTAGCTGAGGATGGATTGATTGACATTGGCCATGACACGTCCCGCCGAGCCTCTGGCGGCAAGCATGTCGAGTTCCTCAATTGGCTGGAACATCCGCTGGAAGGCTTCGATGTTGGCGTGGATCCAATCCACCCGATCGAAGGCAAACGTTCGGTGCGCATCGGAAGGGAGATGACTCTGGGTGTATTCCGTGACGATCGGGATACACCTGTCGACGAGCGCACCATAGTACTGATCGAGCTTTTGCCGCTCGGTCGCGGTCAGGGTATCGCCCTTGTTCATCGATACCGCAATCTGGAGCGCGCGGGACCAGTCGATCATTCCCTCGGAGCGATTCCCGCTCACCTGAATTGAAGGTGTCTTGACCTTGATCTTGCGGCTCGCCCAGACGCCTACGGCGGCTCCGGCGAACGCACCGGCGGCCATCAACTTTCGGTTCGGCTCGCCTTTGGAACGATGGTCATTGGAAAGCGACATCATTGTTTCCCTGCACTAACCTGAACGGGAGATCGATCGTGCGTGGGTGGAAGGGTACACCATCGCCTCACGCACGCCGGAAACGCAACGACCCGGAGCCTGGTCGGCTCCGGGTCGATATTGGGTAGCGGGGGAAGGATTCGAACCTCCGACCTTTGGGTTATGAGCCCAACGAGCTGCCACTGCTCCACCCCGCGGCGGTGTGTGTGTCTGGCGGTGGGGGGTGCCCGCGGCGGCCTCGCCTCCCACGGGGTCGCCCCCGCAGTACTCTCCGGCGCTGCCCTGGGTCACGACCGGGTTCGGGATGGGACCGGGTGGGGCCAGGGCGCTCTGGGCCACGGGCACCCCCCACCGTCCAACACACCGTGCACGTGCACCGGCGGCACCGCGCCCACCACGACTGCTCACTCATCCTGCCCGCCCGTCGGCTCGCGCCTGACGTTGAAGCGGGGCGAAAACCCCCTTGACCATTAGGACGGCTCCGCTCCAGTCGGTTGCCCGCTGTCCACGCGCCGCCTATCAACCCGGTCGTCTCCCGGGGGTCTCCCGGAGCTTGGTGCTCCCGGGGTGTCTGGTCTTGGGGCGGGATTCCCGCTTAGATGCTTTCAGCGGTTCGCCCATCCGGACGTAGCTACCCAGCGATGCCGGTTACCCGACAACTGGCTCACCAGCGGTCCGTCCATCCCGGTCCTCTCGTACTAGGGACGGCCCCCCGCAAACACCCATACGCCCACGGCGGATAGAGACCGAACTGTCTCACGACGTTCTGAACCCAGCTCGCGTACCGCTTTAATGGGCGAACAGCCCAACCCTTGGGACCTTCTCCGGCCCCAGGATGCGACGAGCCGACATCGAGGTGCCAAACCCTGCCGTCGATGTGGACTCTTGGGCAGGATCAGCCTGTTATCCCCGGCGTAGCTTTTATCCGTTAAGCCACGGCCCTGCCACCCGGTACCGTGGGATCACTAGGCCCGACTTTCGTCCCTGCTCGGCATGTCCGCCTCGCAGTCAAGCTCCCTTGCTGCCCTTGCGCGCTCCAGCCGATTGCCATCCGGCCTGAGGGAACCATTGGGCGCCTCCGTTACTGTTTGGGAGGCGACCGCCCCAGTCAAACTCCCCACCAGCCGCGGTCCCCTGCCCCGATTCCGAGGCCCGGGTGAGGACACAGGCGCCGTCAGGGTGGTATTTCACCAGCGCCTCCCCCAGAGCTGACGCCCCAGGTTCTCCGGCTCCCACCTATCCTACACAAACGGCGCCCGCGCCCAACGACAAGTTGGAGTAAAGCTGCACGGGGTCTTTTTGTCCTGCCGCGGGTCACCGGTATCTTCACCGGTCTTGCAATTTCGCCGGGTCCTCCGTCGAGACAGCGCCCAGATCGTTCTACCTTTCGTGCGGGTCGGAACTTACCCGACAAGGAATTTCGCTACCTTAGGACCGTTATAGTTACGGCCGCCGTTTACCGGGGCTTCGGTTCAGCGCTCGCACGCCTCCCGTTAACCTTCCGGCACTGGGCAGGTCTCAGCCCCTATACGTCCACGCTCATTCGCGTTGGCAGGGACCGGTGTTTTTGGTAAACAGTCGCCTGGGCCTGGTCACTGCGACCCCCTCGAGCTCCACGGGCATGCCGCTTCACCCTACCGGGGCGTCCCTTCTCCCGAAGTTACGGGACGAATTTGCCGAGTTCCTTGACGGAGGTTCTCCCGTCCACCTTGGTATGCTCTACCAGCCCACCTGTGTCGGTTTGCGGTACGGTCGCTCAGGCCCCTCGCTAGAGGCTTTTCTTGGCGGTCCAGCATCAATCCGTCCGGCTTGGCCATGACGACCGCACCTTCCACTCGTTTCTCGGTCAACGCAGCCACGGATTTGCCTGTGGCCACTCCCTACCAACTTGGAGGGGCTTGCACCCCCCGGACCTAGCTCCCCGCGTCACCCCATCACTCAATCGGTGCCGAACGGGACGGGAATTTGAACCCGTTGTCCATCGCCTACGCCTTCCGGCCTCGGCTTAGGCCCGCCTCACCCGCAGTTGATCAGCATCGCTGCGGAACCCTCGGGCATTCGGTGGGGAGGATTCGCACCCCCCTCGCGCTACTCATGCCGACATTCGCACTCGTGGCCGCTCCAGGTTCGCTCACGCTCCCCCTTCTCTGCTGACCACGACGCTCCCCTACCATTCCGTTATCCGAAATCCGCGGCGTCGGTGACACGCTTGAGCCCCGGTGGATTGTCGGCGCCGTAGCGCATCGACCAGTGAGCTATTACGCACTCTTTCAAGGCATGGCTGCTTCTAAGCCAACCTCCTGGTTGTCTGCGCGCCACGACTACCTTGCCCACTTAGCGTGTACTTCGGGACCTTAGCCGGCGGTCTGGGCTGTTTCCCTCTCGACCATGGAACTTAGCTCCCACAGTCTCACTCCTGAGCCCCCCACGACGGTCTTCGACGTTTGAGACGGGTCGGTAAGCGGGAAGCCCCCTCGCCGATTCAGTGCGCTACCTCCATCGTGGCCCAGCTCAAGGCTGCACCTAAATGCATTTCGGGGAGAACCAGCTATCTCCGGGTTCGATTGGCATTTCACCCCTACCCTCAGGTCATCCCTGCCTTTTGTAACAGACACGGGTTCGGGCCTCCACGGGCGTGTTCCGCCCGCTTCACCCTGCCCAAGGGTAGATCACCCGGTTTCGGGTCGATTGCACGCAACTAACGTCGCCCTGTCGGACTCGCTTTCGCTCCGGCTCCGGCTGTCCGCCGCCTTAGCCTCGCTACGCCCAATCACTCGTCGGCTCATTCTACAAAAGGCACGCCGTCATCCCCTAAAGGGACTCCGACCGGCCGGAAGCACAGGGTTTCAGGATCTGTTTCACTCCCCTCGACGGGGTGCTTTTCACCTTTCCCTCACGGTACTGGTTCGCTATCGGTCGCCACCGATATTTAGCCTTGGGCCGTGGGCGGCCCTGCTTCCCACCGGATTTCACGTGTCCGGCGGTACTCACGGTCATGGATCACCCCACCACCAGCCCCCCGCCTACGGGACTCTCACCCTCTTCGGTCGCCCCTTCCAGTAAGCGTTCCGCGCGGTGCTCGTGATGCGGGCGAGGAGTCTGCCACCTCCTCCATCCATCCCGTACAACCCCTGCCCAGCAGCGGCGGCAGCCTCGTGCGCTGGTCAGGTTTGGGCTCCTCCCGGTTCGCTCGCCGCTACTACGGGAATCATCTGTGTTCCTCGGGGTACGTGAGATGTTTCAGTTCCCCCGGTTCCCTCCACTTGCGTGGTGTCCGGTATGACCTCGGACGGGTTGCCCCATTCGGAGACCTCTGGATCACTGGCTCCCAGCGCCTCCCCAGAGCATTTCGCCGCGTGGGCGCGTCCTTCATCGGTCTGTGGCGCCTAGGCATCCACCCTGTGCTCATCTTCGGGTCTTGTCCCCGCCTCGTCACGCTCGTGACGCCCGCGGGCCGTTTCCTGTTTCTTGCAATCGTGGTGCGCGCGGTGACGCCTGTCGCGTCCCGCACACGTTCGCGTCCCCAGGAGGGGTCGCGCTATGTTGTCAAAGGTGCAGCATGACCGCGTCTTCGTGGAGCCGCGGGGACTCGAACCCCGGACCTCCGCCGTGCAAGGGCGGCGCTCTCCCAGCTAAGCTACGGCCCCGCCCCGACTCCGGCACCCCCACGTCTTGTGGGCGCGCCTGGACTCGAACCAGGGACCTCGGCCTTATCAGGGCCGCGCTCTAACCAGCTGAGCTACGCGCCCCGCGCGCTGCGGTGCCCGTCATGCTTGCCGCACACCGAGCCGGATATCCGGCCCCTGTGCCGAAGACGAAGCAAGAGCCGTGGGTGATCCGATTCCGCCCCGGCTGCTCGCCGGCGCCGGATGCGCCCCTGCCAGGCCGCGATCGCGTTGCCGCGACCCCCGCGCCCCGAGGCTCGGTCCCATCCCGCACCGGGTCAGTACAGACCGGCTTGACCGTCGGGTATTCATCCCTAGAAAGGAGGTGATCCAGCCGCAGCTTCCGCTACGGCTACCTTGTTACGACTTCGTCCCAATCACCAGCCCCACCCTCGACAGCTGCCCCCCCGAAGGGTTGGCCCACCGGCTTCAGGTGTTGCCGGCTTTCATGACGTGACGGGCGGTGTGTACAAGGCCCGGGAACATATTCACCGCGGTACTGCTGACCCGCGGTTACTAGCGACTCCGCCTTCACGTGGGCGAGTTGCAGCCCACGATCCGAACTGAGACCAGGTTTGGGGGATTAGCTCCACGTTACCGCTTGGCAACCCGTTGTCCTGGCCATTGTAGCGTGTTTCTCGCCCAAGGTGTAAGGGCCATGCGGACTTGACGTCATCCCCACCTTCCTCCGGTTTGCTCCCGGCAGTCTGTCCAGAAAAACACAACTGGACACAAGGGTTGCGCTCGTTGCGGGACTTAACCCAACATCTCACGACACGAGCTGACGACAGCCATGCAGCACCTGTGTCCCACCCTCGAAGGCCAACCGGTTTCCCGGCTCTGCAGGGACATGTCAATCCTTGGTAAGGTTCTTCGCGTTGCGACGAATTAAAGAACACGCTCCGCCGCTTGTGCGGGCCCCCGTCAATTCCTTTGAGTTTTAGCCTTGCGGCCGTACTCCCCAGGCGGCAGACTTCCCGCGTTAGCTCCGGCACGGAGGGGGTCAAGTCCCCCCACGCCTAGTCTGCATCGTTTACTGCGTGGACTACCGGGGTATCTAATCCCGTTCGCTCCCCACGCCTTCGTGCCTCAGCGTCAGGTGTCGCCCAGCTGGCCGCCTTCGCCACGGGTGTTCCTCCCGATCTCTACGCATTTCACCACTACACCGGGAATTCCACCAGCCCCTGCGACCCTCAAGCTCACCCGTCCCCGACGACTCTCCCCGGTTGAGCCGGGGGCTTTCACGCCGGGCGCAATGAGCCGCCTGCGCACGCTTTACGCCCAGTAACTCCGGACAACGCTCGACCCCTACGTATTACCGCGGCTGCTGGCACGTAGTTAGCCGGGCCTTCCTCCGTGGGTACCGTCAGTGCTTCGTCCCCACGAACAGCGGTTTACACGCCGAAACGCGTCTTCCCGCACGCGGCGTTGCTCCGTCAGGCTTGCGCCCATTGCGGAAAATTCCTTGCTGCTGCCTCCCGTAGGAGTCGGGGCCGTGTCTCAGTCCCCGTGTGGCTGATCATCCTCTCAGACCAGCTACCGATCATCGCCACGGTAGGCCGTTACCCCACCGTCCAGCTAATCGGCCGCAGGCGCCTCCCAAGGCGGGTTGCCCCTTTGCCGACACCTCCCACATGAGATGCCGCCCTATACGGAATTACCCACCGTTTCCGGTGGCTACCCCCTGCCTCGGGGCAGCTTGCCCACGTGTTCCTCACCCGTCCGCCACGTGAGCGCCCCGAAGGACGCCCCGTTCGACTTGCATGCATTAGGCACGCCGCCAGCGTTGATCCTGAGCCAGGATCAAACTCTCCACCAGTGTGGCCGGCCTCCCCCGCACGCGTCCGCCCGCCAGATCCCCGGTCTCCCGGTCGTCCGGCCCGCGTCCACGCCCGGGCTGGTGGCCAGGCCGTGTTGTTCGAGACCGCTGCCCGCACGCCAAACGTGCCGGCCCGATCCCCCGGTCGCCGCGCGCCGGTCCCGGAACGGTCTCCCGCCCCAGCCCGATCACGCCACGCCGTGTTTCCGGTGCCAAGCACCGGCCACCGGATCCGCTCCGGTGGGTCTGCTCTGTCTTCCGCACACCGCCCGGCCCGCTCCCACGCCCGTCCCCCGACTGTCTCCAGCCGCGGTCCCGGTCGCCGGCGCCGCCGATGTTGTGTGCCCACTTGTTCAAGGTGCTGCCCGGCGTTCCGCGCCCGGACACAACGCTGCCCCACATTCCTGCGGGGCGGAGGTCGCAACTCCCGTTTCCGGGACGGCTCGATCGTCTCAGAATCAGACGCCGTGCACCCTCCAGAACCATCGCCATCCGCGTCGCGGACAGCCAGACTGCCGAACTCGCGTTCGACAGGACCAGTAGTCTACCACTCCCGGTCCCGCCCCGTCAAGCCCTCCGCACAGATGTCCGTGCGCGCTCGACGGGCCTTGCCGACCGGATCTCCCGGTCACACAAGCGCCCTCGTTCCCGAGGGCTCACGTATCGTACCCCTCCGCGCAAACCGTGTCAAGGGACTGTGAATGTCCTGCCACGGCAATCGCCTTCTGGCGTGCGCGCCCACGCGACGGAGACGGTCGCCGCCCAGATCAGTCGGCCCCGGTGGAGGCGGGGCCGGCGTGGATCCAGGCCTCGGAGTTCTCTCCGTGTCCACGTACACTGACGGCTGATGCCGGCCGATCGTCGTCCATAGAGGGGTACTTCACGTCGCATGAAACCATTGATCGGGATAACGCCATCCCTCGGTACTGACACGATGGCGCACGGCACCTTCGATAGGTTCTCGCTCTCCCGCACCTATACCGACGCAATCGATGCCGCTGGAGGAATTCCCGTGATTCTTCCAGTCAGCGGGCGCAATGCGGAGGTGATTTTCGACCGTATCGATGGTCTTCTGCTGAGCGGCGGCGGAGACGTCAATCCAGCCCGGTTCAATGAGACCGTCGTCCATCCAAAGACCTATGGCGTCTCGGATGAACGGGACGCTTTCGAGATGGCAGCCTTTCGCGCCGCTGCCGAGCGGGATCTTCCGGCACTTTGCATTTGTCGAGGCATCCAGGTAATGACCGTTGCCCAAGGAGGAACACTCCATCAACACATACCTGACGATGTGCCGAACGCAATCGGTCACCGCCAGCATGAACACGGCAGGACGCGAGACGAAGTCGGACACACGGTGAGTGTTGCCGCCGGTCCTCATCTTCTTCGCTCAATCCTCGACAAGAACGAGGTTGAAGTAAATTCGTTCCACCACCAGGCGGTTGCAGTACCGGGAAACCTTCTTGAGGTTCTCGCTATCAGCTCGGACGGCGTCATCGAAGCGCTAGCCCATACCGGTATGCGCTTCGGTCTGGGCGTGCAATGGCATCCCGAAATGCTCGCCACCACCCACGCCGATCACGAGGCGCTTTTCGGCGCCTTCATCGCGGCAAGCACATCCAGTTGATTTGTAGTCGTTGTAACAGAAAAGGCAGCATACCCGGGCGGCGTCTCGACCGCCCGGGTATGCTGCGTGCCAATGTGAAACAGGAAGAATCTATCCAGCGAGCGGTACTGGCTCCCTGCGAACGTCCAGGTCCGGCTCTGCCACCGTCGACTCCACATGCAGGCGCCGGCGAGCGGTGAACTCCTCCGGCATCGCCGCATCCAGCACATCATCCATGGTGTCCGCCAGTACGAACGTCATGTCCTCGTGAAGCTCCTTGGGGAGATCGTCCAGATCTACCTCGTTGCGCCGAGGAAGCACGAACGTCGTGACGCCAGCCCGGCGTGCCGCCAGGGACTTCTCCTTGATTCCGCCTACCGGCAGCACCTGGCCACGAAGGGTGATTTCGCCCGTCATCGCCACGTCTTCCCGGACCGGTACTCCGGTCAGCAGGGACGTGAGCGCCGTGGTCATCGCCGTGCCGGCGGAGGGGCCATCCTTCGGGATCCCACCAGCTGGAACATGGAGGTGGATATCCGACTCCGCGTAGAAGGTCGGATCCAGCGCCAGGTCGATCGCCCGAGACCGCACGAACGACAGCGCAGCCGTTGCCGACTCCTTCATCACATCACCGAGTTGACCGGTGACTGTAAGAGACCCCTTGCCGGGCATTCGCGTGGCCTCGATGAACATGATGTCACCGCCGACCGCGTTGACTCCAACACCGATCGAAACACCCGGTTGCGATGTCCGAGCCGCTCGCTCTTCGTAGAAGTAGCGTGGACGACCCAGATACTCCCGGATCTCACCCAGTCCTACCGTCGCCGGGACACCCCGACTCTCCGCGACCGCTGTCGCAATCTTGCGGCTGGCCGTTCCGATCTCCCGCTCGAGGTTTCTGACGCCTGCCTCCCGAGTGTAATGCTGGATGATTGCAAGCAACGCCTCATCGGTCCAGGTCACTACATCCGGGGCGAGCCCGTTCGCCTTGAGTTGCTTGGGTACGAGATACCGCTTCGCGATGTGAAGCTTGTCCTCGTCGGTATACCCACTCAGCTCGATGATCTCCATTCGATCCCGCAAGGCAACCGGAATCGGATCAAGCAGGTTCGCCGTGGCGATGAACATCACGTTCGACAGGTCGAACGCCACGTCAAGGTAATGATCGCGGAAGCTGTTGTTTTGCTCCGGATCGAGCACCTCGAGAAGGGCGGAGCTTGGATCTCCACGCCAGTCGTTCCCGAGCTTGTCCACCTCATCCAGCACGAATACCGGGTCATTGGCACCGGCTCGTCGAATCGCCTGAATGATCCGACCTGGCATGGCTCCGACGTACGTCCGGCGATGTCCTCGGATCTCCGATTCATCACGGACGCCGCCCAGCGACATGCGGGTCATTTCGCGCCCCATCGACCGTGCGATGGATTGGGCGAGGCTGGTCTTACCGACACCCGGAGGTCCAACGAAGCAGAGGATCGGCTCCCGGTTGATCATGCGTTCCCTGGCATCCGCTGCCGTGTCCGGGTCCTGCTTCTCGGCTTCGGCGGCGGTCTGCAGCTTCAGCTTGCGAACCGCAAGGTATTCGAGAATCCGATCCTTGATCTTGGCCAAACCATAGTGATCCTCGTCCAGGATCGCCCGTGTCTTGGCTATGTCGATCTCGGTTTCGGTTTTCGCATCCCACGGAAGGCTCGTCAGCCAATCGAGGTACGTCTTGATCACCCCGTACTCGGCCGCCGCGGGCGGAAGCTTGCTCAACCGGTCGAGCTCGCGACGGGCTTCCTTCTCGGCCTCCTCCGGCATTCCGGCATCTTCGATCTTTTGTCGAAGTTCCGCCGCCTCGGTCTCGGTCTCAGTGCCTTCGCCGAGCTCCTTCTGGATAGCTTTGAGCTGCTCGCGCAGGAAGTATTCTCGTTGCGACTTGCTCAGCTCTTCCTGAACATCGGTCTGGATCTTCTTGCCCAGCTCCAGGACATCGAGCTCCTTGGTCAGGAACGCATTCAGGGAGGTGAGCCTCTCCTTGACCGAATCGATCTCGAGCAAGTCCTGCCGCTCGGTCGGCTCCATCCGGAGATTAGAGGCGACCAGGTAGACCAGATGACGTGGATCGTCGTCGACATTCAGCGCGGCGGTCACCAACTCGTCGGGGAGATGGGGTACCAGTGTGACAAGCCGCTGAAAAAGATCGAGCGTGTTCCGCGTCAGGGCCTTGACCTCGACGGTGTCCTCGATCTCGTCAGGCAACCTGATCACCCTGGCAACGAGATATGGTTCTTCCTGGACGACTTCGATGATTCGCATCCGCTCAAGGCCCTGAACGGCCAGGCGGACCGATCCGTCGGGAACCCGCATCATTTGGTGGATGGTAGCCACCGTGCCGATGCTCAGGATATCGTCCGGGCCTGCGCTTTCGAGTTCAGGGTCCTTCTGCATCACGAGCGCAACAGTGCGATCTCCAGCCATCACATCATCGATCAGCCTGAGCGATCGAGGCTGGGCGGCCGCGAGCGGCACGAGCGTCATCGGCAGGACGACCGTTCCCTTGAGTGGCAACAACGGTAAGGTTTCGGGCTCGGAAAGAGGAGCAGCCTCCACTTCATCGGAAGCGTCAACGGTATCGGGATTTTGTGTCACGTCCTCATCTTCTGTTGCCTTCGTAGAGGCGTTTGGATCATCTGTAACGTCGAATGTCATGCGTGTCTCCGATCTTGATCATCCACCGGCTGCGTGTGCTCCTGCGCTGCCGCACGCGTCGGAATGATGGTTCGGCCCTTGGTCAGCGGAAGCTTGATTCGCAAAAAGCCGTTCTCGTATGTTGCCTCCGCTCCATCACCATCCACCGGCACCGGGATGAAAACGTCTGCCGCAAAGGCACCGTAATGGATGTGGGCTTCATGAAAGGAACGGTGATCGCACACGGTGGTATCGAGCCGTTGCCCTCGCAGGGAGAGCAAGTTTCCGTCAACGACGATCTCGGTCTCATCGCGATCGAGACCGGCAATCTCTGCCGTGACCTCTACGGCGTCCGCTGTTTCGTAGACATCGATTGGCGGACGCCACGCACGACCGGCCCGGCTTCCTGCCGCGCCGCCGGGCATAAGGGCGCGATACACCTCGTCAAGGTCAGAACGACGCTGACCCTGACTTCTCGGGCGCCCCCTGCGAACTACTATCATGTCGGCTCCTTGAAGACTCCGGACTCTACGGTGGGGAAGACTGCAACTTCATTGCCACATGCTCCGCGAGCACCTCATCATTATAGCAACCGAAGCACAAACTTGCTACACATCGTGTAAAGGTTACTGCATGCTATGAGACCTGATAGCGGAGGAGCACGGCCACGATAGCGAGGCCCCACAAGCCAATCGCAACGAGCAGCGGCACATCACGCAAGAGGGTATTCTCGGGTGATCCCCCGGAGCCGTGACGGAAAATGATCACGATATACCGACCGATCGCGGCCGCCACCAGAGGAACCGTCAGCAACATTGGCCAATGGGTCGTGACAGTCGGCGTCGTTGCGGCGTATGCGGTATATGCAAGGAGGGCAGATGCTGCCGTGGTCACGATCAGACCGTTCAACATCCGTTCGCAGGCACCTCCGAGCGACGGACGGTGCTTGTCAGCAAGACCGCCAAGCGTCACGTACTCGTGACGCCGTTTTCCGAAACCAAGAAACAGGGCGAGCAGAAACGTGCAGACGAGCAGCCATCGGGACATGGGAACGTCAACCGCGACAGCCCCCGCGATCGCTCGAAGCACGAAGCCGGCGGCGATCATAACGACATCCACTATGGGAACGTGCTTGAGGCGAGCCGTGTAGGCGGCCGACAACACACTGTAGGTCACGACTACCAGGAACAGCATTGGCGACACGAGTGCGCTCAACACGAACGCTGCGACAAGCAGCACTCCACCCCAGCGCAGAGCATACTGGGGACGGATTCTTCCCGCCGCGATCGGTCGGAAGCGTTTCTCCGGATGCAACCGGTCCCGCTCACGATCTCGCCAGTCGTTCAGGATGTATCCGGCACTGCTGACCAGGCAGAATGCCAGCACCGCGACAAGGGCTCTGGCAACGTGAGGAAGAGAGCCTACCTGTCCCCCGAACACGAGTGCCGAGATCACGACCACATTCTTGGTCCACTGAACCGGCCGATGCAGCTGTACCCAGTCCATCCATGACGGACCGGGTCTTGGCGTTGCGCGCGAGCTTGGCCTCATATGCAAGAGGAGCACCTGTCGGACTCAAACAGGGCGCGCCTCATGAGCACAATGACGCAGTTTTCCGCATGATGGAGGATCGAATCCGACCCTTCGGTGACCGTGGACACTACGGCGTGAGAAGAGTGCGTCACCGAAACGATCACAGAATATCGACCGCCGCACGGTAGCGGCAGGAAGTCGTCACCTGTATGGCCAAAGATGTCACCGCAGGGAAGGTTCCACGCTTCCAACCGGCCCATGCCATAGTCACACGGTGCAGATCAGACGCGTTGTCAAACAACGACAATTCGCCGTGGAAGGGACGTACGTTTCGGAACCGTTGTCGTGAGGAAGGCACAGAGCTGCGGACTCGAGACGAGGGTACGTTAGGATGCGTGGTCATCAAGATAAAGACTGTGGAAGCACAAAAAGTCCAAATGAGCGATCGTCGCGGCCCCTCGAAACGTCGCCGCCGCAGAGAATCCATAGTCATGAGGCGCATCGTCCGGAGTGTATCATAGCGACTGATCATCCTCTCCCACGAAAGTGGTGACGAGGTCTCGCGGGTGCGGCACACGATCCCTGCAACGGGCCGGTAATGACTGTCGTTGACACGACGGTTCCTGGATGAGGATACTCGCCACGGAATGCGCCGATTTCCACAATCGACCCGCGGCGCGTTGACGTCGCACGATGGAGTGCTCGGGTGAAGGTTAGAACGTCGGATGTCTTCGAAGCCATGGCCGCAGACCTCGTCCTGGTCGATCGTCGCCTTGGTGAGGCCGCCAAAGTCGACTTTCCCATGGTCTCCCCCCTGATCGAAGGGCTCATCAACACGGGCGGGAAACGTCTTCGACCGCTCCTTCTCCTCCTCTCCGCCAAGGGCTTTACCTACGACCTCGATCGAGCCGTGACCGCGGCTGCCGGAGTCGAGCTCCTGCACACGGCGTCGCTTGTCCATGATGACAATATCGACCGAGCCGCCCTTCGCCGGGGGATTCCGACGCTCAATACCCAGCTCTCCGCGGGGGCGGTCATCCTTATCGGAGATTATCTGTTTGCCCAGAGCGCCATTCTCGCCGCGGCGACGGAGAGTACAAGGGTCGTCGCCATCTTCGCCTCGACACTTGCTGACATCTGTGATGGTCAGCTGCGCGAAACGCTCGATGCGCACCGCCTGACGCAAAACGTGGAAGACTACGAAAAGCGCATCTACGGCAAGACCGCTGCCCTGTTCGCCGGTTCGGCGGAGATGGGAGCGGTCATTGGGCAAGCGCCCGAGGCGTCTGCACAACAACTCCGGGAGTTTGGTCAGGACATCGGAATGGCGTTCCAGATCATCGACGATGTGCTCGACATTCGCGAAGGAACGCAAGTGCTCGGCAAGCCCGCCGGTAATGATCTCAGGCAGGGCGTCATCACGCTGCCGGTGATGCTGTTCCTGCAACAGTTCGCGCCGCAGTCACCCGAGGTGCAGACGCTCCAAGCGATTGTTGCCGGCGATGAAACGAGCGATTCCGTGATCAACGATCTGGTCCTCAAGATCCGTGAGTCGGGTGTGCTGGAGGAAAGTGAAACGCGGGCGACGCGGTTCACCGACCAGGCTCGGCACCGGATCAATGTCGTGCCCGATGAAGAGACACGGGATTTCCTGTTCGACGTGCTCGACCTGGCCGTGAACCGGTCCTCCTGAGTACCTCGCGCGATCGTCGAAGCCAGGCTGGCAGCTTTCTATTCGGCGCGTTCGAATCCAACGTTCGAGGCGACGGTGGGCAGTTCGAGGGTTCCGGCAAGCAGACGTTGGAATCGAGCGGCGTCGACACTGCGAGAGACCTTAACACCCCCGTCGCTGGTGATTGGTCTGGTCCGCGTTCTTCCCCGCTTCTCACCCTCAAGATCGACCGCAACGGCGAATGTCTCTTCGCGTATCACCGTCGGATCGAGCGCGACGGCCGCGGCCAGCGGATCGTGCATGTAGTGACCGGTCTTGTCCCGTTGCATGAATGTGCGCCGGAGAACATCCCGCACGAGCTTCGAGGGGCCCTCGGCCGTCTCCGGTATGTTGCTCCAAAGCTCCCGCGCCAGGATGGTCTGGTGGGTGACGTCGAGTCCGACGATCGTGATATCGTGAAAGCCCGCGCCGAAAACCTGTTGCGCCGCGTCAGGATCGACGAATACGTTGAACTCCGCGTGCGGCGTGACGTTGCCGCTAACGAAAAAGGCTCCCCCCATCACGATCACCCGGCGGATGTGCCGCACGATTTCCGGTCGGACATTGATGGCGATCGCCAGATTGGTCATCGGACCTAACGTCAGCACGTCAAGATTGCCCGCATGCGTTGTCGCCGCCGCGATGATCGCCGCCGGACCAGCCAATCCCTGCTCGATTGCGGAACTTGGCGGGAGCTGGGCGCCACCCAAACCATTCTCACCGTGAACATGCGTGGCGTCCCGGTACTGGGCGACGAGCGGTCGACTGGCTCCACGATGCACCGGGACATCGGTTGCTCCCAGAACCTGGAGGACACGGAGGGTGTTGTCCGTGGCGGTATCGACTGGCACATTGCCGGCGACGGTTGTAACGGCGCGGATGTCCGCCTTCGCCGAGACCAGATAGGCTAGGGCAATAGCGTCATCGACGCCGGTATCGACATCAACGAGCAACGGGTTGGACGACTTCATCTGCTCTCGATGTCCCTTCAATACATATTCGTCAATGGTGAGCGTGCGGCAGGTGGTCTTGCACTGCCGCCTCCCACGCCGCTACTGGCGGTGTCTCGGTCATCTGTGGCTCGGTTTCGACATTGACGAAGGTTGGTCTTCCGGAAGCAAGGGCACCCTGCAGCACCCCATCGAGATCGGCGGGATCCCGAACGTCACATGCCGAGAGTCCGAACCCCCGAGCGATTGCCGCATAGTCGACTGGGTTGAAATCGACGGAGAAGTAACGCTGATCATGGTAGAGATGCTGCAACTCCTTGATCCAGCCGAACGTGTGGTTGCTGCATTGAATCAGGACGATCGGCGGGTTCAGGCGGCTGATGGTCTCCAGTTCTCCTACCGACATCCCAAAGCTGCCGTCTCCCAGCAGGCCGATGACACGTCGCGAGGGATCCGCGAAATATGCGCCGACAACTCCCGGCAAGGCGTACCCGAGACCGCCATGCGCTCGGGGAATCACCGTCGTCCGGCCGGCTCGATGGAGTACATACTGCGCGGAAAGGTACGGCGTCGGTGTCCCCGGATCGGCAACGATCACCGCATCGTCGTCGAGCATGGATCGCAGCGTCGCGATCAGCCGCTGTGGCTTGATCGGCTGGGCATCGGACCGCGATTCGTGCGCTATCCGCTCGGCGTAGAGAGCCTTTTCGGAGGCGAGCCGATCGAGCCGATGCTGCATTCGGGCACGGACTGCCTGCGGCTCCGTGATCGCATCGTACAGATCCTGCAGGGTGGCTCTGGCATCCCCGAGTAACGTCGCCGCAGAGGGATAAGTATTGCCGATCTCCTTGCTCGCGATATCGAGATGAATCGTTGTCGGCGGGGCCTTCCGGTCAGGAAGACTCCAGGCCGACGTCGTGGTCGAGTCAGTCCTTGTGCCGACGAAGACCACTAGGTCTGATTCGGCGATCCAGGCGTTGGCATAGGAGCGTGCACCGTTGCCGCCGACAACGCCAACCGAGCATGCGCTCGTCTCGGCAATCGCTCCCTTGCCGTTGATGCTTGTTCCCACCGGGATCCCGGTTGCTTCGGCCAGTGTCGTCAGGACGTCCCAGGCACCGGATGTCAGGACGCCGCCGCCGGCCACGATCACCGGCCGCGCGGCGCGAGCGATCAGGTCCGCGGCACGCTGCACTTCATCAGCGTCGGCACGCGGCCGAGAACTCGGAACTCGCCCAAGCCAGTGCATCTCGCCTCGCGGAGTCTGGTCGAAGACCGTCGCTTCCAGCACGTCGGAGGGGAGCGACAGATGCACCGCTCCAGGTCTTCCACTCGTGGCCAGCCGGACGGCGCGATGCACCGCGTCGTCCATGCTTTCAGCCCGGTTCACACGTTCAGTCCACTTCGTGACCGGGCGGAACAATCCGACCTGGTCGAGCTCGGTGAGGACGCCGCGATGCTCGTCAGCGACCGGCGTGTCCGAAGTCAGGCATAGCAGCGGGATCGCCGACCCTTGCGCTTCGGCGACACCCGGAATGATGTATGTCGCACCACCGCCGCTCGGCCCTTCGCAGACACCAACCTTGCGTGAGACCCGGGCGTAGACGTCGGCCATGAATGAAGCGGATCGCTCATCACGCGCCATGATGTGACGAATCCCCGGCTCGTGGTACAGCGCGTCGTAAAAAGCCATGCCCGTATCACCTGGCAAGCCAAAGATGGTTTCGACACCGGCTGCTCGCAGAGCGTGGACCAGCGATTCAGCTCCGTTCATGCTTCGACTTTTCCCTTCCTGCAACAGGTGTCGTCATCCATCCGCATCGCCGGGAAATGATGTCGCTCGAACGGCGATATAGACATCGTTGACGTTCGTTCCGGTCGGGCCAGGAACGACGAGGTCACCAAGCTTTTCAAAGAATGTTCCAGAATCGTTGCGTTCTAGATACGCAGAGGCATCAAGCCCCATCCGGGCTGCCCGCTCCACCGTCCCGTTGTCCGCAATTGCCCCGGCACCATCGATCGAGCCATCCTGACCATCCGACGCCAAACTGGCAACCACCCAGTCGGCTCTGTTCCGATCGAGCTCGATCGCGGCGGCCAACGCAAATTCGGTGTTGCGGCCTCCCTTCCCATCCCCGCGCACCGTTACGGTCGCCTCGCCGCCGCCCAGTACCACGTGGACAGTATCCGGCACGTCACCAAGGTCCGCGACGAACCGCTGTCCGAGTTCGCGGGCCTCCCCTTCCCGGTGTCGCCACGCGGAAGCGGCCACATGACTCTCTCCCGCCGCCTCCGCGACGCCGTCAACGAAAACGTCGTTGTCAGCGATGATTTCGAACACATCGGCGGGGGATACATCGATCGCCGCCTCCCGAGCGTCCTTCTGGCGTTCGAGCAGATCGATCACCCCCCGCGGCACTTGAGTGCGGACGCCGTACCGATCCAGAAGGGCCAATGCCCGCGACGGATCCGGCGTGGTCCGGATGGTGGGTCCTGACGCGATGACGGCAGGGTCATTCCCCAGCACATCGGACAGGATCAAACTCACGCAGTTCGCCGCTCCGATCCGGTGTCGGAAACCACCACCCTTGACGAAGCTAAGGGGACTGCGCACGGCATTGAGGTCCTGGATCGGCGCGCCAGCTCGCAACAATAGGGTGGTTGTTTCCTGTACTTCCGCCAGGGTAAGCGGATCACGAGGAGCCTCGAACAGTGCTGAGCCACCACCGGAGAGAAGTGTCAGGACGATGTCCTCTTGTGCGAGCCCGTTCACCGTCTCAAGGATTGCCGCGCTTGCGGCAACACCCCGCTCATCGGGGACCGGATGGGCCGCCTCGAATACTCGCATCCTGGAAGGCGCATGCTCCGCATGCCCGTCCTTGGTGAGGATGATGCCATCGCGGATGTATCGTCCCAGAACATCATCAGCACCGAGAGCCATCGCGACCGCGGCTTTTCCAATCGCAACTAATACCAATCCGTGATCAGGGATCGCGAGACTGCGACCTCCGACTTGAAGGTGGTCCCGTCTGACGCTCAAATGCCTCCGCACGGCATCCCGAGGTTCCACCGCGGAAATTCCCGAGGCGTACCAGCTCCGAATCAGCGAACGGGCATCAGCCCTCCCTAAGCTCATCGCCGGTCCCTTCGATGCGTTCAAGACAGGCCACGAGATCAGGCGCGAGCGGTGCACTGAAAGTCCGTCGTTCCCCGTTCGGCAGGTCGAGCGTGAGTCGCGAAGCGTGCAGGAATTGCCGTTTCAGACCGTACTCCTGCGCCAACGCTCGGGACCTGTTCGTGCTGTACAGTCCATCACCGACGACTGGGCGGCCGACCATCAGGAGGTGAACGCGAATCTGGTGCGTTCTGCCGGTCTCGATGCGAACATCGAGGAGCGTGCATGACTCGTATCGACGTTCCACGGTGAAATGAGTGACCGCATCCCGGCCTCCCCGATGCGGTGCCATCCGCAAGCGGTTGGCCGGATCGCGGCCGATCGGAGCATCGATGGTCGCCTCGTCCTCTTCGATTACTCCGGTGACCAACGCGGTGTAGTGCTTGCCAACGGACTTTCGCTGCCACTGCTCCAAAAGGATGCTCTGCGCACGATCCGACTTCGCGATGACCATGACACCAGAAGTGTCCTTGTCCAATCGATGCACGATCCCTGGCCGGTTGCCGCCGCCAATCGAGATTCCTGGTGCGTGATGGAGAACGGCGTTGACCAGCGTCCCCGATGGGTGCCCCGGCGCGGGATGGACAACCATTCCCGCCGGTTTGTTGATGATCAAGACGTCGCCGTCCTCATGGATGATATCGAGTGGAATCGCTTCCGCCAGAATCTCCACCGCAGCGATTTCCGGCAGGGCGACAGTGACGACTTGGCCGGGTGTGACCTTGAAGGCGGCACGACGCTGGACGGCATCAACCTGAATCAACCCTCCATCTATCAGCGACTGGAGATAGGTTCGCGAGAGGTCAGGAAGTGCGGCAGCGACGAATCGATCGAGCCGGGTGTTCTTGTCGCTCCTCTCCGGACGAAACTCCAGCACCTCCTGATAGTGTTCGTCCTGTTCAGAAGCGTCAGCGCGCAACATCGTCCCTCTCGTCGTGATGATCATCGTAAACCGTTGACGGCGGTATCCCATTCGGCTCGGGGAGTGATCGGCTCGGCTTCGTACCCGGGTGTTCGTCCCGCACCATCCCGAACATGACGAGTGCGACCCCGAGCGTAACCGCAGAATCCGCTACATTGAACCGGGGCCAGCTGCCTACCGCAATGTAGTCGATCACATAGCCAAAACGTATCCGGTCGATCATGTTCCCGGAGGCGCCGCCGAGAATCATTCCGACTGCCGCCTGGTTCAGCGGATTTGCTTCCAGACGGGATGCAATCAGCATGACGAAGAGTGTTGCCACAGCAACTGCTAGTGCCGACACCAACCACACCTGACCCGCCAGTATCCCGAATGCGGCGCCCGTATTCTCGACGTACTCAAAGGCCAGAATTCGTCCCGCCAGCTCCCAGCGATGTCCGACTGCCCGTGGTCCAAGCCATGCCACGATCGCCCATTTCACGGTCTGGTCGAACACGATAATGACAGCAGTCACAACAGCGATCGAACGATAATGAGTCCTTGCCACTCAGGGTACTTTCAACGACGAGCGCGGGAGACCTTGATCGATACCGTAGGGCAGGGTGTCGTCCATAAACCGGATTCGACCATGCACACATCCGTTACCCGTGGAGTGACTCTATGACAACCGGGAGGGATGGTATCACGAAGCACCGTAGCACTTGGTCGGACAAGGGATGCCGCTATACTCTCCGCGAGCTCCAGAGGAGCACATTCGCTTTCCAACGAAGAACAGTTATGCGAGGGAATTATCACGTATGGTCAGCACGGACGGATCGTTGCGCCTGGTGATCGCGGGCGGTGGAACCGGCGGGCACGTTCTCCCGGCCGTAGCAGTGATCGAGGAGCTCCGCCGGCGCGGGATCATGACCCAGGCACGCTGGATCGGCAGCCATACCGGCGTCGAGCGAGTGATTGCGGCTGAACAGGAAGTCGAGTTCATCGCGATCCAAACCGGAAAGCTGCGCCGCTACCTGGCGATCCAGACCGTTACGGATGGCTTGCGGGTGCCTGTTGGGGTCTTCCAGGCATGGCGCCACATTCGTTCGTTCCAGCCCGACGTCATCTACAGCACCGGCGGCGCGGTCAGTGTCCCTTCCGTCGTCGCGGGGCACCGCATCGCGCCGGTCATCACCCACGAACAAACCGCCCAGATCGGTATCGCCAACCGAACGGCGGCACGCTTTGCGTCGACGTTCGCAGTGGGTTTCGAGCAAACCGCCATTCAGGCCCGGGCATTCCACCAGAACGTCGTCACCACCGGGAACCCGGTCCGGGCATCACTGGCTTCCGGGTCGGCCGAGCGCGGCTACGACCGCTACGGGTTCACGCCTGGGCTCCCCGTCGTCTACGTCACCGGTGGTGCCCGGGGCGCGAGCCCGCTCAACCAGCGGATCGAACCAATTCTTACAGAGCTTCTCGAGAAGGTGCAGCTCGTCCATCAAGTTGGGCCAGCTTCCGCAAACAATGACCTTGCGCGACTGCGTGCGCTCCGCGACACACTCCCACAGCATCAGGCCAGCAGATACGTGGTGACCGATTTCGTGGGGTCCGAGTTGCCGGATCTGTATGCGATAGCGGATCTGGTCGTGGGCCGTGCAGGGGCTGGAACGGTGAGCGAGCTCGGCTTCATGGGGCTGCCCTCGATCCTGATCCCGCTTCCGGGCACCTGGGGTGACGAGCAGCGCAAGAACGCGCGAGTTCTCGGAGATGCTGGCGGGGCAGTCGTCATCGACCAAACGGATGCCACGTCAGATCGACTGAGGTCCGAAATTCTGGTTCTGGCCGAATCGCCGCAACGACGGCAGGCCATGACCGTCGCCGCCCGCTCGACCGCCACTCCGGACGCCGCAGCACGCCTCGTCGACGAGATTCTCACGCTGACGGCTTCGCGCCCAAAAAGATCCACGTAGCGTCCGGCGTTATGTCAAAGCCGCCTCGATCGCCTCGGCGGCCGATCCGCACCGCACGATGTCGATGCGCGGTGATCCGTCAACCGGTCCCCGCGTCGCTCCTTGTGGCACGATCATTCGCGAGAAGCCTAGCCGGGATGCCTCGTTGATGCGCCGATCCAGCTGATTCACCGATCGAAGTTCGCCTGACAATCCGATCTCGCCAATCACGACGGACGTCCGATCGACGGGCCGGTCGCGGAAACTGGACGCGACGGCGATCGCCACCGCAAGATCGACTGCAGGTTCCATCACACGCAGCCCGCCGACCACATTGGCGTAGACATCCTGGGCACCGAGGCCCAGTCCGACCCGCTTCTGGAGCACCGCCACCAACAATTGCAGGCGACTTGTATCAAGGCCGTTCGCGCTCCGTCGCGGAAGTCCGAACGCCGTCGCTGTTGCAAGTGCCTGCACTTCTACCAGGATCGGCCGTGTTCCTTCCATGGTCACGGCCACGGTCGATCCGGCGGCAACATCTGAACGCTCTTCCAGGAACGCTTCGGACGGGTTCGAGACCTCACGCAAGCCAACATCAGCCATCTCGAAAACGCCGACCTCGTCCGTCGATCCAAACCGGTTCTTGACCGCCCGCAGGATCCGGTACTGGTGGAATCGTTCCCCCTCGAGGTAGAGCACAGCGTCGACCATGTGTTCGAGAACCCGTGGCCCGGCGATCGCCCCTTCCTTGGTGACATGACCGATCACGAACACGGGGACATTCCGCGGCTTCGCCCATTGCATGAGGCGGCTCGTGCACTCACGAACTTGGGACACGCTTCCCGCGGCGGAGCTGATCTCGTCGAGCATCACCGTCTGGATCGAATCGATGACCAGCAATGCGGGATCAAGGGCTTCGATTGCACCGAGGATCGCGTTGAGGTTCGTTTCGGACAGGATCAGCACGTGGTCGGGCCGAATCCCGAGCCGGTCGGCACGGAGCTTAATCTGCTGCGGGGATTCCTCCGCCGATACATAGACGACCGGCTGCTGCTGTGATCCGAGCATGCTCGCCGCCTGCAGGATCAGCGTCGATTTGCCGATCCCTGGATCACCACCGATCAGCACGAGCGATCCTGGCACGAGTCCGCCGCCAAGTACCCGGTTGAGCTCGCTGATGGGGACGATGTGACGCTCCTGACCCTTCGGCGAGATCTCGCTCAGCGGCTGGAGCAAAGGTGCTGTACCACTCCGGGTCGTGCTTCGCGACGTAGAAGCCCGCTCCTCAATGGTTTCCACCATCGAGTGCCACTCGCCGCAGGCAGGACACTTTCCCAGATATCCCGGGCTGATCGCACCACACTGCTGACACACCCAGGTTGTTCGAACCTTCGCCATCGCTCGTAACCTCTGCTGCTCCGCTGTTGCAATCTTCCCGCCCGTGAAACACACCCTGGATCTTCGGCCGCCAGATCACTTGATCTGCGCTTCCTCCAGCCGAAGCATCAGTTAAGCGGTGTCTTCCCAATTCGGGCCGCGGCAGACAGAACGGCGCGAGGGATATCCCTCGCGCCGTTCGTCCATCGAATTCGAAGGTCTCGCTAGACCGTAGCGAATTCCTCGATCTGCTCGAGTTTGAGCAAGTCGTCGTCGACCGAGACGCGAACCGTGTGTCCGGCAAGGAAACGGCCGGTTAGCAGACCCTCGGCAAGCGGGTCCTCGATCAGGTTCTGGATGATCCGTCGCAATGGCCTGGCACCATACGTGTGATCGTAACCACGCTCGCCAAGGAGGTCCTTGGCTTCGGTATCGATCTCGAGCGTGATGTCCTGCTCAGCGAGTTGCATCCTGACCCGGGTCAACTCGAGATCGACGATCCGCCGGATCTCTTCCTGCGTCAACGAGTGGAAGACGATCGAGCCGTCGATACGATTGAGGAACTCTGGCCGGAACGTCTCCTTGAGACGCACCATGACCTTGTCCCGCATCGCGTCGTGTTGCCGTTGGGATTCCTTCTCCTGATTGGCACGGGAAACGAAGCCCATCGTTACATCGCGATTGATCTCTTCCGCTCCAACATTGGACGTCATGATGAGGATCGTGTTGCGGAAGTCCACCTTGCGGCCCTTGGCGTCCGCAAGCGATCCGTCTTCCATGATCTGGAGGAGCATGTTGAAGGCTTCCGGGTGCGCCTTCTCGATCTCGTCGAGAAGGATGACCGAGTACGACTTGCGCCGCACCGCCTCGGTGAGTTGGCCACCTTCCTCGTACCCGACGTAGCCCGGAGGCGCCCCGACGAGTCGGGCGACCGCATGCCGCTCCATGAACTCTGACATGTCGATCTTGATCAGGTGGTCCTCGGAACCGAACATGAACTCAGCCAGTGCCTTGGCGAGCAGGCTCTTCCCGATCCCGGTCGGGCCCAGGAAGATGAAGGAGCCGATCGGGCGCCGCGGATCCTTGATTCCCGCGCGCGCGCGTCGCACGGCCTTGGAGATCGTATTGATCGCCTCGTCCTGCCCAACGATCCGCTCGTGCAGCGCCTCTTCCATATGGAGCAGGCGTTCGCTTTCCTCGCCAGCGATCCGGACCAGCGGAATTCCGGTCCACATCGAGACGACTTCGGCGATGTCCTCTTCAGTGACATACGTCGCTTCGGACGACTGCGAATCCTTCAGGTCCTGTTCCTGCGAATCGATTCGATCCCGCAGCTTGCGCTCGCGGTCGCGCAACTCCGCCGCCAGCTCGAACTCGCGGCCATTCACGGCCGATTCGAGTTCCCGTTGCAGGGACTGCAACCCCATCATTGCCTCCTTGAGGCTTGGCGGAGCCGCCGACCGCTGCATCCGGACCCGGGACGAAGCTTCATCGATCAAGTCGATCGCTTTGTCGGGCATGAACCGATCGGTGACGTAACGAGCGGCCAGATTGGCCGCTGCCTTGAGCGCGTCATCGCTGATCTTCAATCCGTGATGATCCTCGTACAGGCTGCGCACGCCCTCAAGGATCTGGATCGTCTCGTCGATCGATGGCTCGCCAACCTGCACCGGCTGGAAGCGTCGCTCGAGAGCCGCATCCCGTTCGATGTATTTGCGGTATTCGTCCAGCGTTGTCGCACCGATCGTCTGCAACTCACCACGAGAGAGCGCTGGCTTCAGGATGTTCGCGGCGTCGACCGCACCCTCCGCCGCTCCCGCACCAACAAGCGTGTGCAACTCGTCGATGAAGAGGATACTCTTGGTCTCCTTGACCTCGTTGACGATCTTCTTGAGCCGCTCCTCGAACTCGCCACGGTACTTGGTGCCCGCGACGAGCGCCCCAATATCGAGCGCGATCAGGCGCTTGTTCTGAAGTTGCTCTGGCACGTCACCAGAGATGATCCGTTGAGCCAGGCCTTCGACAATTGCCGTCTTGCCGACGCCGGGTTCCCCGATCAGGGCGGGATTGTTCTTGGTTCGCCGGGAAAGAATCTGCATCACCCGGTCGATTTCCAACTGTCGACCGACCAACGGTCCCAGTTTGTCGGTGCGCGCCGCCTCCGTAAGGTCGAAGCCGAGCGCATCCATATATGGTGTCTTGGTTTGCTGCTTGGACTGCTGCTGGACGTTTGCGCTTTGGCTCACGACCTGCATCACCTGAGCGCGAACCTTCTCCAGGTTCACTCCGAGGCTCTCGAGAACACCGGCCGCAATCCCTTCGCCCTCGCGAACGAGGCCAAGGAGCAGATGTTCGGTTCCTATGTAGTGGTGGTTGAGGCGTCGGGCTTCGTCCACCGCCAGTTCGATGACCTTCTTGGCGCGTGGCGTCAAGCCAATCTCGCCCATGATCATCGTGTCTCCACGGCCGATGATGAATTCGACTGCCGAGCGCACTCGCGGAAGCTGGACTCCCATGTTGCTCAGCACCTTGGCCGCGACGCCGTCCCCTTCTCGCACAAGCCCCAGAAGCAGGTGTTCAGTCCCGATGTAATTGTGATTGAACCTCTGGGCTTCTTCCTGGGCGAGCGTGAGGACTTTGCGGGCTCGATCAGTAAACTTGTCGAACTTCTCCGCCATCCGTAGCTCCCCCGTTCTCCGATGAAGAATGCTCAATGCCGCGACGTGTGATCTTCATCCCGGTTCTACTCGTATCTACGTACGATGAACGCTAGCGGACGTCCACACCTCCAATTGTGCGCCCTCGATGACGTTTTCGCTACTCCCCATATCTACTATGCACAACACTTGCCAGAACCGATGACAGCGACAGGTGCAAGTCTGCACCTGTCGCTGTCACGTACTCATGTGGTAACCGCTGTACGGAAGCCCGCCGCACTCTAGGAGTCTTGCTCGCCCTCTTCCGTCGTCACTGTTTCGGTCGCCTCGTCAGGAGGTGTCTCCTCGGCGTCCCCTGTGTCAGCGGGAGCGGCTGCCTCGATTGTGTCCGCTGGCTCGACGACATCGTCAGCAGGCTCGTCCTCGACTGCACTGTCGGGCAGGTCGGGCGTTTGCTCCGCCAATGGCTCTTCCGCCGTGGGAACCACGTGCTCCTCTGAAGCTGTGGATCCTTCCGGATCGGCCGTCGCGGCAGGAGCAGATGTCGATTCTTCCACTGAAGCGTCTGCTGGCTCGGATGCCTGCGGGCGGGATCGGCCCTGAGCGGAGTCCCGCGCTGCGGTCTCCGTCGCGCTCAACAGATCTTCGTCGGCGCCGGCCATGGCGAAGGCGATGGCCATAGCTGACATGTCCTCGCCTTCGAACGCCGGCGTGTCACTGGTCGGTCGGCTCGGTCGACGACCTTGATCGCGAGACGACCGCTGTGCTGCCGCGGCTTCCTCCGCGCGCTGCCGACGCTCCTCGAATGCGGCGACCTGGTCCGGCACCGTTGGCGCCGCGGACGCTGCTTCTCCACCCGCGGACGGGGAATCACCCCTGGCTCGATCGGATCCGTCCTCATCGGTCCGAGGCTCCGCCATCTGGCCGGTAAGACCTTCCGCCTCCAGAGAGGCACGGATCTTCTGGACCAGCGCATCGCGCTCCTCGAGAACTTCCTCGCCGAATTCCGCTACCAACTCCTCGTCCGGAGTGTCAAGGGCACGTCTCAGGCTCAGCCCCATGCGGCGGCGTTGCGGATCGATCCGGATAATGCGGAGGATCAACTCCTGACCCTCTTGCACGACCTGCTTCGGATGCTGGATGCGCTCGTCCGCCAGCTCCGAGACATGGATCAGGCCCTCGATACCATCCTCGATCCGGGCGAACGCACCGAAGTTGACGACCTGGGTGACCGTTCCCCGCACAAGCTTCCCGACTTCGTAAGAGGTCGCGACCCTGCTCCATGGCTCGGCCTGGGTGCGCTTGATCGATAGCGCGATCTTCTTCTCCTGCGAATTGATCCCCAGGACGTAGACATCGACCTCCTGCCCGATCTTGAGCAACTCGCTCGGATGCCGGACACGGCTCCAGGAGAGTTCGGAAAGGTGCACGAGGCCATCGGCTCCCCCGATGTCGACGAACGCGCCGAAGTCGCAGATGGAGGAGACGCGACCCTTTCGGACCTCGCCTTCCTTCAGCTCCTCGATCAAGCGTTCCTTCATCACGTCGCGACGTTCCTGGATCGCCTGCCGCTCGGAGAGGATAAGGCGGTTCCGGTGCCGGTTGATCTCGATCACCTTCAACGGCAGGGATGTACCAATCAGGCGGGCCATGTCAGCCTGCTTGCTGGACTCGTCACCGCCGCGAATTTCGCTCACCTGCGACGCGGGCACAAATCCCCGGACGCCATCGAGATTGACCAGCAGGCCACCCTTGTTGTAGTTGGTAACCTCGGCCTCGATAACCTCGTTCGCCTCGTGGATCTCCTGCAGCTTCCGCCAGCTCTTTTCCTGGCGAGCACGATCGATGCTGACGACAGGGTGGCCCTCCGGGTTCTCGGGCTGAACCACGAAGACCAGGATGCTGTCCCCGATCTCGAGCTTGTCCTTCTCCTCAGGGGAAAGGCTGGAGTACTCCTTGGCCGGCACGATTCCTTCAGCCTTGGAACCGATGTCTACCAGAAGTTCTTCCCGGTCGAGATGCATGATGATGCCATCCATGACATCCCCGTATTTCAGGGTTTTGTAGTCATGACTGGGATCACTGAGGAATTGCTCCATGAGCGATGCGCCGTCCACCTCCGCGGTCTCCACTGCAGTCGCTGACTGCTGTTCAACCAGGCTGTTTCCGTCGCTCTGCTCACGAACGTCCGTACCGTCCATAAACCATCCTTAAAAACCAACAGACACGCAACAGCCTCCAGCCCAGCAAGACCTGCGACACATTCGCCATCTCCTGGGGGAGGTTTAGAAGGAAAGTATAGCCCTTGGCCCAGTGCCTGACAACAGAAGCGGACTTGCCACTGCCGTTATGGTGAGCGTGAAAGGCCTTCAGGCAGGCTTTTCGATCGCGAGAGCCAGTGCCTCCAGCGTCGCTCTCAATTCCGGCTCCGCGACCCAACCCATATGCCCGATGCGATTGATCCGCTCCGTCTGAGCACCTTGGCCGACAGCGATCTCGATTCCGCTGATGTCGAGCACCCGGTCACGCAGCGCGCCGGACATCATGCCTGGTGGTGGCGCGAAGGCCGTGATCGAATCGGAGGCGAACGCCGGATCGGCGAGCAATTCCAGGCCGAGCGCGCCCACCCCGTGGCGGACCAGCGACCCAAGCCGACGATGTCGCTCCCACAAGCCATCAACGCCCTCAGCCAGCATCGCATCCACCGAGGCATCCAAGGCGTACAGAAGCGACAGGGACGGTGTCGTTGCGGTAGTGCCCTTGCTCGCAGCCTGTTTCATTGCCTCGATATCCCAGAAGAAGCGAGGATATCCCGACCGCTTCGCGGCCGCAAAAGCACGCTCGGTTACAGACGACAGCATGAGTCCCGGTGGACACATCCACGCCTTCTGGGAGCCGGATAACACCCAGTCGAGGTCCCATTCGTCCACTTCAAGCGGAATCGCGGCTGCTGAGCTCACCGCATCCACGATGACGAGCGCACCAGCTCGCCGGCCGAGCGCCGCCAGCTCGGGCAGCGGGTTGGTCACGCCCGTCGAGGTTTCGTTGTGGGTTATGAACACCGCCTTGACATCCTTCACCGCTGCAAGCGCGGCGGCGAACTGGTCGACCGGAATCGCCTCGCCCCAGGGAACGTCGACCCGTTTCACGTCGAGTCCGAACGTGGTGCCGATGGACGCGAAACGATCACCGAATGCTCCACACACAGTCGCGATTACCGTGTCGCCCGGAGCGAGCAGGTTGGTGATCGCTGCCTCCCACCCGGCCGATCCGCTTCCTGGCCAGACCAGCACATCGCCTTCGGTCCGGTGGATGGCTCGGACCTTTTCAAGGAGTTGGCTGTAAAAGGAAACGAATTGCGGACCGCGATGCGGAAGCATGTCCCGCTGCTGCGCGATCACCGCATCGGGATGGACAACAGTTGGCCCCGGAATCCTGAGCCAGCGCCCCTCTGTAAGCCTTGCGTCCTGCACCCTGGTCCGGGTTTGCATCCAGTTCTGCTCCCTCGCGATGCCGTGCTTTCAAGAATGCCGAGGCGCTGTCACTCGAAGGTAATGTTTTCCAGGTGGGCCGGGTCCGTATAGAGGATGAGCTCAGGATCGATGCCGATGTCCTCCACCGAGATGATGCCGACCCCGAAGTGCTCGTGCCATCGTCGATCCGTGGCCGATCCCGGATTGAACAGGACCGTCTCACGCTTCTGGTCCATGTACGGGATATGACTATGTCCAAACAGTGCGCAGTCCACTTTGCCGGCAAACGTGTCCGTGACGACCTGCTTCGCCGACCGGCCTCCGTGGCCGTGAATCGCTCCGAAGCGAAACCGGCCAACCGTAAAGCGAACGCTGGCCGGGAGCATGTCCTGCAGCTCGTCATCATCGTTGTTACCAGGAACCGCAATCAGCGGCGCGATTTCTCCCAGTTCCTCCAGCACGAAACGGGTGTTCACATCACCCAGATGGATCAGCAGGTCGATCTTCGCTCTCTGGAACAGGCGGATCACCTGGATGGGGATGATGCGACGGCTGTGCGGGTAGATATGCGTGTCGGCGATGACACCGATCGTCAAGGGCGCACCGAAGGTGCGTTGACTGGTGACGATGTCAGATTCGCGCATGTCCCTACTCATCGACCACCGCGAAAATCAATCCCGAAGCGAGGCTGGCGCAGACCGACCCCAGGAGCGCACCCCACCAGCTCACGTCGACTCCCGGTGTGATCGCGGCACCCCCCTTGAACAGCGCCATGTTCACCACCAGCGCGAAGAGGCCGAATGTCAGGCACGTGATCGGGAGTGTCAGCAGCTTGACGACTGGCTTGATGAAGGCACTGACGAGTCCGGCGACAAGGCCAAAGATCACGACGGACTCCGCCGACTCATAGCGGACGAGATCTTCGGAGATCGCGCCAACGGCAAGTAGCGCGACCATGGACGCAACAGCATAGGCAAACAGTCGGATCATCGAATTCTCTGTCCGCGTTCTCGCGTGACCGTCACTGGCAAAGTCCTTGTCGGGTCAGCTAGGCGCAAAGCCTCAGGCACACTGTCCTGTTCCAGTATCGTAACCGGTCGACGGCCCTCCATGCGGGGCCAGCACCGGACTTCTCCGACCGGTCGTGGCACACACGTGCCCGGCAGTCTGGCACGGTCGATTGCCGGTCGCTGGACGCCGATGCTATCATTCGGAAAGCAATGACCCCGTCACCAGGTGACTTCCTGCCAGAAAGACCAGCCATGCCTGTTCCCGACTCACGACATCTTGGTTGTCCCGTAGCACGCACCGCTGACATCATCGGCAACAAGTGGACTCCTCTCATCGTGCGTGACCTCGCTGGCGGCCGCATGCGCTTCAGTGCGCTCGAGCGATCCCTGACCGGTATCAGCCCCAAAACGTTGTCGGAGCGGCTCAAGCGGCTCGAAGAGGCCGCCGTGGTCGAGCGCACCTGCTTCGCCGAAGTGCCGCCCCGCGTCGAATACACGCTCACAGAAAAGGGGTTCGCACTGCTCCCGGTGATCGACAGCATGCGCAACTTCGGTGCGACCTGGCTGTCCGACGACGACTGCGCCGATGATTCAATTGAGGCTCAACTCGTGTTGGCTGGTCATGCCGAGCGGATCCCGTAGATAGAATCGATGGAAACCCCCTGCTCACCGTGGCAATCCCGGTATCCCGTTCCCTGATTCTTGCTGACTCCAGGCGGGCCGAACTCCAGCGAGCTCATCGCTATACTGTCTCCTGCCTGACATGGTGATACGCCATTCAGCCTGGAATACCGATGAGCGAGGATAGTGAATCATTCATGACCGCCCAAACCTATGGCTCCCAGAGTGCTCTCGCTGGCTCTCCGCAATCTGACCGGCGACTGCGGGTCTTCTCCGGGATACAGCCATCCGGAAACTTTCATCTCGGCAATTATCTGGGAGCGATTCGAAACTGGGTCAAGCAGCAGGAGATGTACGATAACGTGTTCTGCATCGTCGATCTCCATGCGCTCTCGCTCTCGACGACTCGCGAAAGCATGCGCTCGAACATCCGGAATCTCGCCAACATCATCCTCGCGTCCGGTATTTCACCAGAGATGTCCACGCTCTTCGTGCAGTCGCATGTCCGGGAACATGCGGAACTGTGCTGGCTTCTCAATTCCGTGACGCAATACGGCGAGCTCCGCCGGATGACCCAGTTCAAGGACAAGTCGAACGGGCAGGCAGATTCCGTCAGTGCCGCCCTTTTCGACTATCCGGTGCTGCAAGCTGCCGACATACTGCTCTACGACACTGATCTCGTTCCCGTGGGCGACGACCAGAAACAACACATCGAGCTCACACGGGACATCGCGTATCGATTCAACGCCCGGTACGGGGACACTTTCGTGCTGCCTGCACCAGACATTAAGGAGAACGGCGCGCGCATCATGGCGCTCGACGATCCCACGAAGAAGATGAGCAAGAGTTCGTCTCATCCAGGCAGTTACATTGCACTGAGCGACGAGCCCGATGTCATTCGCAAGAAGGTCAAACGCGCGGTCACGGATTCGGGCACGGAAGTCGTCATTGACCCCGAGAAACCGGCCCTGACGAACCTGATCACGATCTACGCCTTGCTTGAGGAGATCGAACCTCGGGCCGTTCAGGAACGCTTCGTGGGGAAGGGCTATGGCGCGTTCAAGGCGGAGCTTGCCGAGGTGATCGTCGCGTCGATCCAGCCGGTGCAACAACGACTGGCTGAGCTGGAGGCGCAACCGGAAAAGGTTACGGCGCTGCTCGAGCGAGGTGCCGAGACGGCCCGTCAGCGAGCTTCCCAAAAGATGACCCACGTACGCGACCGAATGGGCGTCGGCACCGTCTGAGCAGCATCGCTGGAGACTGTCTGGCTACTGGCTATCCAATACTGAAACGGCATTCCGAGCGAGCGCCCGGAATGCCGTTCTTGCCGCTGACCCAGGAAAGGTTAATCAGCCGCGGCGACTTGCGCGGCCTGCTTCGCCTTCTTCTCCATGATCGTCGTCGAGTGACCAGCATCGAGCCGAGCGCCCGGATCCAGATACTGGACCGCATGGTTGACCGCGCTAACGGCTTCCGCCGCGCCCGTGGCGATCAGCTTGAATTTGGCGGCGTATGACGCGATGTCTCCTGCCGCGAAGACACCGGGGATGTTCGTCTCCATCGTCACCTTGTCCACCGAGATCTGGTTTCGCTGAAGCTCGAGGCCCCATGTCTTGATCGGTCCAGGATCAGCCTTGAATCCAATCGCGCATATCAGCTCATCGACCTCGAGCTCCGCAGCTCGACCGTCCAGATGTCGGAACGTGAGACCAGCGATCCGGCCATGATCACCGGCCCGGACCTCGACGACTTCATATCCTGGATAATGCAGTTTCACGGTCGATCGCTCGAGGTCGGCGACGGTCGCCTCATGGGCGCGGAACTTCGAACGATGGATCAAATTGACGCTCCGGGCGATGGGTTCCAGCGTGACCGCCCAGTCGACCGCCGAGTCACCGCCACCAACAACGACCACCTGCTTGTCCCGGAAGTCCTCGATCCGCTTCGCGAAATAGTGCACACCCTTGCCTTCGAGCTCGGTTACGCCTGCGGCTCCCAAGCGCGTCGGTTCGAACGCTCCAACTCCCGCGGCGATGATCACGGACCGGCTGCGTCGCTCCCCCTGTGAGGTGTGCAACACGAATGAGCCGTCGTCCAGCTTCTCCAGACTATTTACCTGCTCACGCAACCGGATCGTCGGGTCCGAGCGCAATGCCTGCTCCAGGCAGGCGGCAACAAAGTCCTTGGCGAGAACCTTCGGGTACCCGATCACATCGTAGATATACTTCTCCGGATACATCGCGGAGCATTGACCTCCGACTTCTTCCAGAGAATCAATGATCTGTACGCTCGCTCCGCGCAATCCCGCATAGAAGGCGGCGAACAATCCGGTTGGCCCGGCGCCTATCACCGTGATGTCATGTATGGTCTGGTCTGCGTGTATTTCCATTTGGCCGGTTGGCGGCGAAATATCGGTAGTCAAGGTAATCCGCTCCTGGTGCCGTGCCCCTTGAACAGGGCGTCGCGCGGTGGTTGAGCGCACCCGATTCGTGCGTAGTCTTCGAATCACAATCAGGCGACAACATTGTCAGAGTTGTGTGGTCGCTCCAGGTCATACCCGAAGAATGCTCTTCTTATTTTACACCCTTGCGCGTCTTCGTCGGCGCGAAATCACGCACCTCCGGCAGACCCTTTGTGCCGGAGTCACTATTAGTGCCTTCCTGTCAGAGTGCCTTGTACAATGAGCGAACGTTCGAACCCTTTCCGGCCTCTCTCGCTTCGACGGACGTTTGCATCGCTTCCATCTGACGCGTCACTTTCTCCGCCCTGACCCATACATCCCCTCGGCGCAGACGTTCCCTCAGGATCTGCGAGCAAGGCAAGTGACATGCTTGACATTCTCACACGCTGGGCGCGAGCACGCATGGCGCCCGCCACATGGCATCGTGTCTCGGAAGCTGGGGGCGCCGCCACACAATACGTGCAGCAGGTAGCACACTCCACGAGACGATGGGTCTCGATCGGCAGTGACCACGTCACATCGATGCGGTCGGCCCGCGTCGAGCTCTGGCGGCTCATCTTCTCCGCGCTCGCCGTACTGGTACCCGCACTCCTGCTTTTCGGACTCGACATGAGCATGTCGGACGCGGTTCCCGCGTTCCTCTTGATTCTCTGCGTCGGGCTCTCCACATATGTCGCGGATTGGGTCGGCGGAGTCACGGCACTTATCATCGCGACCATCTGCCTCGATCTTCTGTTCGTCCGTCGGACCATGGAGCCCGAAACGCACGGCGTGTGGAACTCGCTGATGATCATCGTCGGGTTCATGATCGTCTGCGGCATCGCGATCACCACGATCGAGCATCTGAAGTACGATCGTGCCAACGCACGGCTCGAGACTGCCGCGCTCAGGGCGGCGAACACCGCCCTGAGCGCCGTCGAGATTGCTGCTGCCCGCCGGCCCGCTGGCGACCGTGAAGCATATCTGGCGGTGCTGCAATCGATCCTCACTGCCATGGTTCGGGTGAATCGCGCTTCCGCCGGAGCACTCTATCTCCTCGATCCTCCCACGGCGACGCTGATCCGCGCCGTTTCCTACGGTGACTCCGAGGTGGACGAGTCATTCGAGGGAAATGCAACGGACAGCCGTATCGCTGTTGGCGAGGGATTTGCCGGACGGATCGCTCTGGAACGACGGCCAATCACTGTTCCGGACAGTTTCGACGAAGATGACATCGAAGACATCTTCACCATCAATGACCATCTTCGGGCAGTCGCTGGCGTACCTCTCATTGGCGCGAATGAGCAACTGATCGGCGTCGCCTGGGTCGGCTTGTATGTCCCCTACCGGTTTGGTCCGACCGCGATCGCCCGCTTGAATGCACTGGCTCACCGTACGATCGCGTTCATGGAGGCCGCCCGCCTTGCCGACGATCAAGACGCCTTGCTCGATCGCGTACAGGATCATCACCGCAGGCTCCAGGCGGTGATCCAGACCATTCCCGAAGCCGTAATGGTTGCCCGTCCTCCGAATGGCCAGATCGTGGCATCCAATGCGGCGGCGCAGCGCATCTTCGCGATTCGTTCCGACGGCTCGCCAGACATCCGGCGTGCGGATCAGCTCAAGATTGTGAACGATTCCGGCTGCAAGTCCAGCATTCCCATGGTCCGCGCGCTTGAAGAAGGCGAAGTGATCACGGGCGTCGAGCTGACGATCCGGCTGTCTGACGGCCAGCACCTTCCGGTCGTCGCAAGCGCGGCCCCATTGCGTGCGGATGACGGCTCGATCGATGCGGTTGTCGGCATCTTCCAGGATGTCAGCCCACTCAAGGAAGCTGAGCGGCTCCGAGACGAATTCATCTCGGTCGTGTCACATGAGTTAAGGTCGCCACTGACACCAATCCGCGGGTTTTCACAGATCGTGGCGCGGGATCTCCAGCGGGAAGGAGGGCATCAGCAACACGTCGACTGGTTGCTAACGCTGCAGCGTCATGTCGATCGCGTGACCAGGCTCGTTGATGACTTGCTGGATGTCTCTCGCCTGCGTGCCGGGAGGCTGCAGATTCGTCGCGCTCCCGGGGACATCGTGCAGGTCTGCCGCTCCGTAGTCGAGTCGTGGAACACCACGTCGAGTGACCATAATGTGGTCTTCGTCACGGACACCCCGGAGCTTGTGATGGAGATGGACGAAGATCGTATCCATCAGGTGATGGACAATCTTGTCGGAAATTCGGTGAAATACGCGCCTGGCGGGGAAGTGAGCGTGAAGTTGTCACATGGACACGTCACCGATGATGTCCTGCTGACCGTGATCGACGAAGGACCGGGCATCCCATCCCCAGACCAGGCACAACTCTTCTCACCATTCTACCGGAGCCGATCGGCAACCGAAAGCGCCGTACCAGGTCTAGGGCTGGGCCTCTATATTTGCCGGGAACTGATCGAAGCACACGGGGGCACAATAACTGTGGGCACATCCCCTGATGGTGGCGCGGCGTTCTCGATTCGGTTACCGAACGAGCTCATCCGCGAGGTGGCACAAACCGCGTAGACCACCTGCCCTGTTCCATTCAGATTGCACTACTCATCCCGTTCCGGGATGATCACATCGCGGGTGCCGCCGGTGCCGTCTCCGCCGAAGACCGGGAGTGGCGCTCCGCCTGTGCCGTCCGAGCCAACATTGCTTGCGGCCGTGGCCGTGTCGCTCCCCGAATCCGCTCCTGCCGGTTCGTCTGTCGGCTCCAGAGTCGGCCCTGCCGGCGTCTCCGCTGTCGGTTCCGGCTCGGCCGTCGGCTCCACAGTGTCGCCCGGCTCGGGCTCGGTCGTCGGTTCCCCAGCTTCGACCGTAGGCTCCGTCGTTGGCTCGACAGTTAGTCCCGTTTCAGGCTGATCACCCTGGGCGGTCGGCTGGACGGCCGCCTCGACCGGGAGATCCACTTCCTCGGTAGCCTCGCTTGTTTCGATTGGTTCCGCTCCACCGTCCGTGCTGGAATCGGTGCCTTCATCGGTTTGGTCAGGAGCATCGGTGGGGCTTTCGAGAATGCCACCTCCTGCCTCCGGCGGAAGTTCCTCAACCGGAGCCTGGGTTTCCGGTCCCACATACAGGAGGAGGGAGTTCGCCAAATCAAGGCTACCCATCGCCATGTTCCGGCTTTCGACAGAATAGAGCACGCCCCCGGAAATCCACCAGACCGCATCATACGTGTCGGTGACATCGTTGATTGCGTCGTTCCCTCCAACGCTGGCATTTATGGATAGCTCATTGTTGAGATCGGCGGGCGAACCTGCAGGTAAAGCGCCACCAACGATTCCGCTCACTTGGAGAAACGTCGGATCACCACCTGCGTTCATCCAATAGAGACTGTAGGAATTACCGCCGGCACTTACCGAGGGCTCTCCAGCGAAGGGCGCGGGAACATCGGAGGGCACCAGGACCGGGAAGTCGAGGCTCAAAGTCGCCGCTGCTTCCGGACCAAGATAGCCGACATTCTGGTTCAAGGCTTGATCAGCAGAGATCTGGCCGGGAGCCGCGAAAACGGTAGAGCTCCGGACGGCAGGAAACATCACCAACAACAGGAACGCCGCGGTAATCGAGCCGAAAAGGAGAGCCCAGACCGGAACGGGTGGAAGAAAACGTCGTTGCT